>CANPWC010000078.1 GCA_947581905.1 uncultured Acetatifactor sp.
TGTTCTTCCAGCACGGGTTCTAATTCTTCAAAAATATATAATTTCTCCACCTTGGAGGCAAAGTCCATGATCAGCTTCTTCGGCAGGGGATTCACCAGTCCCAGCTTCAGCACGCTGGCATGGGGGCAAGCTTC
Organism: uncultured Acetatifactor sp.; assembly: GCA_947581905.1. Classification (GTDB taxonomy): domain Bacteria; phylum Bacillota; class Clostridia; order Lachnospirales; family Lachnospiraceae; genus Acetatifactor. Next base: position 135 of record CANPWC010000078.1, read on the forward strand.
CTTTACATATTGGTACGGGATGCCGCTGGTGATGAACCCGATGGAAAGGTCGTCGTACTCGACCCGGTTGACCGGGAACCTACATCCGTCTTCCGCCAGGCGCTTCATGCGCTCTTCCACATGCACATGCCTCCCCTTGGCATTGGACGGCATCATGACATATTTGCCGGGATCGCGCTTATAAGGCACATCCTTAGGCTCTTTCCTTTCACAAAGCGAAACCACTCCCTGGGAATGGGACAGGCGCGTAGTCGTGCGCAGGATGACCGGCGTATCATAATCCTCGCTCATGGCAAAGGCGAACTTCATGAAGTCCTTGGCTTCCTGGCTGTCGGAGGGTTCCAACACCGGCACGATGGCCGAGCGCGCCACGCAACGGGTATCCTGTTCATTCTGGGAGCTGTAAAGCCCCGGGTCGTCCGCGGCCACCAATACCAGGCCGCCGCCCACGCCGGTATAAGAGGCGGTATAAAGCGGGTCGCTGGCCACGTTCACTCCCACATGCTTCATGGAAGCCATAGACCTTACGCCGCTGATGGAAGCGCCAATCGCGACCTCCAACGCAACCTTCTCATTGGGAGACCACTCTGCATATACTTCGGGATATTGGACCAAGCTTTCGCTGATCTCCGTGCTGGGCGTGCCGGGATAGGCGGCGGAGACCTTGACTCCTGCTTCATAAGCCCCTCTGGCGATCGCCTCGTTGCCTAGTAAGATCTTCGTTTCAGACATAGCGTACCCCTTCTTCATCCTGATCCGGCGGCAACGCCTTTGACGGACATTTGCCGGAAAAAAACAGGAATGCGCTTTGAGCACATCCCTGCTGACTTCGTATTTTAGCACGACAAAACTGTAAACCCAAAAAGCAGTACTAGTTTACCACATCATGACACGTAAATCCAGTATTTTTTACAAAAAATGATAGGAGATTTTAGGAATCCTGGCAGGCGATCTTTGCCACGCGCACCACAAGGTCCCGACCATAAGTAAAGGGCACCGTCCGTACGTCCACGGCATCCCCATCCTGGGTATAATCCACAGGCGTCCCGTCATCCAGCCAGTTGATGGAACGGATCTTCTCTTTCATGTGGAACTGGTCGAGGTAATTGGAGGGTTCATTCAAGGCCACGTTCGGGTCCGCGGACATCGGAAGCCCATAACAGAACAGGTAATAGTTCGTCCCATCCTGGAGCAGGAAATCGCTCTCCTTGTTCTCTACCACGATCGGGCAGGGGCGGGGCGCATGGATGGCTTCCGAGAAGCAGTTCGCCCACTCTCCCATGATGCCGAGCACTGCGCGGTCGATCAGGCGGATGCTGCCATCCCCCATAGGGCCTACGTTCATCAGCATATTGGATCCATACCGGCGGCAATCCGCCAACTCACGGATCATTTCCGCGGGAGACTTGATGTTCCAGTCTTCTTTCGCATAGCCCCAATGGGAGCCGAAGATCTCGCACATCTCGCTGGCCACATACTTGGGCGCGCCTTCCATGTTGATCGGTTCCGGCTTGCCGCGTTCGAAAGTGACGCTGTCCAGCTCGATATGCCCCAGCGCCCCCCTGGCGGAAAGTCCTGTATTGTTGATGATCATGGCATCCGGCTGGTGGCTGCGGATCATGCCATAAAGGGCGTCCTCTTCCCAGTCCGCGTCCGGCTTATCCCACATGCCGTCGAACCAAATGCCCCCGATCTTGCCATAATTGGTGCATAAAAGCTCCACGCTTTTCCTTAAATAAACCAGATATTGCTTGAAATCCTCCCGATAAGAGGGTTCATGCCAGTCCAACAGGGTATGATAAAAGAAAGGAAGGATGCCGCTTGCACGGCAGGCGTCCACGAATTCCCCGATTAAGTCCCTGCCGCAGGAGTGCGGGGCGTCATAGTCGCTTAAACCACAGGTGTCAAACAGGGAATATCCGTCATGGTGCCGTGCCGTGATCGTGATGTAACGGCAGCCGGAGTCCTTGGCCAACTGCACCAGTTCCCTTGCCCAGCTTTCCTTAGGGCTGAAGAATTTGGCGTAAGCCTCATACTCATCATCGGAAACATGGTTGCAGGACTTGTTCCATTCCCCTTTCCCCATCATGCTGTAAAGCCCGAAATGCACGAACATCCCAAAACCCAGCTTTTCAAACTCTTTGATCGATTGTTTCACTATCATAGGCTTCTCCATTCCGGAGCGTTTATGCGGCTTTTACGTTTATGCGGCTTTTACATTTGTGCAGCTTTTACATTTGTGCAGCTATACACAAGGAATCCGCAAGGCCAGCCCCATCCGCCCTTAGGCCATTCACGACGCTCCTGCGCAAACGGCCAGACGAGCACTGACGGACGAGTGAACTATAATCGCATTTATCATACCGAAAAAAAGGGGGCACTGTCAAGCTTGTATTTTGTCTTATTTTGTGTTATAGTCACTTATGGCATAAGCGCCGCCGGATGGGCAAGCGATCCTCCGGCGTCCTAAGCATAAGGGAGGAAGTCATGGTAGATAAATGGAGCATTACGATTCCGGAGCTGACGCAGGATGAGAGGCGGAACGCTTACCTCTATCTTCCGGAATCCTATTTTTACGAACAGGACAGACGCTATCCCGTCCTTTATATGTTCGACGGGCATAATGTCTTCTTCGATTCCGATGCCACCTATGGGAAAAGCTGGGGCATGAAGGAATATATGGACTACACCAATACGCAGTTGATCATCGCGGCGGTGGAATGCAACCATAGCCCGGACAACGGACGGCTTCGGGAATATTCCCCTTTCACGTTCCGCGACCCGAAGCTGGGAAGCATCACAGGGCTGGGGCAGATCACCATGGACTGGCTGATCCATGTTTTCAAGGCGGATATCGACCAAAGGTTCCGCACCCTCCCCGACAGGGAGCACACTTTCATCGCGGGAAGCTCCATGGGCGGGCTGATGAGCCTTTACGCCGTCACCCAATATAATGACGTCTTTTCCAGGGCGGCTGCCCTCTCCCCATCCATCTGGTTCGCCAAAAGCAAACTGGACCACATGATCCTGGATGCCGAGATCCGTCCCGGGACGTCGGTCTACATGGACTACGGTTCCAATGAAATGCGGCATCATGCCGTGATGGCTTCCCAATTCAAGCACGTCACAGGTCTTCTGTTAGACAAAAAGGTACATCTGACCAGCAGGATCGTCCCCTATGGAGATCATTGTGAGGCAAGCTGGGAGCGGCAGATCCCGTTCTTCATGAACGTGCTCTTCTACCAACTCCCGTGACCAACCTGGACATGTCCAACCTGGACATGTCCAACCTGGACACGACTCATCTGGACATGAGTTATCTGGCTATGGCCCAGGATTGAAAGGAGGCTTCTATATGGAAACACAGTATTATAAGCAATACAGCCCCGCGCTGAACCGTGATATGGAATGTAAGGTCTATGGGAGCCAAGGCCGGCCGGTCCTTTTCATCCCTTGTCAGGATGGGCGCTTCTATGATTTCGAGAATTACCATATGACGGATGCCTGGGCCCCTTTTATCGAGTCAGGGCAGGTCATGGTCTTCTCCATCGACACCATTGACAAAGAGACCTGGTCCAATGGGGGCGGCGACCCCAGGTGGCGCATTGAGCGTTATGAAGCCTGGATCCGCTATATCACGGATGAACTGGTGCCGTTTGCACGCGGGATGGTCAACGAGCGCAACGGCTGGACCGGCTATCCGGGGATCTTCGTCTTCGGCGCAAGCCTGGGGGCGACCCATGCGGCAAACCTATATTTCCGCCGCCCGGACCTTTTCGACAGGCTGCTGGCCTTAAGCGGGATCTACAGCGCGGAATATGGCTTCGGCCCTTATATGGACGACTTGGTCTATCTCAATTCCCCGGTCCACTACCTTGCGAACCTTCCAGGCGACCATCCTTATATAGAGCTTTATAACCGGAAAAAAGCCGTGATCTGCGTGGGACAGGGACCATGGGAACGGCCGGACGATACCAGGCGTCTCCACGACATCCTTAGACGAAAACACATTGACGTGTGGGTGGACTATTGGGGCTATGACTGCTCCCATGACTGGCCCTGGTGGTACAAGCAGGTAGCCTATTTCGTGCCCTACCTGTTGTATTCCGACCAGGCGGCATGAACCCGCCAGGCAAAGCTTCGACAGACCAGGCGGCATGAGCAGCCCGCCAGGCAAGGCGGCAAGGCTTTGGCCGATTAGGCCAAGTTAAGCCAATCATATGCGCGACAGCGCGGAAAAGAGGAACCTTATGAAAAATTTTATCTTCATCTCTCCCAACTTCCCTACGAATTATTGGATGTTCTGCAGGGAACTTAAAAAGAACGGGCTGAACGTCTTAGGGATCGGCGACCAACCCTATGACCAACTGACCCAGAACATGAAAGACAGCCTAAACGAATACTATAAGGTCAGCAACCTGGAAAATGACGATGAGGTCTATCGTGCCGTCGCTTTCTTCATCTTCAAGCATGGCCGCATCGACTGGCTGGAATCCAACAATGAATACTGGCTGGAGCGGGACGCCAGGCTGCGCACGGACTTCAACATCACCAGCGGCTTCCAGGTATCCGATATGCCGCATGTGAAGTTCAAGTCCAAGATGAAAGAATTCTACCAAAAGGCAGGCATTCCCGTCGCCAGGTACCACATGGTGGACAATTTGGAGAACTGCAAAAAGTTCGTTGAAGAAGTAGGATATCCGGTGGTGGCGAAGCCGGACAACGGCGTCGGCGCTTCCCACACGTTCAAGCTGGATAACGAATATGAACTGAAGCGCTTCTTTGACCTGAAATGGCCGGATACCCAATATATCATGGAAGAATATATCGTCGGAGAGGTCAATTCCTACGACGCCATCATCGATTCCCATGGGGAGCCCATGTTCGAGACCGGCAACGTCACCCCCGTCTCCCTTATGGATATCGTGAACCAATCCGCCAATTCCCTCTACTATATTTTGAAGAACCTGCCGGAAGACACCCGTGCGGCAGGCCGCGCAACCGTCAAGAGCTTCGGCGTGAAAAGCCGCTTCGTGCATTTCGAGTTCTTCCGCCTGTTGAAAGACCAGGAAGGCTTAGGAAAGAAGGGCGAGCTTGTGGCGCTGGAAGTGAACATGCGTCCCAGCGGAGGCTTCACGCCGGATATGATCGACTTCGCCCATAGCACGGACGTCTATAAGATCTGGGCCGACATGATCGCTTTCGACCGCTCCACCATGCCCATCGGGCAGCACGCTTATTGCGCTTACGCGGGGCGCAGGGACGGCAAGGACTTCGTCATGAGCCATGCCGACATTATGGCGAAATACAAGGATAACATGAAAATGGTGGACCGCATCCCTGACGTCCTGGCGGGAGCCATGGGGAACCAGATGTATGTGGCGGTATTCAAAACCCAGAAAGAAATGGATGAGTTCTATGCTGATATTTTAAACTGTAAAGAATGACGGGACCTCTCCCCGTGTTAAAGTGTTAAAAGAAGCCTAAAAAGGAGCCGCAGGTTCGGCCTGGAAACAGGTCGCCTGCGGCTCCTTCCTTAAGCGTCCCATGAGGGACAAAATCCAACTTATTTCTTCTTTTTCTTGGCAAGGTTCATAAACGTCTCAATGCCCTGGATCACAAGGATGACGGCCAAGACGACCATGGCTGCCGCAAACAGCATCTGGAACCAATCGCCCCAAGCGGCCGTTCCGGCGCTGACGGTCTTGATCTTGGTAAAGACGGTCATCAGCAGGCTGGTAATCGTCGCGACGAGCATGAACAGCGTAGGAATATAGAACATCTTATTGTTCTTTCCAACGTTGCCGAGCCAAGCGGCGACAGCCATCAGGGCGATGCCTGCCAGCAACTGGTTGGCGGCGCCGAACAGCTGCCAGATCTGGCTTAAGCTCAAACCGCCCAGGATACAGCCGATGCCTACCATTAAGAGCGTGCCGGTCAAAGGATAAGCAAGGAATTTACGGATGCCGGTGGCATCTTTATAGGTAGCCTCACCTTTTTTCAGGAATAACTCGCTGAACATGAAACGGCTCAAACGTGTGCCGGTGTCAAGGCTGGTCAGGGCGAATACGGATACCGCCAGGGTAAGCAGGGCGCTCACGACCTGGTATACCTTGGTGCCCTCAGCGCCAAACATGATGGCGATGCCGGAAGCGAACACAAGGGCAGGGGTCGGCTTCGAAGCCGCCGCCTGATAGCTTTCGAACACCATGCCCACGGCGATCAAGGAAATGACGCCCAGGGCGGATTCAATCAACATGGAGCCATAACCGATGGCCTTGGCATCCTTCTCGCTTGCAAGCTGCTTGGAGGAGGTACCAGTGGAAATCAGGCTATGGAAACCGGAACAAGCGCCGCACGCCACCGTGATGAACAAGGCGGGGAACAGGGTGCCGATATCCGTCTTCCATCCGGTAAAGGCAGGGATCTGGAACGTGGCAGTCTTAGTGAAAGCGGAGAAAAAGATGCCGACGAACGCGACGATCATCATGCCGTAAAGCAGGAAGCTGGACAGATAGTCACGAGGCTGCAGCAGGATCCATACAGGAACCAGGGAAGCGATCGTGATGTACACGCCGATTAGGACGATCCAAGCGGTACGGCCCAGGGCGAATCCCACATTCAGGCCAAGGACGATCATCAAAACGATGCAGGCTATGCCGATGATGGTGGCAGGCAAGGTCTTGACGCCCATGCGGTTGGTCAAGATGCCATAGCCGATGGCCAAGACGATGAACAACAGGGAAATGATGGCCGTCGTCTCATTGTTGGTAGGGGATGTGGTGAAGCCCAAAGGATTCTCCGAAGCAAATGTGCCGGCCACGACGTTCACGAAGGAAGCGATGACCAGGATCAGCACCAACAGGGCGAATACGATGAACAGCTTCTTCGCACGGTCGCCCATGGAATCCTGGATGATCTCGCCGACGGATTTGCCGCCGTGGCGGACGGAAGCGAACAGGGAACCGAAGTCCTGCAAGCCGCCGAAGAAAATGCCGCCGACCACGCACCACAAGAACACAGGAAGCCAACCGAACAGGGAAGCCTGGATCGGTCCGTTGATCGGGCCGGCGCCGGCGATGGAGGAGAAATGATGCCCCATCAACACCGCAGGCTTGGCGGCTACATAGTCCACGCCATCTTCAAACTCTACGGCAGGCGTCTTCCTGGTAGGATCAATGCCCCACTGCTTTGCCAGCCAGGAACCATAAAAAATATAGCCCAGCACCAGCAGGATGATTGCTGCTACGATAATCAGAATCGCAGTCATGATAAAACACCTCACTTTATAATAAGATTACTTTCTATTGCGAAAGAGCTTCACAAGGTCCTTGCCCCGTTTATTATAGGACAACTCCCCTGTAGACAGCTCCTGGGCAACCACGCTGTAATGGCTCCACCCCTGGAGGGTGTGGCGGTAGCTTTGATAACGCTTGATGGTGCGGATGTAATCCTTGGCCTCCCCAGAAATATGCTCGGCGATAAGGATCAGGACCACATCCGTGTTGCGGTGGGAAGGATGGGGCTTCACCCTTGACATGCCCTCTTCCCAGGCACGCTCATCCAACTTTTCCACGTCGCCTACGTCCAATTCATCCGCGGTGGCGAAAAAGACATATTCATGGGAATCCGCCTCCGACAGGACCGCCTTTTTTAATAGGAAGTACTGCTCCCCATGGGAATGGAAGGATGCTTCCGCGCAAAACGGGTCCGCAACATCTTCCGTCTTAATATTGTAATAACGCTTGTACGATTTCAATATCGCTTCCAACGCTTCGGAAACGGTCATTTGATCTTCCCCTTTGCTTTTAGCTTGCCGGATCCTTGGCCGGCCGGCCGACGAGGGCGTCCGGCGCAAGCCGCCCAAGCTCCTCCATCAAGATCTTCGCCGCCTTCGTCCCCGGCAGCTCGATCTGGGCCAATTCGCCCTCTTCCCCACAGATGACCAGGTGCTCCATCTGGAAGTCGCCCCTCCCGCAGCACAGCTTGGCGGGAACCATCATCACCCTGCGGAAATACCGCCGGATCGCCGTATATGGTATGTAATAGACCTTTCGTTTAGAACGGAAATAAAAGACGCTCTCCCCAAGGCAGACCTTGCCGATCTTTCGTCCCGCCTGATATTGCCCTTGCAGGTCCAAATCCGCCCATCCCGTCCCGTCACCTAATGGATAAAACTTCATGTCAAGCGACTCCTTGCTTCTTTTAAAGCCTTGCAATAAACTTTACCCATTCTAGCACATAATTCGATACTTTACAACATCAAAGTGTAAAAAACTTTATATTTTTTTTAGATTTTATTCGGATGTTTTTCACGAAATGAAAATCTCTGAAAAAAACTATGGATTATTATGTAGATTTATAGTAAAATAGAGTCAAATTTGCTGATTTGAAGGAGACGGGAGAAATCTATGAACCCATTTAATATGATTACGCTCTTAGGCGGCCTGGCCATGTTCCTTTACGGGATGCGGCTGATGGGGGACGGGCTTAAGGAAAGCTCCTCGGGCACCCTGAAGAAAGCCTTGGAGAAGCTCACCAACAAGCCGGTGAAGGCTTTCCTGCTCGGCCTGTCCATAACTGCCATCATCCAATCCTCTACCGCCACCATCGTGATCACGTCCGGATTAGTAGGGGCCGGGATCATCTCCCTGCACCAATCCTTAGGCATCATCATCGGGGCGAACGTGGGAACCACCGTGACGGGACAGATCATCCGCCTTTTGGACCTGGATTCCTCCGGGACCTCCTTTTTACAGATTTTCAAACCCTCTACCCTGGCTCCGCTTGCCCTGATCGTGGGCGTCGTCATCCTCATGAGCCAGAAATCCAAAAATTCCGGCAAATTATGCCAGATCATCATCGGCTTCGGGATCCTCTTCTCCGGCCTGTTAAATATGACCGACGCAGTCAGTTCCCTTACAGAAAGCGGCATCATCGAAAAGCTTTTCACCGACATGGGGAATAACCCCCTGTTAGGCTACCTCATTGGCCTGGGCGTGGCCTTCGTCCTACAGAGCTCTTCCGCCGCCATCGGCATCCTACAGGCTTTCTCCACTTCCGGCCTTTTGACGTTCAGCGCGATCTACGCGGTCCTGGTAGGCATCTACCTGGGCGACTGCGTGACCACCGCCATCGTCTGCAACATCGGGGCCAAGCCGGACGCCAAGCGGGTAGGCCTGGTGAACATCCTCTTCAACCTGGGCAAAACCGTGGTCATCCTGGCCGCTGTCACTCTCATCCACCACCTGGGGCTTTTGGACGGCTTCTGGGACAAGGTCATCTATTCCGGCGGGATCGCCAACACCAACACCATCTTCAACCTTGCCTGCGCCATCGTGCTATTCCCGACGTTAAACCTGTATGAACGGGCGAGCCGAAAGCTGATCAAGGATGAGGAGAACGCTTCCACAGAAAAGCGGGACGAGCTTTTGGACGCCTTAAGCCCGGTCTTCTTCAGCACGCCCGCCCTGGCTTTCGGGCGCTGCTATGACGCCTTGTATGCCATGTACCAAATCGCGCGGGACAACATCGACCTGGCTTTCCAAGCCATCAACCAATATGATCCGAAAAATGTGGAACAGGTAGAGAAAGATGAAGATTATGTCGACGTCATGGCGGACAAGATCGGCAACTACCTGGTCCAGCTTTCCGCCCACATCACTTCCCCATACCATTTGGAAACCATGAACCATTACCATTCCGCCACCACGGAGTTCGAACGCTTAAGCGACCACGCCATGAACATCGCGGAAATCGCCACCTCCCTGCACGAACATGACATGGCGTTCTCTAATACCGCATTGGCGGAACTGAACGTGTTGAAAGAGCTTTTAGACCACATCCTGGAGTATTCGCGCCTCTCCTTCGTGGAACGCGACCTTGTCGCCGCCCGCCATATCGAACCTATGGAAGAGGTGGTGGACGACATGGTGAACGCCCTCAAGGACAACCATCTGGAACGGCTCCGCCTGGGCGCCTGCTCCATCTTCGCAGGCACCGAGTTCTTAAACCTCCTGACGGAAGCGGAACGTATCTCCGACGTCTGTTCCAACATTGGCGTAGCTGCCATATGCAGGGCGATGCCCCAGCTCAAGAACCAAGTGCATAATTATGTGTCGCAGATCCATTCCGGCAGGGATGAAGAATTCAATCGGGAATACCAGGAAGCCCATGATAAATATTTCGGGCTATTGGAGAAGTCGAAGGCATCCCCCACCCTCTGACCTTGGGGCGAAAACGCCTTAACGCTGGACTTGAAAACATCTTAACCTTGGATTAAAAAAAGTACCGCACCCCTAGGGCACGGTACTTTTATTTACCTCATTTCACTTTTAGAAGTTCCGGGCACTCCTTAGAAACGACCTTCCTTCGCCGCTTCTTCGATGGAGACGGCCACGGCCACGGTAGCGCCAACCATCGGGTTGTTGCCCATGCCGATCAGTCCCATCATCTCAACGTGCGCGGGAACGGAGGAAGAACCTGCGAACTGCGCGTCAGAGTGCATACGTCCTAAGGTATCCGTGAAGCCATAGGAAGCAGGGCCGGCAGCCATATTGTCCGGATGAAGGGTACGGCCTGTGCCGCCGCCGGAAGCCACG
>CANPWC010000079.1 GCA_947581905.1 uncultured Acetatifactor sp.
ACCTTCCCGGAGCGGTATTCTTCATTCCATTTGCGGATTTCTTCGCGGACATAAGCCTCCGGATCATCCGTGATCTTTAGGAGTTCAGAATGCTTCCCGAAATTTTTGATGTTTTTAGATGTGACCTTTTTCCCATTGCGGAAACCCTGCTGCCCGTAGTAAGTCGGGTCTTTCAGACGTTTATCGAGATATAGCTTCAAAACAGCATCACCTCATAAATAGTATAGCACAATCATGCAACACATGCAACAAGAAAATGAAAAAATTTGACAAGAAAAAAGCCGCATTTCTGCGGTTTGCTAGAATCTTATTCAGTTACAACTGTCGAAGACCCGAATCTACTATGAATGATAGATAATGAATGATAGAAAATACATGCCGCGCCAGAAGAAGACCGCCGCAGGGAACCGGGTTCCCATGCGGCGGTTTCGCATGTGCCTTATTCGCCTTGTGCCTTATCCACTTCCGGTCAGAGGCCAGGCGCGGGAGAAGCTTTACCGATAAGTCCCATCCGCCGTCAGCGTATGGAAGCTTACCCCGTTTTGGTCTTCCAGGATTAGGTAAAGGACGCCTTCATAAACGCCGGCATATAGACCGCTGCCGTTTTCGCTGCTGTCCTCATAGGCTGCCTCGCCCACAAAAGCCGACTGGGTATAGTCGTAAGTGGAAGAGAGGTATAAATGGTCATTGAGCCACGACAGGCAAGCCAACGTATCGCCCAGGAACCATTTCCCGGAACGCCATACGAGATTCCGGATGATGTCTTCTTCGCTTGCGGCATTGTCTGACGGGGCTTCTGGAAGCAGGACCTGAAACGTCCAGTCCTCCCCGGAGTCCCCATAGGCGTAGAAAACATAGGAATTGCTGTGGGTGTCGGGGTCTGCCAGGGTCGTATAAATCCCATCCTCCGTGAGCGCGGTCGAAGCAGTCGGGATATCTGCAAGGCGCTCATAGGAAGGTTCCTCGTCATAGAGCGCGGAAAGCGCCATTTTGTATACCCGGTAGGAAGAGTCCGGGATGAACAGGTAGAGGGATTTGCCATCCGTTGTAAAAAGGGCGGCAAAGTTGCCGGCTTGCGCCTTGCCATGGAAAATCTGGTTTTTATCCTGGCTTGCCAGGTTGACCACGGTAACGGTCGTATCATCGGTTTGCGGATCGTAGCAGGAATACAGCAGGTTGTCTCCGAGGATCATCATTCCATTGGACATCACATTGTCGCTTTCCTCATTCGTCTCGATGGTGGTTTCCTCCCCGGTCTGTACGTCCATTGCCCGGACCTCCACGTAGCGGGTATAGTCTTCACGGTATTGCGTGATCATATAGTAGACGCTGCCATCATGCCAGTTAAGGTACAACGCGCCGGAACTCATTTCGCTTAGGTTTCCGACGGTCCCGTGCGCCTTGGCGTCGCTTCCGTCCAAAGAATAGCTTGCGACCTCATTGTTGAAATTGATGTAATAGGCTCGTCCCTCTCCAAAGCATGGCGCATGGGCAAGCTGCAGCAGATTGTTCGGATCATTCCCGTAAGCGAGGTTTTTGACCGCGGCATCGTGACCGCTTTCCATGCCGCCTGCCTCTTCCAAGCTTGCCTGCTCGTCTGCATTTTCCAGGTCCGCCTGGTCCTTTGCCTCGTCCCGGTCCTCCTGCCCGCCGGCATCTTCTTGCTCCTCCTGGGCTTCCTGCCCGTCCTCCGTGCCGGATGCGGCATCGTTTTTGCCGCAGGCGGTAAGACATAACAAAATCAAAGTCATAAGGAAAGGTAAATACTTTTTCATGCCAACCTCCATTTTTTCACTGAAATAATAAAGCTTCGATTTCTTTCCAGCATCCTAGTGTGAAAAATAAGCTCGATAGCTTATTTTTCACACGGCTATTTGTGCCGGAGCGTCACAAATAGCCCCGATGGCAGATTAGAAATCGCATTCGCGATTTCTAATCGCCCCGTCGCGTAAACGCTCCGGAATGAGGATTACCATCCGAAATAGGTCCCGCTTCCAATGGCGCTTCCCGTGTCAAGCAGGAGCAGTTCCCTCGTTTCAAGCCGCAGGCAGTAAAGCATCGTCTCATCCCCTTCATAATAGGTGAAGAAGACGTTTCCCTGCGCCACGGTCTGGATCTCGATCTGGTAATAATTATTATCCATCGCCGCGATCAGCTGCGATTCTCCATAAACAGACGTCCCATCTTCCGCCTCCGAAATTGGGATATACCTGAGCCCGTCGCCGCTTAGGGCATCGACGCGGAAAGTTTCATCATCCCACCAGGAACCGAAGCCCGGATCGGAATAGCCCTCATCCGTCTTCCACTTGCCGTCCGCCAAGTCCAGGTACTCCGTCTTATAGCAATACAGTCGGTTGTTCTCGATATAGAATTGGAACACATCGTCATGCAGACGGACCATGTCCGTGCCATCCGGCTTGCAAGAATAAAGCGCACAGGAAAAATCGCTTGTGCCGGCTTCCTTACAGCAGAAGTAGAGCATCCCCCGGTAGAATAAAAACGAGCAGATATAGTCATACTCCGGCGTCTCGATCGGCAGCTTTTTGAGGGAGATGTCTTGGACCGTTAAGTCTGATCCAAGCTTGTAGATGACCCCGCCATACTCTCCCATGTTCGATGAAAACCGGATCGGCAGGTCGTAAATCACATATTCAGGCGGGATCTCTTCGCGGTGCCCCCCGTTTTCACTGCTGTAGAGGTTGTCAAAGGATTCAAACAGGATCAAGGTGGGATCGTATTGCTGCGTCTCCTGGAAGCGCAGCGCGAAAGTTTGGTTCCCAATGAGCTTGTTGCCCAGATCCCGCATATCGTAGCCTGCCTCCCCGCTTTCCGACGCTTCTTCCACCGTCGCGTCCGGCAGGATGGCCTGGTTCAGCTTCAAGGCGGCGGAATAAAGCGCGTCATAGCAGTGCGCGTTGACCGAGGCGTACAGCTTTCCATAACCGCGCATCATGTCAAGTTCTTCCACGGAACTGATGTAGCTGGCGGTCTGATCCAAAAGGTCGGTATAGGTGGAGCGCAATACAATGGAAAGATCGCAAAGCCGTTTGGCGTTTGAGAAAAATTCCCCGGAATCCAGCGCGTTTTTGATTTCCGGGCGGAGGGTTTTCGCAGAGGCGATCGTCGCATTGTAAGCATTGTAAAACAGCCCTGCCGGAGTGGCGGACACGGCCAGGTCCATCAAGCTCGCCCCCAGGGATTGGGACGCTTCCCAGGCGATGTTCCCGGCGGCGTTTCCCTGCTCGCTTAAGAGGGATTGAGCCACGTCTGATAAAAATTCGCTGTCTTTCGGATATTTCTCATCGTCCAGCCTTTTGATGATCTGAAGCTGGTCGATGAAGCCCTCCGTCCAATCCCGATAACGCACCGCCGTCTGGATGGCGTTGATCACGCCCGCCGCCATTGACAAGCCGTCAAATACGTCTCCGAAATAGGAGGGGATTTCCGTGTCCGCCCATGCCGTGAACGCCTGGCACAGCGCTTGCGCCTCTGCCGCGCCAAACCCGCCCACGCTGCTGACGGTCTGTGCGCATTCCGTCAGGGCGCCTATATAATTGGAGGCTGCCTGTTCGGCCATTTCCTGCATCGTCCCGGTCAGGTTCTCGCAAGGCGATCCCAGCGTGAGCATGGCCTGGACCGCCCTGTCCCGGTCGGCCTGCGCCTCTCCCCCGAACGCGAGGCGCAGGAGGTTTACGTCGTCCAAGGTCGCGTACAGTCCGTACAAATAGCCGTTCCAACCGTTTTCCTCCCGGTAGCCGTAAAAGATTTCCTTATAATTCGGCTGCAGGGAAAAGAGTTCTGCCGAGTCCGCCAGGACGTTCCAGAAGGTTTCGTCCGGGATATAGCAGTATACGCATTGGTCCTGGCAGGACCATTGCACGTTCATCAGGTAGAGCGTTTTCTCCAGCGAAAGGAAAGTCTTCTCTTCCCCATCCACCTCCAGCTTGCGGATAGGGATCTCGAATTTCTCGCCGCGGTACAATTTGTGGACGTCCCGGTCGGTCAGGTAAATCCCGATGGACGCGGTCTCTTTTTCCGTATCGATCCGGACGAAGTACCCTTTTCGCTCAAACTCGTAGACGGTGCCGTCCTCTGACAGGTTCATGCCGGCTATGGAGGCGATCGTCTCCGGCTCCGCCATGATGTATTTGCCTTCGCAAAGGGCTGCCCGCACCTTGCGCTTGCCGCCGTCCTTGGTGAATACCTCCAGCTTCCCCACGAAATAGTCCTGGTTGTCGTCTTTGGCGCTTTCCTGCGTCGCTTCGGCCGCTTCACAAGGGGCGGCGAAAGAGATGGAAAGGAGCAGGGCTAAGCATAACGCAAAGAAACGTTTCCTTTTGATTTTCATGATCCGACTTCCTCCATTTCCTCCGACAAGAGGTCCGCAAGTCCGCCAAGCAGGGCGTTTGACAGCTCCGGCGTCAGCGTGACCGTCCATTCCTCGTCTTTGATAAGCTCTATCTGGACCGGGAATTCCTTCATGGGCAGATCCTCTTCTTCCAGCAGCTTTAGAAGCTCTTTCCTCGCGTCTTCCACGTTGTCCGTCTGTTCCGGCAGCATATGGAGCACGGCCTCCAGATCGACGTTAGTGATGGTCGCGGAGATGGTGGCGGCATCTTCACCAACCTCAGAGGCTTCCACTTTCACCGTAAGGTGCTTCGCTATTTGGGACTGGAGCTTCCCCAACTGGACATCTTCTTCGGACATGGCAAGGGCCTGCTCCAAGGCATCGCTGTCATTTTCCACATAAGCGTCAAAAAAAGCCTCGCAGAACGTGCGCGTTTCGTCTTCTTCCTTGCGGCAGGCGGTCAAGGAAAGCAGCAGGCACAATGCGATGGCTCCGTGTAAGAAAAATGTAACCTGACGTTTCATCCTGGAATCGTTCCTTTCTGTTTTTTCTTCCTTATCTTAAAGCAAAAAAACGGCCGCCGCAATAAAGGATAGTTTAACAATGCGGGAGGATGGAGGGCGCGAGGCGTCTCCTGGGTCCGCCCTGTCTATGGTTTAAAAAGAAAGGAATGTTGACAAATAATTCGTTTAAGAGCATAATAAAAACGGAGGTTGACGAAAGAAATCTTAAGGCAGGGCAAAGGGATGAGGGTTTCCCTGCCGCCGAAAGATGGGATTTAGGAGGAGCTGATCATGTTTTGTACGAAGTGCGGGCATCAATTAGATGATCATTTAAAATTCTGTGTTTATTGTGGCGCGCCGGTAAAGCAAAATCAGCCGGACCAGGCAGGCGCACCGGCAGCGGGACCGCAGCAGGCGGGACCGGAAAGCATGCCGGGGCAGCCTCAGGCGGTCCAGGGAGGCATGGCCTGGCAGCAGTCACAAGCAGGCCAGGGGAATATGCCGGGACAGCAGCAGGCGGGACCTGGTAATGCGTCGTGGCAGCCTCAGGCAGGACAGGGAGGCATGCCGGGACCGCAGCAGGCGGGATCCGGGAATGCGTCATGGCAGATGGCCGGCGGCCCTGGACCGATGATGCGGGGGGTTCCCGAGCAGCCCAAGGCAGGGGCAAAGAAGAAAAAGCGCTGGCCCCTGTTCCTGGCTTTGGGCATCGTGGTCGCGCTCGTCCTGGCCGTAGGGGGCTTCTTTGGCTTTAACATCATCCGCGATCAGATGCAGTATCAGACTGCGCTGCAGGATGCCTTGGACCTTATGGAAAAGGGGAGGTATTCCAAGGCGCAGGCTTGTTTCCAGGATGCCCTGGAACTTCGCCCTGACAGTGAAGAGGCCTCGAACGGTTTAAGGGACGCCCAATACTACGATGCTTTGGAGGAAGCCGCCGATGCCCTGGAGGACGGGGATTATGAGCAGGCGATGGAGTATTACAAGGACGCCCTGGAAATCCTCCCTGTGGGAGAAGAGGCGAAAGAGGGCCTGAACCAGACGGTGATGGCGCAGGCGAAACAATATTTGCAGCAGGAAAATTTCGGGCAGGCTGCTGACTTGTTGGAAGGGCTGCAGATTGATGACGGATCGGAGGATTATGCACAGTATTCTGACTTGCTTACGGTAGCGAAGATGGATCCGAGCATCGTGGACATCAATGTGGACAGCTATCCGACCGTCACCATCACCCTGTCCTGTGGGTCAGAGTTGTCCGCCGACCAGGTCGTCCTGACGGAGGATGGCGTCGAGCGCGACCTGCAGGATTTCAAAAAAGAAGGGGACAATATCGTTTTCAGCTATGAAGGCGATGATGTGGGATATGAATCGGTGCACCGTGAATTGACGGTGACGCTCAAAGAAGGGGATTATACGTTCCAGCGTGACTCTTCTTATGATACGCCGTATTTTGAGCCGGCGGTCGTGCAGATGGTTTCCTCTGACGTATCGGCTTATCCGATCATCCGGACGTATTTCCGGGTGACGCGTTGGGAGGATGGCTCTACGGTGCAGGGCCTGGATGCGAATTCGTTCCAGATCAAGGAATGCGTCGATGGCGGGGAGTACCTTGCCCGGGAAATCCATAGCGTGTCCCAGATGGAGGATTTGGGCCTGAATATTGACCTGGTGGCGGATAAGAGCGACAGCATTTCCTATGATGATATGAACTTGATCAAAGATGTCATGATCGAGTTCGTGAACAATCTTCATTATGATGTGGGGGATAAGGCGGAGGTCCTGGCTTTTGACGACATCGTGCAGCAGATGTGCTGGTTTACCGATGATCCGACGCTTTTGATAAACGGAATCAACAACATGTCTACGGATGGCCTTACCGCTTTTTATGACGCGGTCTATTCCGGGATACAGAATGCCAGCCTCCAGGGCGGCGCAAGGTGCGTGATCGCGTTTACCGATGGCATGGATAACCGCAGCATTCATTCCTCCTGGGACGTCATCAATTACGCGAATACCAACCAGGTGCCGGTCTATATCATCGGCGTAGGCTATTCCGTGGAGGAGCAGACCCTGCGGGATATCGCGGAAGCCACGGGAGGCCGGTATTGGTTCATCAGCGACCTTTATGACCTGCAAAGCATTTTCGAGCAGGTATATGCGGAGCAAAAAGAGCTTTACATGGTGGAATATGTCAGCGAGGAAGGCATAGACCAATATGCGGGGCGCGAATTGGAGGTTTCGGTAAGCGGCGGAGGCGCCAGGGGCGATACGGCCGTCTACTTTACGCCGGCTTATTCGGTACAGGGCGTGACGCATGCTTTCCGGTATGAATTGGTACAAGGGACTTATACCTGGGAGGAAGCGAACCGCCGCTGCCAGGAAATGGGAGGCCATCTTGCCACCATCACTTCGCAGGATGAAATGGACCAGATCATCGCCCTGGCGGAAGAAAACGACTGCAAGTATATTTGGCTGGGCGGATATACCTCTTATGATTATGACGGTCATGTTTTCGGGCATTGGGTGACTGGGGAGGATTTCTCATTCCAGGCCTGGGGCGACGGGCAGCCGTCCCGTCAGGATCTTGACGGCACGCCCGAGTGGTATATCATGCTTTGGTATGTGCACAACAAGTGGATGTGGAACGACCAGCGTGACGACCCGGCGTCCGTATCCGCGGCATTGAACCAGAACATGTGCTTTATCTGTGAATATGAGGAATGATGAAGATGAAGAAACAGAACCGCCGTACGCAAGCCTGGGTTTGGGTGGCCGCGACGGCCTTGGCCGGCGTGTTGTGCCTCCTGGCAGTCTGGCTTGTGTGGCGCTTTGCCGCGCAGCCGGAGGAATCCCTTGGCGTGGCGATCGAAGGGGATTTAGATGGGATTGGCGGTACCCTGACGGCGGATGCGGGCGCTGACGGTGGGAAAATCGATGGCGACGTGGTGTCTGGGGAAGCTGCCGGGCAGGCTGGTGGCGACGTGGCGTCAGGCGAAGCCAGTGGGGAAGCCGATGGACTAACGGATGGCGACGCGGCTGCCGGGGAAGCTATCGGAGAAACCGATGGTCAACCTGATGGCGGAGCGGCTGCCGGGGAAGCCAACGGGGAAGCCGATGGACTAACGGATGGCGACGCGGCTGCCGGGGAAGCTGCCGGAGAAAACGATGGTCAACCTGATGGCGGAGCGGCGGCAGGCGAAGCCAACGGTCAGCCCAATGGAGACGCTCCAGCTGCTGGCGAAGCCGCCGGAGAAACCAACGGTCAGTCCACCGGCGACGCATCGACCGGAGAAGGGGCCGGTGAGCAGGCCGTCGCCTCCTCCAGTGCTTCCCAGGGCGTTTCCCAAACAGTCCAGGACATCCTGGCAGGAATGACCCTGCGGGATAAGGTTTGCCAGATGATGTTCGTCACCCCGTCGGCGATTACCGGCGTGTCCAAGGTGACGTCCGCAGGCGAGACCACGCGTGCCGCCCTGGAAAAATATCCGGTAGGAGGCTTGGATTACAATAAGACCAATATGGTCAGCCAAAGCCAGGTGGCGGAAATGCTTTCCAACGTGCAGAGCTTTTCCAAGATTCCCTTGTTGCTGGCCTGTGACGAGGAGGGCGGCCGGGTCGCCCGCCTGATGAACACCATCGGCACCACCTGGGTGGACGCCATGCTGGATTATAAGGACGATGGGCCTGAAACCGCTTATGCGAACGCGTACACCATGGCCCATGACATGTCCACGTTGGGCTTTAATATGGACCTGGCCCCGGTGGCGGATGTATGGTCCAATCCCAAGAACACGGTGATTGGGGACCGGGCGTACAGTGATGATTTTGAACAGGCGGCGTCCTTGCTCCCCTCGGCGGTCAAAGGCTTCCAGGAAGGCGGGGTCGCTTGCGTGATCAAGCATTTTCCCGGACATGGCGATTCCTCCGCGGACAGCCATTATGGTTCGGTCTATATTGACAAGACCTTGGACCAGCTTCGCTCCCAGGAGCTGCTTCCTTTTCAGGCGGCCATTGATGCCGGTGCGGATTCCGTCATGATGGGGCACTTGATCATCCGGGATGTGAGTGAGGAACCGGCGGTGTTTTCCTATGAACTGGTCACGACGCTGTTGCGCGAGGAGATGGGCTTCCAGGGCGTGGTGATGACGGATGCCCTGGCGATGAAAGCCATATCCGACCATTATACCAACGCCCAGGTGGCGGTGGATTCCGTGAAAGCCGGCGTGGACATGCTGCTTTGCCCCATGGACTTGGACGCGTCGATCGACGCGCTCCTTTCCGCCGTGGAATCCGGGGAGATAGAGGAATCCCGCATTGATGAAAGCGTCGTACGCATTTTAACCTTGAAAGAAAACAGGGGCATTTTGCCGTGAAGCCCAGAAGCTTCCAGGTGCGGAGGCTTCCTAAGGAAGCAGGGCCGGGAAAGATGTCTTGTTTGAAAAAAGGGAGGGCGGCGGATGAAATTGATCTATGGGACCCATAATCCGGCCAAGGTGGACGCCATGCAGAAACGCCTTAAGACGCTGGGGATAGAAATCATTTCCCTGGAGGAGTTGGACGTGTCCCTGCCGGACGTGGAGGAGGGCGGCAGTTCTCCCCTGGAAAACGCCCGCCTGAAGGCAAAGGCATATTATCAGGCGCTGCACAGGCCCGTTTTTTCCTGCGATTCCGGCTTGTATTTTGATGGAGTGCCACAGGAGGACCAGCCGGGCGTCCATGTGCGCACGGTGCATGGAAAATGTCTGACAGACGAGGAAATGGTGGAGCATTATACGCGGCTGGCTGCAAAATACGGAGGCCTGCGGGCGCGCTACCGGAACGCGATCTGCCTTGTGCTGGATGAGGGGCATGTCTATGAAGCCATGGAGGAATCCATGGAAAGCGAGCCATTCTTACTGGTATCCGCCGCCCGTCCTATCCGGCGGAAAGGTTTCCCTTTGGACAGCTTCTCAGTCGACTTGGAAACAGGGAAATACTATTATGATTTAGAAGACGCGGATGCCACCTTGGACCAGGTGGCGGTGGAGGACGGGTTTTTGGAGTTCTTCCGCAGGTACCTGCCGGACCTTTCTGCGTATCAGATCTGCGAAAGATAACGCCCAGGCGGGAGGGTCCTCAAGCATATTCCCCCAAGGAGGACGGGATGGCGTCAAGACCGAATATCCTATTTTATTTTACAGATCAACAGCGTGCCGATACCTGCGGCTGTTATGGGCAAAAGCTGGATATCACGCCCGTGCTGGACGCTCTGGCAAGGGAGGGCGTGACGTTTCGGCATGCCTTTTCCCCCCAGCCGGTCTGCGGTCCCTGCCGGGCGATCTTCCAAAGCGGGCGTTATGCCACGCAGATCGGGTGTTATCGGAACAACACGATCCTGCCCCTGGGGATCAAGACCCTGGCAAACTACCTGGAAGAGGCGGGGTATGAGACGGCTTATGTGGGGAAGTGGCACCTGGCAAGCGGCGACGCGGCCGCGGACCATCCTGCCTATGACTTTATGGACAAGGCGGTCCCGAAGAAGCTGCGAGGAGGCTATAACGGCTTCTGGCGGGCTGCAGACGTATTGGAATTCACGTCCCACGGGTATGGCGGCTATGTATTCGATGAAAATGGCAAGCGGCTGGACTTTACGGAGTACCGGGCGGATGCCATCACTTCTTTCGCGCTGGATTTCCTGGAACAGCGCGGGGACC
>CANPWC010000080.1 GCA_947581905.1 uncultured Acetatifactor sp.
TTTCCAGGAAGGGCGCTTTGCGCAGCGTCATCAGGTCCTCCAGGTAGTAAAGCGCCTGGGCCGCGCCCCTTTCGTCATGGGCCAGGATCCGGATGCCGTCCTGGACGGTGACTCGATAGCCCATGTAGCCGTCGCCCAGGGTAAGCCCGCCGGTCCCGTCGTCTAAGCGTATGACAAGCCCCGAGCCTAACGTCCTGCCATAAGGGTCGACCTTGGCGGTAAGCTCCATCGCTGTTGATAAGTAGTCCACGAAATCCTTGGCTGCCGTAAGCACCACTTCCCCCGGCGCGTCCTTTATATCAAGGACCAGCCCGTCCGCAACCTCCCATTCCCCCTCCCCTTTCTCCAGGGAATGGTCGCGGATGCGCTCCGGGTGCACCTTAAGCAGCCTTTTTCGGAATTCATATCGTTTCTCCGGTTTTCTCATAAGGTCAGTTCCTTTCCTTTTCCAGGGGAAGCCCTTCCGATTCAAGCGACCGGCGGAAAGCCCCCAGGTCCCAATCCAGCATGGACTGCACCTGCCGGATCTTCCAGTCGATGTACTCCTCGTCCCCCTGGTACCCCAGTTCCTGCTCCCAGCCCAGGCGGGAGTTCAGGCGCACGAGCGGAATCGCCTCTTTGGCGTTCTCCATCTCCTTACGGGCGATCTTTTCCATCTCCTCCACCCAATGCAGGGCGTCCTCCTTGTTGTCCGACACGTCCAGGTGGGTCCTGGCCACCAGGAACTCCTTGGTGTGGATCGCCGTCCTTACGGTCAGGTAAATGAACTTGCCAATGTCCATAAGCTCCTGCAGGTCGTCGTTGGGGTCCGCCACCTGGTCCATGATGTCCATCCCCTCTTTCATGAGCCGCTCCATCTCCTTTAAGGACTTGATCTCATGGTGGATGCGGATCTGCGGGATGCTGATGCTCTCGTGGCTGTTCTCCAGGGCTACGTAACGGGGCTCTAACCCGCCTGAACAATGAAGCGGCCTGGAGACCTTGTTGAAGTTCAAGGGATACGCCGGCCCTACGCGGAACGGCCCGTACTGGTCCGCCTCCGCCGCGATATAATAACGGATGGCTTCGCTCCAGACGCCCAGCGCCTTGCGCACCGTGCCCGCCGCCTCTTCCCCGTAATGGCTCGCCAGGATCCGGTGCAGCAGGTTCTTCTCCGGGCGGGTGGAGAGGGTGAAGTTCCACTTGGTCAGCTCGCTGATGAAGGACGGGTTCAGCCCGAAAGTGTGGGACTCCAGCAGCCCGCACAGGCCGTACTTCTCCCAGCACTCCTTCATGCTGTCATACCGCCTCTGCCACTGGTCAGGGAACGGCTCGTAAGGGATGACGCCGAAATCCCAGGTCTGGCCCGCGGTATTGGACATGGCATAGAGCCGCACGCCACATTCCGCCGCCACTTCGGCGTCCGTGCGGAAGTAATAGCTTGGACCCACAACGCTCAAGGTATAGTCCGTGGTGCGCTCCCTTACGCCGTCTTCCCGATAGACCTCGAACATTTCGTAGGTCGACATGAGGGTGATGTCCTTGGGCAGGGCGCGGATCAGCTTCGCCCGGTCCTCCGCGGGGGCCCAGCCCCAGTTGTAGCTCCAAAGTATGATGTCCGCCTTCGGGTTATATCGGAAGATGGACTTCTTGACCATTTCCATCAGCTGGGGGAAATCCATGCAGGGCCACCAGCCCGGCATATGCTTCCCGTCCGGCAACACGTCTGGCGGCGGGAAGCTGGTCCGGCCTAAGGTATGGGGATCCTTGCTGGGGAACCCGTTGCTTTCCCCTACGAAGAAGATTCCCTTGATGTCCGGGCAGGCCTTGAACAGCTCGCCATAGGTGCTGTCATAATACTCCTGCGCCCCCTCGTCGTCCGGGTGCTTCTTGCTGGGAAAGGTGCTCTGGATATAAACGTCGAGCCCGTATCGATGCGCACGCCGGATCAGGTCATTCAAGTCCAGGAAGCTATTGACGTTGTTCGGCAGCATGATGGCGTCCATGCCCGCGTGGGCGATGCTGGACAGGTGCTCATCCGGGAACACGGTAAAGTGGAAGCCGGACTGGACCATGCGGGGGGAATACATGGCACGGTTCTCCACCTCCCCTTTTTCCAGGAAAGGCGCTTTGCGCAGCGTCATCAGGTCCTCCAGGTAGTAAAGCGCCTGGGCCGCGCCCCGTTCGTCATGGGCCAGGATTTGGATGCCGTCCTGGACGGTGACGCGATAGCCCATGTAGCCGTCGCCCAGGGTAAGCCCGCCGGTCCCGTCGTCTAAACGCACGCTAACCTCAGCGCCCTCCGTCCTGCCGTAGCAGTCAATCCGGACGGAAACCTCCATCGCCGCGGACAGGTAGTCCATGAAATCCTTGGCCGCCGTAAGCACCACTTCCCCCGGCGCACCCTTCAGGTCAATCACCATGCCGTCCCGGATCTCCCATTCCTGCGCGCCGACAGCCAGGGAATAGTCGCGGATGTGCTCCGGGTGCACCTTAAGCAGCCTTTTTCGGAATTCAAACCGTTTCTCTGGTTTTCTCATAGGGTTAGTTTCCTTTCTTCAAAATCAGGAGTCCACGCCCGTCCAAAGTAAGTTCGTTCGCGACAGGCTTCTCTTCCTCGTCCGGACGAAGGGAGGCGTACTTGCCGTTTAGCACGACCTTGCCCGGTTCCTGGGAGAAATTCGCCAATACAAGGTACGTTTCCCGATTGACATAGAGCGTGCAGACGATGTCGTCCGACTTCTGCGGCACGATGCCCGGACACTTCGCGTCAATAAAGCAAAAGGTGCCATCCTCCGTCATGTCCTTAAACAAGGACAGCCACTTAAGCCCGGTATCAAAATCAGGGATGATGCTGTTCGGGTCAGGAACCGTGACCGCCAGACGCTTCAACATCGGGAAATGCAGGAAAGGCAGCGTGTTCAGGTAATACTCGTCCTCCGGGATGGGGGCTGGCGGCGAGAAATCCAACATCACATGCTTATAATCCCGGATGCGTTCCCGGACGAAGTCGATGTCCGTGGCGCATTCGCCCGCTAGCATATAATCAAAGATATCCTTGTCCGTGCGGAAGCGGTCCGTCCCTTCCTTAAAGACGGAGATGGTCTTCCCCCTGCGGCGCACCTCCGCGCTGATCATGGACAACAGATCCTCCATGCCGCCGTCATGGTCGGCGTCTTCCGCGAACGCCATGATCTCATCCTTGACCATGACCGGCTCTTTCTCATAATACTGCATGGCGCTGATGTAATCGCAGCGGCGGATGTAGCCGGAATCCACATAGACGCCATCATAATCAAAGTTATCCAACAGGTTGACATATTGGCGCAGCAGATGGCTCCTCCAGCCAGGGCTGTTAGGCGAGCAATGCGCCAGGTCCCAAGAGGGATCGTCTAGACGCAGTTTCAGGTCGTAGCTGGCGTCGTAGGCCCAATCGGGATTGAAATAAGGGCTGCGGCGCACGAAAAAGTTCGTGGACGTATAAGGCAGCACTTTAAGCCCATAGCTGTGGGCAAGCTCCAGGAAGCGGCGCGCCCCCTGCTCATCGCCCGGCACGAACATGGGATCGCCGTCCCAACGATGTCCCGGTGCCGCCCATCCCGACCAGGTATAGATGTACTTCACCCCAGCCTTCGCCATGCGTTCGAATAGGGTCGCGTCCTCTTTCGGATCGCCGGGCTGACTGCTATGGTAGATATACTGTCCCGGTTCATAGCCCATCAACAGCTCCGTCTTACGGCAGTCCGTAACGGCTTCCCTGGCCTGCCGGATGTTTAAGAGCCTCTGCCTGTGGTCCTGCCTCGTGTAATCCCGTAAAATATCCTTTCTCATACTCATACCTCCATCTATCACGAATCTGTCCGTGATATCGCGTTCCTAAATCGTTTCTAAATTTACTTTGCCTCCGATTCCCCTGACCCAACCTGCGCCACCAGGAAGCTTACGCCGTCCAAGGCAGCCGTCTCGTCCCGGAGGGAAGCGTTCTGCCACAGGATGGGCCTGCTTAACTTTGGCAGCTGCACGGTATAGCTATCCTGGGAGGGGTTGATGACGACATACAGTTCCTCCTCTTTCGCCCACCTGCGGAAGGTGAACGGGTATCCGGCATGGACCACCTCGAAAGGGGCGCAGGGCTTTAGCGCCGGGTGCGCCTTGCGGAAAGCGATCAGCCTTTTGGCAAAATGCAGCATGGACCCTTCGTCCTTTTCCTGGTCTTCCACGGTAGGCGCGCCGTCCCTTTCGTCCGTCGGCAGATATGGCGTGTCGCTGTCGGAAAAACCATGGTTTTTCCCATGGTTCCACTGCATCGGCGTACGGGAGCCGGTCCTGATGTACCCGCCTTCCTTAGACGGAAGCCCCTCCAGGAAGTCCATGCCGATCTCGTCCCCATAATAGACGAAGGGGATGCCGGGCATGGTAAACAGGAACACCCAGGCTGCCTTCAATTCGCAGGTGGAGCGTCGGTAAGCCAGGCGCTGCATGTCATGGTTGCCGGTGATCATCCCGATCAGGCCTTTCCCGAAGACCTCCTGGTAGTCATACAGGTAACGGTCCAGGAAATCGTTGATGTTGCCCTTGCCTTCTTTATTGAAATAACTATGCCCGATCCTTTGGCTCGTGGTGTTGCGCCCTTTTTCATATCGGAACAGGGAGGTGTAAGCGACAGGGCCGCTGTGAAGCAGGAAGTCACAATGGAAGCCGGCGCGGATTGCATCCGCAGGGAAGCCCCACTCCGCGATCAACACGCATTGCGGATTCCTCTCTTCCATATGGCTTCGCACCTCCTGCCAAAACTTGCGCATGGCGCTGCCGTCCGTATCGCCCTTGATTAAGGAGGCCGCCATGTCCACCCGGAAGCCGTCCGTCCCCAAGTCCATCCAATAATCTATGATCCGCTTCAGCTCTTCCTTCATCGCCACGCAGTCCGGATGGTCCACGGGCAGCTGCCAGGGCTTTGCCGGGTCCGGATGGGCATAACCATAATTCAACGCGGGCTGGCTCCAGTAAAAGTTGCTCAGGTACGCCGCGTCCCGCTCGCCCACGCCGGTGATCCCCTCCGGGGCGTCAAACGTGCCGTCAATCCAGATATAGCGGTTGGCATACGCCTCCGGGACCGCCCTGGAGGATTCCACGAACCACGGATGGTCGATGGAGGTATGCCCCGCCACCAGGTCGAAGACCACCTTTAACCCCATCTCATGGGCCTTTGCGCAAAGCGCCTGATAATCTTCATTGGTCCCGTAGCGCGCGTCCACGCGGTAAAAATCCGTCACGTCATATCCGGCGTCCCGGAAGCTGCTGGCATTGATGGGGTTCAGCCAGATGGCGGTAAACCCACATTCCTTGATGTATTCCAATTTCTCCAGGATGCCCTTAAGGTCTCCGATGCCGTCCTGGTTGGAATCATAATACGACTGCGGATAAATCTCATAGACGATGGCATCATAAAGCCAGGCGTCCTCAATCGCATATCTACCCATGGGATCGTACCTCCTTATCTCTTTCTCTATTCCCAAGCCATGGCCTGCCGCTTCCAGCCGCCCGCTGTCACCCAGGCCACGGCCCTCATCCCTATTTCTCCCAGTCGGGACCTGCGCCCGAGGGGCCCCTGCAGACTTTTCACCCCTCGGTGCAAACATCCCTTTACTGACAAAGGAGGATTGGCATATAGCCCGTGATTTCCGGTAAAACAAGTTCCGTCCTGCCGTTTCGCGCCACGCTTTCCACTGGCGTAAGGTCCGGCAGGCGCAAAGCCTTGCCGTATTCGCCCAACACGCTTACGGTCCGGCCGGCGGGCAGGACGTCATGCTCATCCACGCCAGCCTTGCCGCCTCCCAAGACGGGGTGCGTCGCTTTGATGTGGAGCACGTCTCCCTTAGGCCCCCTCATAAGGGAAGCCCTGGCCGAATAAGGCAGGTCTGTCACAAGGAGCTTCTCCGGCAGCAGCTCGTCAATCAGGTCCCGAACCAGGTCCCTGTGGAAGTCGGCGTTGAACTTCTGGTACGCCTCGAAGACCTTGAACCCGATGTGCGCCTTGTTGCCGCATTTGGCTACCGCGCAGTAGCCGGTCTCGCCCTTAGGCGGATTGTAAAAATATCCATGGAAGCCGTCATATTTTCTTTCAAAATAAGGCTCCACGTCCCCTGCCAAGGCGTGACCGCTCTTCATACGGATGCCGACGGACCCCTGAAGCCAGGTTTCCCCATGGTAGGAGTAATAACGGTCTTTATTCTGGATCGTCTCATAGGAAGTGATATAGTCCCAGATGCCGCCCGGCGCGATGCTGTCCGCGCAGGAGATCACCGCTCCACCGAAGTCTTCCAGCTTCTTGCCAAGCTTCGGCGTGATCTGGGTATATTCCGGTACGATGAGCAGTTTATAGCCGTCAAAGTCCATATCCTCATTGAGGACGTCGTAACAGATCTTCAGGTCGCCCAGCATCCTGGCGGCCCCTTCGTGGCGGTTGCCCACGATGGCGACCTGGGCGAGGGCCTGGGTGTCGTCCGTCCAAGGCTCCAGGCTTTCCACATATTCATAAATCTTCCCGACCCTATCATACAGCCTCGGGTCTAAGCCGTCCCTTGGGTGCATGTGGTCGCCGATGGAAGGGACGTACCCATAAAGCAAGGCATCGAACACGTCATTTTCCAGGGACGCCGTCTGCTTCACGCTGCCGAACTCGCCCCAGCCGCTTATGAAACGTCCGGTCATATAGACGCGGTTCTTCGTAAGCTTGCGGTAATACGGCGCCACGATCGGCAGGAAATCATAGCCCCAGCCGGCGTTCGGCAGGCATTCCACCTCCGCGTGGCTGTCGATGTCCGCCACCTTGTCATATTCAAGCCCATTCAGGTATAGGCGCATCTCTTTCGGAAGGAAGTCTCTAACCTCCTGGAACGCTTCCACCTGGGTATCGAAAGCAAATTTCGCCACATCCTGGTCATTCTCCCAGGAAAGTCCTTTCGCGCGCATCTTGCGCAGGCAGGACGAGCAATAGCAGGGGACGGGATGCGTGGAATCCAGGAAAAGCCCGTCCGGCCCTTTCGCGATCACTTCCTTGATTTCCGCGAACAGGTACTCCCGGTACCCCGTATTCAGGCAAGGGGAGCGGAAGAAATTATCCTCCAGCCTCTCATCCCGCATGATGCGGCCCTGGCGGTCGACCCTGGAAAATTCCGGGTGGTCCAGCAGAAGCTGATGGTTCAGCCCCGCGTTAAAATAAGCCGATACCCCGATATCCCTTTTATGGCACTCCTCAATGGTCTCTCCCAGCAAGTCCCAGTCAAGCCCCGGGTAAGGCGTCCCCACTTTCGTAGGATAATAAGAAAATCCGATATTGCAGCGGGCAAAGACATTCACATAATCCACATGCGCCCCTTTAAGCGTCTCCGCGATCTGGGCCGCCGTATAACCCGTCCCCAGATCCGTGATCCCCGGCATGGTATGGAAATCAATATGGATGGCTCTCTTCATTTTTCTCATCAATACACAAACCTCCTTTTCTTTATCGGTCGTCCTAGGCCTTTTTCAAGATCAAAAGCTCCCTTCCTTTTAAAAGGAACTTCTCGGGGCAAGGCTCTTCTTCGCCGTCCAACGCAACGCGCCGATACGAGCCGGATAATTCCACCTCGTCCTCCTTATGCCCGAAGTTCGCCAACACCAGGTAGCTGTCCCGGTTCAGGAACAGGGAACAGACGGTCTCCTCCCCCTTGCGCCGCACAAGCCTGGGGCAATCCGCGTCGATATAGCACTGCGTCCCATCTTCCGTCATGGCTTTCAGCAAAGGCACCCACTTAAGCCCATACTCAAAGTCCGGGATGATGGCCGTCGCGTCATCCAGGGTGATCGGGAACTGTTTTAAAAGGGGAACTTGTAAAAACGGCACGGAATTTAGGTAATACTCCTGCTCATCCATCGCCTGGGCCGGCGAGAAGTCTAAGAGCACATGCTTATAATCCCGGATCCTGCGCCGCACGAAGTCAATATCCGTGGCGCACTCCCCCGCGAACATATAATCATAGAGGTCACGGTCCGAGCGGACCCGGTCCGTCCCTTCTTTAAAGACGGTCAGCGTCTTGCCCCTGCGCTTCACCTCCGCGTGAATGATGGAAAGCAGGTCCTCCAAGCCTCCGTCATGCTTCTCATTTTCCGGGAACGCCATGATCTCATCCTTGACCATGACCGGCTCTTCCTCATAATACTGCCATGCGCTGATATAATCGCAGCGCCTGATATAGCCTGTGTCGATATATAAGCCGTCATAATCATAGCTGTCCAACAGGTTCACGTACTGCCGCAGCAAATGGGCGCGCCAGCCGGGGCTGTTGGGCGAACAATGGGCCAGGGTGAGCATCTCAGCATCATACGGCTTATGGTTCAGGTCATAGGAGGGGCTGTAAGCCCAATCCGGATTAAAATAAGGGCTGTTTCGGTTAAAAAAGTTCGTGGACGTATAAGGCAGCACCTTAAGGCCATACTGGTGGGCCAGGTCCAGGAACGCCTTTACCTTATCCGGCTCCTTGGGAATGAACATGGGGTCCCCATTCCAACGGTTTTCAATCCCGGTCCAAAAGCTCCAGGTGTAAATGTACTTCACGCCCGCCTCCGACAGACGTCCAAACAAGGCAGCATCCTCTTCGGGATCCCCTGGGCCGATGCCGGGATAGACGAAATGCCCCGGTTCGAAATTCATCAGCATCTCTTCTTTGCGGCAAGATACGACCTGCCTGCGAGCCTCTTGAATGTTCAAAAGCCTCTTTTTGTGGTCCTGCGCCGTGTAGCTGCGCATAATGTCTTTACGTACAGCTTGCTTGTCCATGATCTCCTCTCCGCGCCGCCAGGCGCACATTCCCTTCAGAAGTCGACAGATGGTCTTCTGTCGACATTGTCCCTCAATTCCGTGCGCCGCCAGGCGCACATCCCTTTCAGAAGTCGACAGATGACCTTCCTGTCGACATTGTCCCTCGATTCCGTGCGCCGCCAGGCGCACATCCCATTCAGAAGTCGACAGATGACCTTCCTGTCGACATTGTCCCATAACGACGGCAAAACAGACAAGCAACTTATCCGAACACCCTCTTCAAAAAACCGTCAAAATTCATATGGGAAAGCACAGGACATCCTCCTTTCCAGGACATAAGAAACCCGGCCATCCTGGAATGAAACAGCCTTAAAACAAGGCGGCAGGATGCCGGGCTTCTTATGAAAGGGGGATAAAGGTTATTGCTTGCGTATCTTATCGTTAATGGTACTTAGGCAGGTAGTCGCCATGGGCTGCGATGAGCTCGTCTACCATTTTGCGGATGCTGTCGATATCCAGCTCGCTCCCTGTATGGGGATCCAGCATCGCCGCCTGATAAATGTGCTCCAGCTTGCGGGTCCTTGCCGCCTCGATCGTCAAAAGCTGGACGTTGATGTTCGTCATGTTCATGGCGGCGCACTGCACTGGCAGCTCTCCTACGAAGCAAGGATGGATGCCCTGGCCATCCACCAGGCAGGGCACTTCCACGCAGGCTTTCTCCGGGAGGTTGCTGATCAGATGGTTAGTGTTCAACACGTTGCCGCCGATCTCATACGGCTTGTTCATGACGATGGATTCCATGATATGGGAGGCGTACTCACGGGAGCGGTCATGCTCCTTCACGCCCTTTTCCAGCAGTTCCGCATATTCTTTCTTCCAGCCCTCGATCTGGTTTATGCAGCGCCTGGGATATTCATCCAAAGGAATATGGTAGCGCTCGATCAGCTCCGGGTATTTTCCCTTGATATAGAAAGGATTGTACTCTGCGTTATGTTCGCTAGATTCCGTGCAGTAATAGCCAAAATTACGAATATAATCCAGCCGGACCTTGTCCTCGAAATCCGGGTCCTCCATTTTGGCGGCGATCCTGGACTTGATCTCCGGGTACAGGTCGTTGCCATCCTTATCCTTGATCTCCAGCAGCCAGCCCATGTGGTTGATCCCGGCGATCAGCTCCTTGCGCCCTTCCAGCTTGTCTTCCATGCCCAATTCGCGCAAAAGCCAATCCGAGCAGACTTGCACGCTATGGCACAAGCCGATGGTCTTTACCGAGGTATATCGCAGCATATAGCCGGTCAGCATCGCCATGGGATTGGTATAATTAAGGAACAGGGCGTTCGGGCATACCTCCTCCATATCCCGGGCGAACTCTTCCAGGACAGGGATGGTGCGCAGGGCGCGCATGATGCCCCCGATGCCCAGGGTGTCGCCGATGGTCTGGCGCAGGCCGTATTTTTTCGGGATTTCAAAATCAATGATGGTGCAGGGATCGTACAAGCCCACCTGGATGGCGTTGACCACGAAAGTCGCCCCCCGCAGGGCTTCTTTCCTTTGCCCCACGCCCAGGTAACATTCGATCTTGCCGAAACCGCCCTTTGCCTTACGCATCGCTTCCAGGATCGTCCTGCTTTCCTCCAGGCGCTTCCCATCAATGTCATACAATGCAAAGACGCTGTCCTTTAACGCGTCCGAACACATGCAGTCTCCCAATACGTTGCGGGCGAACACCGTGCTCCCCGCCCCCATAAACGTTAACTTCATAACC
>CANPWC010000081.1 GCA_947581905.1 uncultured Acetatifactor sp.
ACCCGGTCGTAGAGCTCTTTCGCCTTTTCTTTCACGGAGCCGCCGAAATACTCTCCCGCCGTCAGCGCGCCGCATAAAAGCAAGCCCGTATCGATCACGGACACCTCGCTGCCGGTGCCCCGGTTCCCATTCAGCATATTGATGAAGTGGTACAGAAAGCCGCTGTAATTCTCCAGGGAAAGCAGGGTGGCAAGCGTCTTGTCCGCCCTCTCCTCCCCTTCTTCGTAAGTGATCCAGCCCTTTTCCACGCCATAAGGGATTGCCGCCAGGCCAAAGCCGGTGGACGCCGTGCTGGCCACATTGTTGGAACCCGGATAGCGGTCCCGGATCAGCCCGTAAGCGCCGCTTTCCTCATCCGTCTGCACCAATTCCCAGAAATACCGGAAGCAATCCTGCGCTTCCGCAAGCACCTCATCCTCCAGGACGTGGGCTTCCTTGGGGGTGCGGGGAATCGGCGTAAGGTCCAGGCCTACGTCCTGTGCGGCGCCGTCCTCGCCCGAGCCCTCTTCCTGCCCGGCTCCAGCTTCATCCGAGCCCTGCGGCTCACTTACATCCTGCCCGACGCCAGCCTCGCCCGGACCCTGCGGCCCGCTTGCCTCCTGCCCGACGCCAGCCTCATCCGAGCCTTGTGCGCCGCCAGCCCCTCCCGCGCCGCAGGCCGACTGGGACGCCAGACAGGCCAGGCACAGGAAAAGGCAGAACCACCTTTTCATGAAATTTCTTTTCTTCATTTTATCCCTATCCCGGAGCGTTTACGCGACGGGGCAAGAGGAGACTTCGCCTCCTCATGCCATCAGGGCTATTTGTGACGCTCCGGCACAAATAACTCATCCTTCCTTAATGTCGTCAGGCTCCATCTGAGCCTTGTAAAACCCCTTAAAAAGTATACAAAACAAACTCCTCCGGCTGGGACAGCCACATATCCTTCGTTAAGAACGCCCCTCCCGGCCGATACAGGTCGCTCATCCCAGGAACCGCCAGCTCATGTCCCTCACACATCACTTTACAGATGCCGCAGCCTTCCTTCCCTACGATGTAACGGAGCGTATGCTCCACGCCCCACAGGGTGATATGTGCGCAGACCTCCTTTGCCTCAACAGGCAGGGCCGGATTGAGGACCACTCCGTCCGCATGGACGCGGATGCCCAGAAGATCACGATAATACCTGGCAAGGTAGATGCCCGGGCCGCTGGAATACACTTTCCAGCCGCCTTTCACCCCGACCTGGCCCGTCCGCAGCTCTTCGAAGCGCTCGCTAAACTCATACCGATCCTTGAAGTCCGCGTCCGAACTGCTGAAATAAGCGTTGGACTGCCTGCGCCGCCCGCTCGGCACGCTTTCCTGTATTAAAATGGGATTGACCTTGAGCAGGCCTTTCCACAATTCGCTTCCTTCCCCCAGCCTGGCCAATGCTTCCAGGTAACGGACGTGGGCGTGCACATAAAGCAATCCGATTTCCCGGCCCACGTTAGCCGCCTGCTCCGCCCGCTTAAAGTAGAGGGAATTGCCGCCCCGATACTTGGTAGGACGGTTCATCAGCCTCACCCCATCCGGGAAATCCAGGTGCTCGGCGATCAGTCCACGGTTCTTCTGGGCCAGACCCTCATCCGCGATGCCCGCGATGATGCTTCTAGTCAAAGGCAAAAGGCGATATTTGACGCCAGTCTCTTCATCCAGGGGATGAAGCAGGTAATGGACCTCTTCCGGGCTGTCCATCAGGATGAAGCCCGCGATCACGCCATCCTTGACCAGATAGCGCATGAAATCCTTCTTCATGGCTTCCGCAAGGGCGGACAGCTCTCCCGCCATGTCCGCGGACGCGCCCTTAAGCTGATTGCCGAGGATCTCCATCACCTGGCAGGCCAAAGCCTGCGTCCAGGCGCTGCAGAGCTTCTCTTTCCATTCTTCCCTGGCGGGCTGTAAGGTATCGTCCCAATCCCCTCCGGCATAGTTCACCAGGCAGGTCCCCTTCAGGAAACGGCTTTCCACATTGGCGACCGCCCTCTTTACATGCTCCAGCACGGTCTCACGCAAAGCGCTCTCCCGATAAGGGACGCTTGCGGAAAGCAGGGAAACGTCCCCGGTCGCCTCCAGGTAATCGCCCAAGGCCTTCAGGGGCCAGAACACCACGTCGCCGTGGCAGTCGCCCGCCGCGTAAGGATAACGATCGAACATGAAATACTGGGGCCATTCGCCGGACCAATCGTTCTGGTGGGCGTAAATCTCCAGCAGGGTCTCCCTGGCCAGTTCAAAATGCCCCGTCGTCAAGAACAGCTCGATCGGACCCTGGCAGACGTCCCTGGTGCCCCAGGCCGCCCCGCCGGACTGCTCTAAACCGTGCGGCACCGCAAAGTGAATCAGCGCGTCATGCAGGAACCAATAGGTCAGCTCATTCATCCGCTCCGCGCCATTCCCGGAAAGCTTCTCCAAGGTAAGGCCGCCCAAGAAGCCATGATAAAACTTTAAGTACTTTGCCTCCTCTTCCTTCCGGCAATACAGCTTGGCAGGGGCGATCTCCTTTTCCCCCAAAACGCCGCGGACCAAAAGGCGCAGCTTGCCGCCCTTGGCTTTCACGGCCAGGGAAGAGACGTCCCGATCCACGCCATCCTCATAGAAGACGCCGTCCGAGGCAAATTCCCCTTCTCCCTCCTGGAGGGCGAGGGTGTATTCCAATTCAGGATAATAATAAGCGCAAGGCCTGTCGGCGGTAGGGCGCAGCTTAAGCATCCCACCCGCTTCCTCATATAACAGCGACCCGTCCACGCCGCCCATGCCCAAAGCCAAGGACAGGCGCAGCAGGAATTCGTATTCTTTCCCGCTTTCGCTCTCTATTTTCAAAGTATAGGCATTCTCCTCGGCTGCCACGAAAGAAGTGACCACAAGCAGGTCAGAGGGCAGGCGGTAATACCATTTCGCATAATTAAGGCCCATCTCATACGCCGCGGGCATGGTCAGCATATGGTAGGTCCCATCCATCTTAAGGAAGATCCTAAGGCCCTGGCGCGTATGCAGGTTCAGGGTATCCTTCATGACGTCCAAAAGCGGGTTGCTGTCCACGTTGCCCACCGCCAGCTGGGTGGCAAAGACGCCGTGCATATAGTTGGTGACGGTCAAAAGCTCCTTGTCGACCTTCTTCTCATTTGGAAGGCTGATCAGGATGTGCCCATGGATCCGCTCCGTCTTCTGATCCTTTTCCTGCAGCACCACATGCTTATGGCCATCCAGGAAAAAGCTTAACAGTCCGTCCTCATCCTTTTCCTCCAGCTTACGGTCCGGGAAATAACGATCCAGCGCCTCAGCGTCAAACGTGCCGGAAGCGTAGGGCGCCCCGATCAGGGCGCTTTGATGCAGCTTCGCCACAGGGCGCAAATCCGCTTCATGCGCGTTAAGGCTTCCATACAGGGAAGCCGCCCGCCGCATACGGGGGGCCTGGCTGTCAGGATCCTGGCAGTCCGTCATGAAATAGCCGTAAAACGTGACCTGCTTCCTGCCGTGGAGGACGAACCGCTCCGTCTGCAGCCCGATGCAGGAAAGCTCATATTGGTAAACCTCGTTGGGCAACATTTCCTGATATAAAGCGATGGGGCAGCGCTTCGTCCTGCTGGCGCGGCCGAACACCTGGAAAGCGTCCGTGGCATAGCCCACGACCTTGGCATCCAGGCAGCCCTGCTGCAGCATCGGGTAAGATCCGCCCTGGTCCATGTTCTGGCGGGAGGCGATGCTGTAGCCCTGCTCCCCCTCGTACACATGGTGCCCTAAATACTGGCTCTGGTATAAAATATTGGAACGCAGCGCCCCAATGTCCGCCACGCCGATGTCCTGCAAGGACACAAGGTCGCAGTCCTGCCCTTCTCCCTCAAGCACGACGCGCCAAAACCAGACGTTCTCTACGTCCGGGTCATCCGCCGCCACATCCATAGGCAGGAAATCCACCTGGCAGGAAACGCCCTCTGCCTCGGACTCAAAACGCAACATGTCCTTCCCGCAGGAGAGCCTGGACTTGGAAGCCTGTCCAATCAAAGGATAAATGCGGATCGGCTCCCCAGGGGCATGGACCCTAAGGTAAATATTATGTATCGCTTCCTCTATTAATCCTGTGCTAAGCTGGTTCATCAGGAAATGAGATCTTTTAAACTCGTAGATATCTCCCGTCTCCAAGAAAGTATAGGTCGCTTCTTCGCCGAACTTGATAAGCGGGATGTTGGATCGTTTCGTCTGAAACATGTTGTTCTCCTTAACAAGGTCTCATTGTGAAAATGGCAAAAGGTAAAGTTGACTTGGATTAGAAACGTTTCTAGTCATAGAATAACATCCTTGATTCATATTGTCAATATAAATTTTAAAAATTTTATAAATTTCGTTAAATTAACCATAACTTTTCCTGAAAAAATTGGATTCGTTTCGACAAGGAAGCAAAAAGAAGCCGATGGCTGGAAGCGGCCTTATCCCGCTTGCGCCATCGGTCCCTGTGATCTGATTGATTTTCTAGAATAGCCAAATGATTGGAATGATTTTCCCCCGGTCTTTAGCAAATGACCGACCCGGACGGCATGTCCTTCTCGGGAGCCATCAAGGCAAGCCCCCCGTCCGCGTCCTCCGCGCACAGAAGCATCCCTTCCGACAATACGCCGGCCAGCATGGCAGGCTTAAGGTTCACCAACACGCACACTTTCTTTCCGACCATTTCCTCCGGCGTATAGAATTTATGGATGCCGGAAACGATCTGTTTGGTGGCGGAACCGATACGGACCTGGCTGCAAAGCAGCTTCTTTGACTTGGGCACCGGCTCGCAGGAAATGATTTCGCCCACTTTAAGCTCAAGCTTGGAGAAGTCGTCATAAGTGATCTCCGGCATAGGCTTAGGGCCTGCAGGAGCCTCTTTAGCAGGGGTGGCTTTGGCGTCGGATGCCTTGGCCGCCTCTGCCCTCCTGGCGTCAAACATGGCATTCACCTTTTCCATCACTTCTTTCACGTCCAAGCGGGCGAAAAGGA
The DNA here is from genome assembly GCA_947581905.1 of uncultured Acetatifactor sp. Classification (GTDB taxonomy): domain Bacteria; phylum Bacillota; class Clostridia; order Lachnospirales; family Lachnospiraceae; genus Acetatifactor. Next base: position 4,993 of record CANPWC010000081.1, read on the forward strand.
TCTCCGGCTTCGGCGTCACCTTGCCGCCATCCGGATACAGGCCGAACGTCCCCAGCTCGTCAAAGGACCGAAGAGAGCATTGGAACATCGAGGCGATCTTAAGCGCCGTCTTAGGCATGAACGGCTCCAACAGGGATGCGCCGATTACGATTCCCTCCGTCAGGTTGTACAGCACCGTTGCAAGGCGGTCCGCCTTGGCGGGGTCCTTGGCCAGGGCCCAGGGCTCGGTCTCATCGATATATTTATTGCAGCGCTTGAACACCGCGAAGATTTCCGTCAGGGCGTCCGCCACGCGCAGCTCCTCCATCTTGGCGGCACATTTCGCGTATGCGCCGGCCGCCACCTGCTTTAAGTCCTCGTCAAGGGCGGCGTCGCCCTCCGTCAGGCGCACGTCCTTCCTGGAAACCACGCCTCCGAAATACTTGTTGCTCATGGAAATCGTGCGGTTCACCAAATTGCCCAGCACGTTGGCCAGGTCCGCGTTCAGGCGCTCGGTCATCAGTTCCCAGGTGATCGTGCCGTCATTATCAAAAGGCATCTCATGCAGCACGAAATAACGCACCGCGTCCACGCCGAAGAAGTCCACCAGGTCGTCCGCGTAAATCACGTTGCCCTTGGACTTGCTCATCTTGCCGTCCCCCTGCAAAAGCCAGGGATGCCCGAACACCTGCTTCGGCAGGGGCTCTCCCAGGGCCATCAAGAAGATCGGCCAATAAATCGTATGGAATCGGATGATGTCCTTGCCGATCAGATGCAGGTCCGCAGGCCACAGCTTCTTATACTGCTGTGAGCTGTCGCCGTCCGCATCGTAGCCGATCCCAGTGATGTAATTGGTCAGGGCGTCCAGCCACACATAGACCACATGCTTGTCATCGAAATCTACCGGGATCCCCCATTGAAAGGAAGTCCTGGACACGCACAAATCCTGCAGGCCGGGAAGCAGGAAGTTATTCATCATCTCATTCTTGCGGGACACGGGCTGGATGAACTCCGGGTGCTCGTTGATATGCTTGATCAGCTTGTCCGCATATTTGCTCATACGGAAGAAATAAGCCTCCTCCTTGGCGGGCTTCACTTCCCTGCCGCAATCGGGGCACTTGCCGTCCACCAACTGGGACTCCGTCCAGAAAGACTCGCAGGGCGTGCAGTACAGCCCCTCGTAGGAACCCTTATAAATATCCCCCTGCTCATACAGACGCCTGAAAATCTTCTGCACCTGCTTCATATGGTCGGCATCCGTGGTACGGATGAATTTGTCATAAGAAATGTCCAAAAGGTCGCACAGCCCACGGATCACGCCCGCCACCTCATCCACGAACGCCTGGGGCGTAAGCCCAGCCTTCTCGGCCTGCTGCTCTATCTTAAGCCCGTGCTCGTCGGTCCCCGTCTGGAAAAAGACGTCGTAGCCCTCCTTGCGGCGGAACCGGGCGATGCTGTCCGCCAGCACGATCTCATAATTGTTCCCGATATGCGGCTTGCCCGAAGTATAGGCGATCGCCGTCGTGATATAATACTTTCCCTTCATTCCAATCTCCTATCCGGAGCGTTTACGCAGGCCAGGCGCTTACGCCCTCTTGATCTTGCCTAATAACGTCTCCACATTCTTTTCCACATCTCCGTCGAACACCGCGCTCCCCGCCACGATCACGCTGGCTCCCGCGTCGACCACGGAACTTACGTTTTCCAGCGTGACGCCGCCGTCCACCTCCACGTCCACATCCAAGTCTTTCTTACGGATCAAGCCGCGGACCTGGGACACCTTGTCCATGCAGGAGGGCAGGATCTTCTGGCCTCCGAAGCCAGGCTCCACCGTCATCACCAGGACCATGTCCACCTGGTCCAGATAAGGCTCCACCGCCTCGGCGGGAGTGTCGGGCTTTAGGGTGACGCCCACCTTTTTCCCCAGGGAACGGATCTGTCCGATCGTGCCTGCCACGTCCCGCGTGGCTTCCAGGTGGAAATTGATCAAGTCCGCGCCGCATGCGGCGAACGCTTGGATATAACGCTCCGGGCGTTCCACCATCAGGTGCACGTCCAGGAACATGTCCGTTTTCTTCCGTATGGAAGAAAGGACCGGCATACCAAAGGAAATTGACGGCACGAACATGCCGTCCATCACGTCAACATGAAGATATTGCGCTCCAGCCTTCTGCACGCTTTCAATCTGCTGCCCCAAGTTCCAGAAATCCGCTGCCAGAATGGAAGGCGATAATTTATTCATAAATGGCTCCTATCTGTGTCACATCGGTTGTCGGTGCTCATCTTCTATCCAACCTACACTATAACAGATACGGAAGAGAAGTGCAAACATTTTTTATGCCAAGGGAGCGCCATTTTGTGGGCGAAGATCGCCTCAGGCCTCGGGGACGTAATCCTCCACGTCCCGCTTCAGCTGCTTCCAGGCGTCCTCATGCTCCGTATAGTAGAGGGGGCATTTCTTGCCTCCGCAGTCATAATGGCGCAGGATGTCCTCAGAATCCAACCCATAGGCCTGGGTCAGCCACTTAAGCAGCTTGATCAGGGAATCATAGGTTTCCTGGGTGAACTGCCCATTTTGTTCCTTATAGCAGCATTCAATGGAAATGGAATCCATGTTGCGCGTCATCACCGCGTAAGCGATCTCATCCAAAGGGACGATCTGCAGGATCTCCCCCTCATAGCCGATGATGAAATGGGAGCTGACGCTGGCTTGGTGCGTGTCCTTTTGCTGCTCGAAATAACTCCTGTTCTGGGCCGCGCTGGTCCCGGGGTTCGCCGTATAATGGACGAAAATATTCTTCACCTCGGTAAGCGGGTCGCCGGGACGGGAATACTCGTTCGGCGTCAGGTAATCCTCCGTCCAATCAGGATGTTTGGAAAAGATTTCCGCATCGATGCCTTGAATGAGCTCCTGCCCATCCTGCTTGCCGCCAGAGGCCAGGTCTTCCTGCCAGGCCCCGTCCAGGTCCTGTCCCACGGCGCTGGCCCTGTGGCCGGGCTTATGGGTGAATAAAACCAAAGCCAACGCGACACACGCCATGGATAAGACGACGACCAACGCCCTCATGCGCTGGCGGCGCCGCCTGGCCCTTGACCGCCTGGCGCGCCGCCTCTCCTGCTCCAATATTTGGCTATCCCCCGAAAGATAGGGATTCCTTCGACTTCGGTTTTCTCTGTTGTCTTCCATTTCACGCCTCCGTGTCATCGTTCTTGCCTCGAGGAAGCACACGCCGGAACAATCAGGCGCATCCCGCCGCGCCGGCGCATCTTACGTCCTCCTCGACCTGATAACACCTTAAAGCATGGCTGTATCGGAATTGTATCTTATCTTTATACAAATTCACATTTCCACACGCCCACGCCGGAATCCTGGAACACCTCATATAGGCGCTCGTTCAGCTGCGCGGCAGTGACGCCCTTTTTCAAGATCACCTGCAGGAAGCCCCCGCCGCCTGCCCCTGCAATGAAACGCCCATCGATCAAGTCCTCGCAGGAACGGAAGATCTGGTCGATACAGGTATTGGACGCGCCGCCATCCAACTGTAAGGACAACTCCCAATGGCGGTTCAGAAGGCGGGCGAAACGGTCAATATTGCCTTTCTCCAGTTCAAACTTCATTAGCACGGTCACACGCTGTATCTCTTCCAGGGCTTCCAGGGACTTCGGCCTGCCGCCGATATAGCTGCCCACCACATCGCGCAACAAATTCCTCGCCAGCCGCCGCTGCCCCGTATAAATCAAGGCGAAACGGCTTTCCAGCTGCTCCAGGGCCTTAGGGCTTACATTCAGGCGCTCCACCCGGATGTCCTGCCGGATGCCGGGCTTTGTCGTGATCAATTTGATGCCCGGGCACATGCCGCCCACCTGGTCCTGCCACCCTCCGCCCGTACTCATGAGCTGCTCCATCCGCAGCACGGTCCCGTAGGCTTCATTCTCCGGCAGTTCTTCCCCCAGGAATTCATACAGGGCTTTCACGCAAGCACCGGCCAGGATGCTGCTGGTGCCCAACCCGGACCCTTTGGGGATCCCCACCACCTTGGTGGATAAATAGATGCCCCCTCCCAACTGGCGCAGGCATTCCGCCAGGGTCAGGGAGGGACCCTCTGGAATCTGCGCGGGCACGATGCCGCAGGCGATGAGGGCCGCCTTATGCAGGGCGAAGTGGTCATAGGGATTCCGGCAATCCAAGATTTCCGAAAGCTCCGTAAAGACGCCGGAGGCGCCGATATCCTCGCTGGCAAATTCCACCCGATATTCCTCAAGCCTCCTTGCGCAGACCTGGACGGGATAGATGCCGTTTAGCTTGATCGCGGCATTCAGCACGATCCCGCCGTTTTCCAGGCAGAACGGCGGCGTATCGGTCCAGCCTCCCCCCCAATTCACCCGGACGGGAAGCTCCACCTCGCAGACCTGCCTTTGGATGCGGCGGGACGCGTCCCAGGAAGACGCCCCTTCCCCGGGAACCATCCCTCCCGCTTCACAGACCGTGGCGCGGATGGTCCCAAAGCATAGCTCTTCTAACGCTTTGGCGGAATATTCCCCCACCTGCCTCTTTTCTTCCCGAAGATACCGGGACAGGGCGTAATAAATCCGAATCTTAAAACTAAAATCCGCGTTTTGGGCCACTTGCAGGATGTCCAGGAACTGGGCGTCCGACATGGGCCTTACGGCATAGACCGCCAAAGCGTCCCGGCAATCCCCCCGGTCCCTTAATACATCCAGGAACCGCTCCCGGTCGACGGTCGCCATCAAATCTTTGTTCCAGGACAGGGCATCCTCGTCCAACGCCTGGTTAAAGCTGCCGTGCAGGCTCATCCGCTCACGCGCCAGCCACTTATCCAGCGCCTCCCCGTCCGCTTCCCGTTTCAGGATGGCATACAGGGACATGGCGGCGTCCAAAGCCTCCTCCATGGAAGAGCAGACCGGGTAGAGGCGCGCGGACCACATATCATGGGATGCGCCGTCCCAGATGCAGGAAACGGGGAGCCCATAATGCGACAGCACCTCCGATACCTTTTCCCCCAGCCAAAGGGCGCCCTGCTCCAACACGTCCTTAGGGTTATCTTCCACGCCGTAAAGGCGCGCCACGTACCGTCCCTTAGGCAGACGCAGCCCATGCAGGACCACGCCCTGCGCGATCTTAGCCGTTCCTTTCCCGCAATCCATGCCGGAAACCACGCTTCCCTCCCCCACGCTGATGC
>CANPWC010000082.1 GCA_947581905.1 uncultured Acetatifactor sp.
GCCTCGGCATCCCTGGGCGTCCGAGGCTGTTCGAGGTGGTGCAGAAAGTGAAGGAAGCCAACGCCCTGCGCCGGGTGAAGCTTCCCGGCGGGAAGTTCGAGGGGGAATCCTATGACGCAACGCTTCTTTCAGAAAAGCCGGAGTTGGCCATTTCCTATATCACCGCCGTCCCCCGGATGGCTTATTACATGGAATATAGCACCAGGATTTATGAGGTTTACCTGAAATATGTGGCGCCGGAGGATATCCATGTGTATTCGATCGACGAGGTGTTCATCGACGCCACGGGTTATCTTTCCACCTACGGGCTTACGCCCCATGAGTTCGCCATGCGCCTGGTCCGGGAAGTGCTTAAGGAAACGGGGGTCACTGCCACGGCGGGCATCGGGACGAACCTGTACTTGTGCAAAGTCGCCATGGACATCGTGGCGAAGCACATGCCGGCGGACCAGGACGGGGTGCGCATCGCCGAACTGGATGAGATGAGCTATCGCCGTATGCTTTGGTCCCATAGGCCCTTGACGGATTTCTGGCGCGTCGGCGCGGGGTACGCGAAGAAGCTGGAAGAGAACGGGCTGTATACCATGGGGGACGTGGCGCGCTGTTCCATCGGAAAGGCGGCGGACTTCTACCGGGAGGATTTGTTATACGACCTGTTCGGCGTCAATGCGGAGCTTCTGATTGACCATGCCTGGGGGTATGAACCCTGCACCATCGCCCAGATCAAAGCCTACCGCCCCCAGTCCAACAGCGTCAGTTCCGGTCAGGTGCTTCAGTGCCCCTATGATTTTGGCAAAGCGAGGCTTGTGGTCCGGGAGATGACGGATTCCCTGGTCTTGGACCTGGTGGACAAGGGGCTTGTCACGGACCAGATGGTGCTGACCGTGGGATATGACGTGGAGAACCTGGCGGACCCAAGCGCCGCGAAACGCTATCAGGGAAGCGTCACGGTGGACCGGTATGGGAGGAAGGTGCCAAAGCACGCCCATGGGACGGAGAACCTGGGCAGGCCTACCTCTTCAACGAAGCTGATCGTGGATGCGGTGACGCGGCTGTACGACAGGATCGTGGACAAGGATCTCCTGGTCCGGCGCATGTATGTGGTGGCGAACCATGTGGAGGAAGAGGGAAAAGCGGGCGAGGAAGCGGTAGCGGAGCAGTTGGACCTGTTCACGGACTACAAGGCGTATGAAGAGCGCCGTAAGGCGCAGGAAGAGGTCCTGGCCAAGGAGAAGAAGCTGCAGAAAGCGATGCTGGACATCAAAAAGCGATATGGCAAGAATGCCATTTTAAAGGGATCGAACCTGCAGGAAGGGTCTACTTTGATAGAACGCAACGCCCAGATCGGAGGGCACAGGGCATGAGCGGATTGAAAGGTTTGAAAGATCGCCCTTATGAGGATTATGAGGACATCATCCATCTTCCCCATCCGGATTCCCCCACGCGCCCCAGGATGTCGCTGCTTGAGCGGGCGGCGCAGTTTTCCCCTTTCGCCGCCTTGGTGGGGTATGAAGACGCCGTGCGGGAGACGGAGCGCCTGACGGAGGGACGTTTGTCCCTTAGCCAGGATATGTTGGATGCCCTGGACGGGAAGCTGTGCCTGTTGGAAGCCTTGCTGCCCCAGCGCCCGACGGTGAGCCTTACGTATTTCGTGGAAGATGCGCACAAGGACGGGGGCGCATATCGGACGAAGACGGGCCGTCCCAAAAAGCTGGACGCCCTGCGCAGGGTCCTGGTTTTTGAAGACGGCACCGAGGTCGCCCTGGACGATATCGTCCGCATGGACGGGGAAATCTTTCAAAAGTTAGAATGAAAGGGGCAAGAGCCTCATTCAGATAGAAAAGTCAGAGACAGGAATAGGAGGATTGTGTAAAATGAGCGAGAACAAAGGAAACAAGTATGCAGGGACGCAGACGGAGAAGAACCTGGAGGCCGCGTTCGCGGGGGAATCCCAGGCAAGGAACAAGTATACGTATTTCGCTTCCGTAGCGAAGAAGGAAGGGTATGAGCAGATTTCTTCCTTGTTTTTGAAGACCGCTGACAATGAGAAGGAGCATGCCAAGCTGTGGCTCAAGGAGCTTCAGGGCATCGGTAGCACCACACAGAACCTGGAAGCGGCCGCGGACGGCGAAAACTATGAGTGGACGGATATGTATGAAGGCTTCGCTAAGACGGCCGATGAAGAGGGATTCCCGGAGCTGGCGCATAAGTTCCGCATGGTGGCCGCCATCGAGAAGCATCATGAGGAGCGTTACCGCGCGCTGCTTCAGAACATTGAGACCGCCCAGGTGTTCGCCAAGAGCGAGGTCAAGGTATGGGAGTGCCGTAACTGCGGGCATATCGTGATCGGGACCAACGCCCCCGAGGTCTGCCCGGTGTGCAACCATCCCCAGGCTTATTTTGAAGTATGCGCTGAGAATTATTGAGATGGAACGTGCCGCATTGTTTTTTGACGTGGATGGGACCATCTTAAGCGAAGTGACGAAGACGATTCCCCAGAGCGCCTTGGACGCCCTGGGGAAAGCGCGTGCGAATGGGCATCTTTTGTTCATCAATACGGGGCGTCCTTACTGCGAACTGCCCAAAGAGGTCTTGGACGCCCCCTTTGACGGCTTCCTCTGCGGCTGCGGCACCTGCCTTGTCTCCAAAGGGGAAATCCTGTTTCAACGTTCCCTCACGGTGGAAATGGGGGACCGGATCCTGGATCGTATGGAAGAATGCCATGTGGAGGGGATCTGCGAGGCGACTTTAGATATGTATTTCCCCAGGCGGATTTCCCGCTTCCGGGACTTGGAGGCGATCCGGAGCCATTTTGGGAAGTGGGGACTGGGCAAGGAGAGGTACCAGGAGGAAAGGGGCTTTGTTTACGACAAGCTCCTTGTTTATACGGATGCCCAAAGCAGGACTCAGGACTTCCTTGCCTGGATCGGACAGGACATGGATGTGATCGACCGGGAAGAGGGACGTTTCGAGATCGTCCCGAAAGGGTTTTCCAAGGCCACCGCCTGCGCCTATGTGCTGGAACGTTTCGGGGTGCCCTGGGAGCGCTGCTATGTCTTTGGGGACAGCAGCAATGACTTGTCCATGTTCACCTATGCGCCCCACGGCATCGCCATGGGGAACCATTCCCCCTTGCTTGAGCCTTATACGGAATATGTCACCTCCGCCGTGGAGGAGGACGGCATCGCCCGCGCCCTGCAGGAATACGGCTTCCTGTAGGAGGGCGGTTGGACCTGCCTGGAGCGTGCCAGGGATTGCTTGGAAAGTGCCATGACCTGCCTGGAGCGTGCATGACCTGCCTGGAACGTGCCGGGGCTCGCCTGGAATCGTCAGGGATGCGCGAGAGCCGGTTTGGGCTCGTGTGGGCTTAATCATCATCGGAATTTCCGCCGGGAGGAAAAGAGGCTGCCCAGGTAAAGCAGGGTTAAAAGCGCCTGGCTGGCCAGGATGCCCCAGAGGTAGCCGGTGATGCCAAAATGAGGCACCGCAAGGAAGACGAAGCCAAGCCTCAGGATGAGGCTTGAGACGTTTAACAGGAAGACCCTGCCTGACATGCCAAGGCCCTGCAGGATGCTGGAAAGGGTGGTGTCCAGGTAGAGGAAAGGGCACAGGAAGCCCAAGGTGCGGATGAAATGCCCCGCCAGGGCGCTCCCGAAAAGCCTTTCCCCCGCCCAGCCCCCGAAAAGCACGAAACAGGCCATGCAGGCAAGGCCCAAAAGGACGCAGTATTTGATGGTGCGGAAAATGTTCCTCCGCACGGCTTCCAGGTCTTTCCTGGCATAAGCCTCTGAAATGGTGGGCAGAAGCAATACCGCCACCGAACTCGTCAGCGCGTTGGGGAAGAAGACCAGGGGCAGGGCCATGCCGGTGAGGACGCCGTAAACGCTAAGCGCCGTGGAAGCGTCATAACCATACAGGCGCAGCCTTTGTGGAATGGAGACGGACTCCACGCTCTGCAGGAGGTTTAAGACGATGCGGTTGGCGGTAAGCGGGACCGCCGTCCCGAGGAGCGGCCGGTAAAGGGGCGCTGTGTAAGAGTGCAAGGGACGCAAGGCGTCTGCTTGGGACCAGGCGGGGCACATGGATAGCAGGGAAAGCAGGGTAGAGCCGGCTTCCCCGATGACTAACCCCAGGATGGCAGCCTGGATGGTGATGCCCCTCCCGCAGGATAGGGCCCATGCGGACATGCCATAGACGCTGCCCACCCGCAGGAGCTGTTCCACCAGCTGGGTGGCCGCGGGGATGCCCGTTTTCTGCAAGCCGTAATAGTAACCGTTGATACAGGCATGGATGGCGCTTAATGGCACGGTGAAGGAAACGATGCGGAGCATGGGGGCGGTCCTGGGTTCCGACAACAGGACGCAGGCAATGGCGTCCGCATAATGGAAGATGACCCAATTACAGATAAGGGACAGGGGGAGGCTTATGCTTAACCCAGCCATCAAGGGAGGCAGGCGAAGCGGAAAAGGACCGCTTCTTTTTTCGGCGACCAGTTTGGAAATGGCCGTCTGGCAGCCTGCCGCCGCCAGGGCGAAGGAGAGGGAAGTGATAGGGGATAAAAGTTGATAGATCCCCATGCCTTCTTCCCCGAACAGCCTGGCCAGGTAGATGCGGTAGAAGAACCCGATCAGGCGGCTTAAAAGCCCTGTGGCGGTAAGCACCGCCGTCCCCAGGAGGAGGGGATGTCTTCTGATGTTTCGCATGGGACGCCTCCTAGTGCCGTTTCTTCATTCTATTCCAGCCCCCCTTCATCCAGAACCGTGAATAGGGGGCGGCTTGGCCTAACCGGTTCCACATGCTCATTCCTACAAGCATGGACCGCTTGCCCTCTTAGTTGTGGCCAAACCGTTACGGAGGCCCAATTTCCTCCAAATGGAGGTACCAATTTCTCCAAGTGGAGGTTAAAATTTCTTCCAAGCAGAGGTCCAAATTTCCTCCAAGTGGAGGTTGACAGAACGAGGGCCTGGTGCTATATTGGTTAGTGGATGAATCCTTAGTGCTTTACTAGGAATTAAACCGCATAGGCGAAGGCTCGGGATGGAACCGAAGTTTTCGCGGAATGGAGACAGCTATGATTTATTTGGATAACGCGGCCACGACGAAGGCCGCACCTGAGGTAGTGGAAGCCATGCTTCCCTATTTTACGGAACATTACGGGAATCCCAGCACGATTTATTCCCTGGGGAACGAAAGCAAGAAAGCCATCAGCCAGGCAAGGAAGACTATAGCCGACGCCCTGGGGGCCAAGGCGGAGGAAATCTATTTTACCGCCGGCGGCTCCGAGTCCGACAACTGGGCGATCAAGGCGACGGCTGAGGCTTATGAGGGCAAGGGACGCCATATCATCACGACCAAGATCGAGCATCACGCCGTGCTGCATACCTGCCAGTACTTGGAGAAGAAGGGGTTCGAAGTCACTTATCTGGACGTGGACGAGAACGGGTTGATCGACTTAGAAGAGCTTAAAGCCGCGATCCGTCCTGACACGATCCTGATTTCCGTGATGTTCGCCAACAACGAGATCGGCACGATCGAGCCGATCGCCCAGATCGGGCAGATCGCCAGGGAGCATGGCATCCTGTTCCATACGGACGCGGTGCAGGCTTTCGGCCAGGTTCCCATCCAGGTGGATGAGTTGAAGATCGACATGCTCAGTTCCAGCGCCCATAAGCTGAACGGGCCCAAAGGCGTCGGCTTCCTTTATATCCGCAAGGGCGTGAAGATCCGCTCTTTCGTCCACGGCGGGGCGCAGGAGCGCAGCCGCAGGGCGGGCACGGAAAACGTGCCGGGCATCGTGGGCTTCGGCGCGGCGGTGGAGCGTGCCATCCGTACGATGGAGGAGCGCACGAAAAAGGAGATCGAACTGCGGGACTACCTGATCCACCGGATCGAGACGGAGATCGACCACTGCCGGTTGAACGGGGACCGCGTCAAGAGGCTTCCCAACAACGTGAATTTCAGTTTCCTTTTCATCGAGGGTGAATCGATGCTGATCATGCTGGACATGAAAGGAATCTGCGCTTCCAGCGGCTCCGCCTGCACCTCCGGCTCCTTAGACCCGTCCCATGTGCTGCTTGCCATCGGCTTAAAGCATGAACAAGCCCACGGCTCCCTGCGCATGACCCTGTCGGAGGAGAACACCAAGGAAGAACTGGATTATGTCGTGGAGAACCTGAAAGCGATCGTGGAAAGGCTTAGGAGCATGTCCCCTTTGTATGAGGATTTCGTAAAAAAGAACGGGAAATGACAGCGTGTCGCCTTAGGAATGGCGGCGTATTGCCTTAGAATGGAGGAAGAGCGATGTATAGCGAAAAAGTGATGGATCATTTCCAGAACCCCCGCAACGTGGGGGAGATTGAGAACGCCAGCGGCGTAGGGACCGTGGGCAACGCCAAGTGCGGAGACATCATGCGGATGTTTTTGGATATTGATGAGAATGGGATCATTCAAGACGTGAAGTTCAAGACCTTTGGATGCGGGGCCGCCGTGGCCACCAGCTCCATGGCGACCGAGCTGGTCAAGGGCAAAAGCATCCAGGAAGCCCTGCAAGTCACCAATCAGGCGGTGATGGAGGCTTTGGACGGACTGCCGCCCGTGAAGGTCCATTGTTCCCTTTTGGCGGAGGAGGCCATCCATGCCGCGCTTTGGGACTATGCCCAGAAGAACGGCATCGAGATCGAAGGGCTTTCCAAGCCGAAGTCCGATATCAGCGAAGGCGAGGAAGAAGAGGATTATTGATCCATATCCCATAGGTGACAAAAATGTAAGGTTTTTCAAAGGAAATGTAACGCGATTCGATGGCGTTGCATTTCCTTTTGCGTTATCTTAAGGAAAAGCCCCGGAGAGCGGCCAGCCCCCAAAGGAAGCGGTCCCGAAAGGAGGCTGTCTCCAAAGGAGGCGGTCCCGAAAGGGCCGTCCTTTTCGGGGGAGTGTAAGATTGACGCAAGGAGGATGGAATATGGATGGCTTTCAGATGGGAATGGGACGAGGGATGCTTAAGGAAAGAGGCATGGGCAGCTGGATGGGCGAGGGAAGGAAGAGGGGCCTGGTCTTTCGGCTGGCGGCCTCGTCTTTTCGCAGGAACGGGACGACCTACCTGCCATATTTGGCTGCCTGCGCTTTTTCCGTGTTCGTCTTTTTCGTCTTTTCCCTAATCATCAACAGCGACGTGTCCCGCAACCTGCCCAGGGTGGCTTATGCCACCATGCTTTTGGTCCTGGGGCAGTCCTTGCTGTGCCTGATCATGGTGCCTTTCCTGTGTTATACCAATAGCTTCTTAATGAAACGCAGGAAGCGGGAGCTTGGCCTGTACCGCATCCTGGGCATGGAAAGGAAGCATATTGGGTGGATGATTTTCTGGGAGGCCCTGTTCGTCTTAGTCCTAGCCCTGGCGTTGGGGATTGGGATGGGCCTGCTCTTTGCCAAGATGCTGTTTCTGGTGCTTTTGAACCTGGCGCGGCTTCCCCTGCAGGCCACGCTTTCATACACGGTCCGCCCTTTCCTGGAGACGGCCGCCTACTTTGGGGTCATCATGCTGCTTAATCTAGCCTGGAACCTGGTCCAGGTTTACCGGGTGCGCCCCCTGGAGCTGGAGATGGAATCCGCGAAAGGAGAGAAAGAGGTGAAGCACCTGGGGCTTTGGAGCCTGGCGGGGCTTTTCTTCCTGTGCGCAGGCTATGGGACCGTCCTGGGCAGCCAGTTCGATTCAGGGATTTTCAACGACTTCTTTTGCTCCGTCCTTTTCGTGGTCATAGGGACGTATTTCCTTTTCACCTCGGGAAGCGTGCGCTTCTTAAAAACGTTAAAGGGGCGGCATGGGTTCTATTACCGGGCGGAGAATTTCATCACGATCAATGGGTTGTTGGGCAGGATGAAGAAGAACGCCGCGGGAATGGCGAACATCTGCATTTTTTCCACCATGGCCATCATCACCTTGACCTGTACCGTCTCCCTGTACCTGGGCGTCCCTTCCATAATGGACTATCGCTATCCCTATAAGGTGCAGGCGCAATTCCTGCCCGGCATGGGCTTTCAGGAGGAAGAGGGCTTGGAGGGCGCGGTGGATGCGCTGGCCCAGGAGACGGGCGTGGAAGTGCGGGATTACCAGGGCTATTTCGTCCTGCGCTGCACGGGGCTTCTTCGTACAGGGGAGATCGTCCCGGATATGGGGGCTTCCGCGGGGAAAAGGGTCGCGCTGGAGCTTGTGGACTTGGAAGAATATCTTCGCCTGGCTGGGTCGGTGGAAACGCTGGGGCCTACGGAGGTGCTTCTCTATACGGCGGGCCCGGATTATGGGTCGGATTCCCTGACGCTTGCGGGAGAAGCTTTCCGGGTCAAAAAGGAGTTACAGGAGGCTTCCTTTTTCCCCAAAAATAAAGAAGATAAACTCAGTTGGCAGGAGCATTATGCCATCGTCCTGCCGGGAGAGGAAGCGCTTGCTAAGGCCGCGGCTTCCTTTGGCCTGGACGCGTCCGCGCAAAGGATCTTCCAGATGGAGTGCAACCCGGTGGGGACGCAGGAAGCGGTGGAGGCGTTTTCCCAGCGTCTGGAACAGCTTCTTTCCAGCTTGCCGGGCTTTGCCTATTATGTGGACCATGGCGAAGAAATGTCGAACGACGAGAGCATGTATGGGGGACTATTGTTTATCGGCATCGTATTCGGGCTTTCCTTCCTGATCTGCCTGTTGATGATCCTTTACTATAAGCAGGTCACGGAGGGCTTCGAAGACCAGAGGAATTTTGAGATCCTGGAAAAAGTGGGAATGGATAAGGCCGAGGTGCAGGGCACCATCCGCAGGCAGGTGAGCATGGTGTTTTACCTCCCTATGGCAGGGGCGCTCATTCATGTGGCGGTGGGGCTTAAAATGGTGATCCTTTTAATGGGAGCGATCAACCTTTTCGAGCCCTGGCTCATCCGCGGCTGCGCGGCGGGGGTCTTGCTTGTGTTCGCGGCGCTGTATGTGTTCGCCTATCATCAGACGGCGCGCGTGTATTACCGCATCGTGCACAGGGCGGAGGTTGACAGCCTTGGCGCGAAACCGTATAATTCATGACATAGGGTAAGGAACGCCGTCTTCCTTACACGCGGGACAAGATGGGAGGAACGCGAAGATGCGCCGGAAAGTAGTGGTGGGGATGTCTGGAGGGGTGGATTCCTCCGTGGCCGCCTATTTGTTAAAGGAGCAGGGCTATGAGGTCGTGGGGGTCACGATGCAGATCTGGCAGGACGAGGATGTGTCGCAGCAGGCGCAGAACGGCGGCTGCTGCGGCTTAAGCGCCGTCGAGGACGCAAGGAGGGTGGCCGAGGTTTTGGGCATCCCCCATTATGTCATGAATTTTAAAAAGGAATTTCGCTGCAAGGTCATGGATTACTTCGTGGAGGAATACCTCCAGGGCAGGACGCCCAACCCGTGCATCGCCTGCAACCGTTATGTGAAATGGGAGGCGCTTTTGGAAAGAAGCCTTGCCATCGGGGCGGACTTTATCGCTACGGGCCATTATGCCCGGATCGCCCTTTTGCCCAACGGCAGATTAGCCATACGAAATTCCGTGACGGCGAAAAAGGACCAGACCTATGCCTTGTACAACCTGACCCAGTTCCAGCTTTCCCATACCCTGATGCCGGTGGGGGAGTATGACAAGGGGCAGGTGCGCGCCATGGCGGCAAGCCTGGGCCTGCCGGTGGCCGACAAGCCGGACAGCCAGGAGATCTGCTTCGTGCCGGATGGGGATTACGGCGCTTTCCTGGACAGGGAGGCTTCGGGTCGTTCCATGGGTCCGGGGGATTTTGTGGATGGGGATGGAAGGGTGCTGGGCAGGCACGCCGGGATCGGTCATTACACGATCGGCCAAAGGCGGGGGCTTGGGCTCCCCATGGGGCATAGGGTCTTCGTCACGTCAATCCGCCCGCAGTCGAACGAGGTGGTCGTCGGCGAGGAGGATGCCCTTTTCACCACCCAGGTGTGCTGCAGGGACCTGAACTGGATGTCCGAAGCGGATCTGCCAAACGGACGGAGGGTGCTTGCGAAGATCCGTTACAACCATGCGGGGGAATATTGCCGCATCCGCCTTAAGCAAGA
>CANPWC010000083.1 GCA_947581905.1 uncultured Acetatifactor sp.
GGTCCCATAACGTACAGGGCAGCATATTGATAAAGCCTACCTCGTTCCCCTGCTCCAGCATGAACGGATGGCCGGCGAAGATAAGCCCGCAGAAACAGACCATGCCGCAGACGCTGACCGATGTGCCGTCCACCAGGAGCGTCAACGTCAAATACAAGACCACCATCACAGGCGTGACGAGGAACATGAGCCTCCCCCGAAGAAGATCAATGTCTAAGAAACGAATCGCCCTCATTTATAACACCCCCTCGAATTGATGGGCTTTCCCGCCGTCCCGCTCCAGCGCGAAATGCCAAATGATCTTGTCAATATTCGGCTTGTCGTAAACGAATGAAGAGCCAAAGCCAGCCATATCGTCCGCCTCAATGATCGCTTCAAAGCCGTACTCCCCCTTTTCCAGGCCTACCAGCTTCTTTTGCATCTCATCTCCTAGATCGGACATATCTCCCTTGATCAAAAGATACTTTTCCAACAACTCATCCTTCGCCTCATTCAGGACCAGCTCCCCCTGGTCAATGAAGTAAATATAGTCGGCAATCTGCTCTAAATCGCTAAGTACATGGGTGGAAAACAGGATGCTCTTCGTCCCGTCCTCAATGTACCCCTGCAGCACATTCAAAATCTCATTGCGCACGATCGGGTCCAAGCCGTTGGTCGCCTCATCCAGGATCAAAAGGCGCGTCCGCCTGCACAGGGCTTGCGCGAACATCAGTTTTACCCGCATCCCCCGGGAAAATTCCCTTACCTTCTGGTTCATGGGGAGCCGCCAACGCTTCATCAACGCGTCAAACTCCTCCACCTTGAAAGTGTCATAATGCACTTTCAGGATATGCCGGATCTCCTTGGCCGTCATTTCCGCCGGAAAATAGCTTTCATCCCCGATGTACCCGATCCTGTCCTTGTACAGCACCGGGTCCTCCTTATAAGTCTTCCCGCACAGGCGCACCTCGCCGCCATCCGTCCGCAGCAAGGCAGCTATCGCGTTCAGCGTCGTCGTCTTCCCAGCGCCGTTTCGCCCCACGAAGCCGGCGATATAACCGGCCGGCAGGTCAAACGTGACCTCTTTCAGCTGAAACTTCTTATAATTTTTACAGAGACCTTTGACTTCTAATAATTGTTCCATCCGTGACCTCCTATCGCTCCACTCGAAGCAGGCTCACTCTCCATCCCCATTCCAGGCCATGTCGAGAAGCTCCAGAAGCTCCCCGCGCTCTAAGCCGATGCGCTTCGCGGTCTCCACGGCAACGGACAGCCCGTTCTCAATCCGGATCAGGCATTGCTCCCTGAGCATCTGGTTCTCCTTGGACAAGACGACGCTCCCTTTGCCCTGCATGGAGGCGATGAAGCCCTCCGCTTCCAGTTCGTTATACGCACGGGTAGTGGTGATGACGCTGACCCCGATTTCCTTGGCCAGCTTTCGGATGGACGGCAGGACCGTCCCCTCCGGAATCTCCCCGTTCAAGATCTGTTCTTTCAGCTGCTCCCTCACCTGCGCATAGATCGGAAGCTCTGATTGGTTGGATATGAGTATTTTCATGGATTTCCCTCCGATGCATCCTAAGAAAAGTCCATACTGTATATGTTGTATTATATACAGTATGGACTTTCCTGTCAATCCCTATTTTCAAAATATAGAAGTTTTCTTATCTTTTTTCAAAAGGATGCTTCTTAAAAACTTCACCCCTCGAAAGGGACCACGTCCCGGACGGCATCCTTCGGATGGATGCGGACATCCCCATGATCTAAGTCGATCAGCACATAACGGTCATTGCCCATGCCCAACTCCTTCATATAAGAAAGCTGGCGGTGCCCGTGGCGGCTCTGGATGCGCTCCACAAGGTCCGCATGGTCCTTTTCATCCAGGGCATAAACCAGGTCGATGGAAGCCTGGTCCGCCGCCAGGATATCCGTGGACGCCACGATGCCGATATTCGGCGTAACCACAGGCAGGGCCGCGCATCCCTCGCAGTCACAGGAGACGGACATGTTGCGCATCACGTTCACGAACGCGATCTGCTGCCCGAAATGGTCAAGGACCGCCTTCGTGGACTCCGTCATCCGTTCCATGAATTCCTCTTCCCCGATGTCCCACATGTCATCGGACCCCGGCGTCGTATGGATCATGCTTTTCCCGATGCGCCCGTCCGCGCAGCCGATGCCCAGGTTCTTGTTGGAACCGCCGAAGCCTCCCTTGGCATGTCCTTTGAAATGGGTAAGCGCCAACAGGGAGTCGTAATTCAGGATATGGCTTCCCATGGACATCTCCTGGAACCATTTGCCGTTGCCGACTGGCAGCATCACCGTGCCCTCTTCATCCATGATGTCCACCGGGCAGAACGTCCATCCATTGGTCCGCAAGGTCTTACGATGCAGTTCTGTGGTATAACGATCCCCGTCATAATACGTGTTGGTCTCCACGATGGCGGCCCCGGGAATCTGCTTGCCGATCAGTTCCTCCACCCAGGGGCGGGGAATGATGTTCGGACCGTTCTTCTCGCCGGTATGCAGCTTCACCGCCACCCTGCCTTTCATCTGGGCGCTTACGCGCCGGTAGATCCGGCACAAGCCATCCGCGCTTAAATCCCTTGTAAAATATACGATGGATTCGTTGCCGCCACGCTCCCCATATGGGACGTACCGGCTTCCTCCAACGCCTGGAACTATCTTCACTGCCATAGAACCGTCCTCCTTTTCTCCTTTTTTTTTCATCGTACCAAATGCCGCGCGGAATGTAAAGGCCAAAATGAGATGACCCCTGCTGCCTTAAAACACGCCTCCTAGGTCCGGCTCACCCCTCGAAGACTTCCCGGATGACCTCCTCGAACCTGCTGGCATCCAGCGCCCCTTTCTCATCATACGTGACGATCAGGTTCTTGCCTTCTTCGATGCCGTTCCTCTGATAAAGCGCCTTCTTCTCCTCCCATTTCTTCCGATACCTTACATCCTCCATCATGCCGCAATGCTCCCAATACCAGACTTCCCCGGTATCGTCGTCCGTGACCTTGAAATCCGGACGCCTTATTTTTCCCTCTAAAATAAGCTCCGGCTCATACTCATACTCCAAATGATGGTAGAACAGGGCGTTTGCGATAGCCACCTCTGATTTGGAGCGCACCATATCCCCGCGGACCGTCCTATGGATCAGCCGATCCTCATAGAATCTTGCGCCGACCTCCACGACCTGGGGGCGCATATCCCGCGGCCCCTCCCGGTACACCTCGGCGAACAGGTCGGTAAAACGCCTCGCGATATTTGAATGCTCTTCGGAGGCATAGTTTAACAGATGATAGGGTTCCTGGTCATATAAGATGACGATCTTCTCCCGCTGCCTTGTCAAAGCCGTATATAACAGTTCCCTGGACAAAATCCTGCAGGGATCGGACAAGACGAGGAAGACGGTATCGAACTGGCTGCCCTGGGATTTATGTACTGTAAGGGCATACGCCAGCTCCAGGCAAGCTGCGGAAGCCTCCTCGTTGAAATCATCAAAAGAATAGGAATAGGTATAGCCTTTCTGCGATGAAAATTCCACTTTCAGGAAATCATTCGCTTTCGTCGCGGAATAGGTGCCGCAGGCGATGCCGATTTCCCCATTGGCAACATAATTCCTGCCGCCGCCTTTAGGCCAGGCCGCGCGCGGATGGTTGATGACGTTCATGACCTTGTCCCCGTAGACGACGCCCTCCGGTCCAAAGGCCTGTGGGATCCGTTTGTAGACGCCCTTCCTTTGGGACAGCTTCCTATAACGCTCCCGGTATTTCTGATGAAGCAGCCGGTTCAGGTTCATGACCCCCTGCGGCATGTTGCGGACCGGGGCGAGGATCTGCCATGCTTCGGCATATTGGGCGCTCCCGAGGTTAAAGAACATGCAGGAATTTCCCCTCGTCCCTCCAAGGGAAAGGTCAAAGCCGTCCTGGTCGTCCACATCCTTCATCCCGACCTCTTTTGCCATAGCCTGCAAAAGCTTCTCTTCCAGCTCTTTCTCATCAGACCAGGGAATCAGGGAAATATGGCTGCTTCCCCCTTTTTCAATCTCCGCGATGACCCCGTCGTCCAACTTCTCCTGTGCGCTGGTAAACCACCGGGAAAGCTCCACATCCAGCCGTTCCTGGGAGCCTCCCTGACGCCTGTTGACCGTAAGCTCCCCATAGCAGTCGCACACCCTCGGGAAAGCGCCATCCGCAAGCCTTCGGCTTAACAGATGGACCAGGTCCACGAAAGGCCGCCCCGCCCCGATCGGGGGAAGCTGGTTCGGATCCCCCACGAACAGGATCCTCTTCGCCGCCTTCAAAGCCTGCAAAAGGGCTCCGAACATCTCTTCCGTCAGCATGGACGCTTCATCGATGATGACCGTTTCCGGGACATCCCGAAAATCATTGCTGGAAAGCTTGTAACGCATGTCTTTCCAATCAAACCTGCCGCTGCGCGTCAAAAACTGCGCCACATTCCAGGCGGATATGCCTTCCGCAGAGGCTCCCATGCTCTCCAGGAGCCTAACCGTAGCTTTCCCGGTAGGGGCTAAAAGCAGGATGCCGCCTGCCCGGATGTCCGGGTGCGAACACAGGACGGAAAGCACCGTGGTCTTCCCGGTCCCGGCATCCCCCACCAACACCCCAATCCTGGAGGCTGCAAGCTCCTTGAGGACGGCGGCTTTCTCCCTCCTGGCCCTCTCCTCCTTAAGGTCTATGGCGGCGCCTTCCCCCTTTCCCTGGTCAAACTTCTCATCTAAGAGCCTGCGCCAATCGGCGGCCACTACAAGCTTTTTCGCGTTCAAACGCTTGCTGACGCGCTTTTCGATGATTTCGTCGAAAGCGTTCATACGCACGAGCTTATAATATTCCTTGCCATCCTTCATTTTCCTGCGCAACAGTTCCTTCTCCAGAAAAGGATATACCGCGTCCAGGATATCTTCCGTCACCCTGCACTCCGGGGCAAGCACCAGGCTGCTGATCCGGTCCAACAAAAGGGTTTTCGGCAAAATCGTGTTCCCGGCCAGGGCTTCCTCCTCCAGCACCGCCACGGCGATTGCGCGTATCCTGCGCTCATCATTCTCCGAGGATAAGGCCGTCGGGCTTGGAAGCGGGTACTTCTCAAGCACGGAAGCCACCGGGAACACCGCCCGGTCAACCCTTTGGACGGACAAATACAGCCCGTCCGCCTTAAGCCGCGTCTGCTCATAAACCAAGTAAGGATTGGAGAGCATTTCCCCATCCGTGCAGAAGATTCCGTTTTGGACCCGTCGGTTCTCATGAAAAAGAACCTCCGCCTGCTCAAGGGAGAGATGAAAGCGGCTAAGCAGGCGAAACAGCTCCTTACGCTCCCTAGGAAGATTCCTCCAGGTCTTTTGCAAAATCGGCGTGACGCAGCGCGCCAGCAGGGCGTCCAGGCATCGTCCGGGCTTTTCAAAGACTTCATCCAGCCTATCCCAAATATCCTGCCCGTCCGGGAGCCGGTCCTTGACCTGTTTTGCAATGAGGATCCCCTGCTTAAGCCCCAGGGCGCAGAGCATCGGCCCCAGCCCGGGGAACGCCCCTCTATCCTCCCATACCTTGGAAAGCTCACGGTTCAGCCAGCTAAGCACGTTGGAATAATCCTCGTCCAGGCAGGCGTCGATGATCGTGAACGCCTTGATGCAGCCCTGCAGCACATCGATGACCGCGTCATGGCTCACATGCTCCGTCGCGTAGGAAAATTCGTCAAACGCGTCAGACGGGGCGAACACGGTGACATCCGCCATGTCAAATTCCGGGTGCTCCCGCGCATATTCCATCATCTGCGCGTAAGGGATCACAAAGCCGTCCTTATGGTCCGTACGGATGGTGTGGCACACCATGGTCTCCCAAACCATGGAACGAAGGCCTCCCTTCGTCTTTCGGGCATGCTCCACCGCCGGGACCAGCTTCCGGACATGGCCGACGCCAATGATCACGCGCCTGGAATCCTCTACGAACGGCACCTGCTTGGCATAAGCCAGGCAGAGGGATTCCTTTTCCACCACATCCCCATAAAAGGAATCGAAAATCGCCTTATGGTTCTCCGCATCCTGCACCCAGGTCGGTGTAAAGGAAAGCTTCGGCTCCCTTTCCGGCCGATAATCAATGTGATAGAGGTCTTTCAGCGCCTCGACCCGATCCCGCATCAGCCAGGAATAAGGACGCGCCGGAAAGCTGTATGGCGGATAAACCACATCCGTCGGCAAGAAATGCCCATGCGTGGCTGGATTCCTCTTCTTGTAAGGATGCTCCGTCGTCTTCACCAGTTCATATGGCGACATGAACGCCGCTCCCTCGGCAATACAACTGAGGGCATCCGCATGTTCGACCATACATTGGCCGCAGATGGAAGCCTCCCCGAAATCGTCCCGATTCTTCCAGATATTTTTTAGGCAAAGACAGGAATTGTTTTTCTCCGGATCCGCGCAAACAGTCCCGTCCCATCCATGGTCATGCCAGGGGACACGGATTGAAATATGCTGTGGCATCAAATTCTCCCTCCCATTCCTTAAAGCCTTAAGGGGGCACCGCCCTCTTTCATTATACATGGGATGGGAATCGGAAACAAGAGGGATCGGGGAGAAAGCCATCCGTTTCAAGAAGCGAGTATACTGTTCCACTCCCTTTCCATTCCGGTCATTGACCAGGCATGTCCAAAGCGCAAGCAAAGTTCCTGATATGCCGCGAAAGCGAATTTGCATATGCCTACATAATTCAAATGAAGTGCAAATACCAGGAGCTGACCCTGGGAACGAAGTGCGGCATCACCGATATCCACTAGTAAGAAACACCCTGCACTGACCAACTGCATCCTTGCCAATTGAGGGTCCTGTTTCCTTTGAGAAATAATCTCTTTCCAATCCCACTGTAGGGCATAACGCTTCCGCAAAGCCCACAACAGAGTGGTAAACATCTGATTTATGGCGACAGGGATGGACATGGCGAGTCCAAAGCGGAAATCATATCCGTTCTGGAACATCAAATCCGTAAACCGGGCAAGGCCATTCAATTCCGTCCCCAAATCCTTTCCAGTAAATTGAAACAATTCAAAGCCAGGAATCGGAATGCCGGAGCCGCGCTTTCCTGCATGACCCCTTGTTCCAGAAGAGCCTGCAACATCTGACATGATGTGGCCAAACCAATTGACGACTCCAGAGATGACCTTTGATTCAAAGCTCATGTTTCCAGGAACCGCACTGGAGGTTACGGACGGCAGCCTGACCAGCTTCCCCCTATTTACAATAGAGGTTTTTCCCGTCAACTGATCCAACACGGAAAAGAACAGGCCTAGGATATCCGGGCAATGCGCAAGCGATTTCAAATGATGGTTGCCAGGGCAAAAATGCGATAAAGCGTCACCTCCCTGCAAATCCTTTCCATAACGTGCGTCGTAATTTACACGGAATCTATCCTCCAGGAAACCGATCGCGCTGGCGAGGCTGTCTGGCGCTTTACGATAAAGCTTGCCTTTTTGTCCGTCCAATCGATAAACCCATTGGGCAAACTTCAAAACGACTCCATCAATGGCTTTATCTGTAACGCCTCCTAAAGTAGAACATAACGGCGATCCGACAAAAAAGGAATCGATCAGGCCGGTTACGATGCCTGCAAAGACAGCACTTCCATAATCATACTTGTCACAACCGGATTCGTAATCCATGTCTTCATATGCAAAATCTGAAACAGAATCCACAGCTTTTCTCGCGAGGGGACTTACATATTTCGATGATATCTCCTGACAAAAAGCCGTTACTGAATCAAAAGATGTTGAAGCCAGGTTCATCGCCGTCCATACAGAGGACCGTTCCCTATCTGTTTCATAAGGCACGGTCCGTACGATTGGCGTTTGGTATACAGTCCGTGTGACCGGAGTCTGATACACAGTCCGCTTAACCGGCGTCTGGTATACAGTCCGCTTAATCGGAGTCTGATATACAGTCCATGTGGCCGGGGTTCGTATGATCGATGTACGGTATACAGCCAGTTTAGTTGAATCCCTCTGATTTCGCATATGTTCCTCACCTCCTCTTCCTATACTTCTCCTGGTACTTCTTTGTATGTATCCGCTCTTTCTCGTTCCTCCTCTTTGATTTCAGCATGGAAGAATGCGTATCGAGGGCAGCTTTCTTCGCGCAGTTCCTGGACGTCCTAATATCCGTTGGAGCCGTGGCAATCAACTTGACGCTTACAACCACGTCTGCAAACATATTAATCGTTTCACAGGTTTTATTGATCGCTTCACAGGTTTTGCTGAGATAATTAAAAAAAGAATTTGCCAGCCGCTTTACCCTTCCTGGCTCCTCGCTTCTTTCTTCCATTCCCTTTGCCTCCTCAGGAATGCCAACCTCATTGTTTCCGTTCCTCATGATTTCTTCGTTATTCATCAACTATCCCTCCTCATTTTTGTTTAAAAAAGTCACTGGTCGTGCTCTTCGAACTTACTAACAACGAGTGCCGTCACCTTAAGGACAATGCTAATCGCGCCTGCCACTTGAGCAGCCATCAATAAACCTGCACTTGTCATTTTTATCCCACCTCCTCAATTATTATGGCGTTGGAATCATGATTTTTGCTGAGAACCTCTTCTTTTTCTCCTGACTTCTTATCACCCCCTCACTATTTACTATGGGCTACAAATTTCGTTCTTTGCCAGAATCTTATGTTTTTTATCTCCTGGCTTCTTATCACCCCCTCACTATTTACTATGGGCTGCTTATTTCGTTTCTTGCCAAAATATTATGATTTTCAAAAAGTATACTAATGAACATCTTGACATTACAAACAAATACATTCTATTATTTATCAATTTGGGAAATCCGCCTAAGAGAATAGGCGCTAGAATAAAATAAGAATAATGCATTCTTCACTGCTTTGTGAAGATGATAACTGCCATTTTTACTCAATCTCAAATAACTTTCCTATCTGCCAGACTCTTTACATCTGTGTACTACATCTCAACCTCCAAGCAATCCATTTCTATGATGTCATAATTACTTTCAATTTTTCCACAGTTTAACAAGTTCTTAGTTTTTACTTTGGGGGACGATTCCTTTCAAATAAGCCCAATAAACAATTATTGACACTTCAGTCCTAACCCATTTTACAGAGAAAAAGGAAGATAAAACTTTATGAGGAAACTATAGGGGTAATGCCCTAAATTGGGCTTACCCCATTTCTACGAAAATGGATTTTTCATTAGGGCAGAAGGTCGGTATTGTGTCAATGCCCTAAATCGGGCTTACCCCATTTCTACGAACGGCAAATTACGTCTGAAGAAAAGCGTAATTTATAGTGTCAATGCCCTAAATCGGGCTTACCCCATTTCTACTGCCTCGCGCCAAATCCGAATCCGAAGCTAAAGAAAAGTGTCAATGCCCTAAATCGGGCTTACCCCATTTCTACAGTGCCCTATCAACCTGTGGCAACCCTGAAAAAGGGTGTGTCAATGCCCTAAATCGGGCTTACCCCATTTCTACAATGTTGTAGAAAAAATCAACGCCTCTTTCGGAAGTGTGTCAATGCCCTAAATCGGGCTTACCCCATTTCTACGGAGGTAAAAGAAATGACAGGAATTAGAAGAAGTGGAGTGTCAATGCCCTAAATCGGGCTTACCCCATTTCTACCTCACAGTAGGTTTAATGTTGCTTTTGGCGGCGCTGGTGTGTCAATGCCCTAAATCGGGCTTACCCCATTTCTACAGCCGGAGGAAGAATTCCATGATATTCCGGAAGTAGTGTGTCAATGCCCTAAATCGGGCTTACCCCATTTCTACCTAATCTTTAGTTTTGTTCTTCTTGTTATAATTGAGTGTCAATGCCCTAAATCGGGCTTACCCCATTTCTACTGGAAAAGGAGAGTCTTCCAACGGCATCATGATGATGTGTCAATGCCCTAAATCGGGCTTACCCCATTTCTACTGAAAGGATTCAGAAAAATGAAATCTATCAAGACATGTGTCAATGCCCTAAATCGGGCTTACCCCATTTCTACAGTCCCTCTCTGGGAGCCGCATAAATAAAGGGTTTCTGGACACTTTTTTGCACGTTTTT
>CANPWC010000084.1 GCA_947581905.1 uncultured Acetatifactor sp.
GGAAGGCGTGGCAAGGAAGCTTCCAGCCCTATGAACTGAAAACCCTGCGCTGCCGGGACAATGGCGTGGAAGAGGACGTCCTGACCTTGTAACAGGTGGTTTTAACGCCCCGCCCAATCCTTTCAAAAATGTAAGGATTGGGCGGGCCTTTGTAAGCAGGTTCGATGGAAAAAGGCGCACACCTCCCTTATGATGAGGATAGGGAGGATTGGATATGTGTCAGGAGCAAGATCATTTAAATCAAGTCCACGCAGGCAAAAGGTTCGCCTCTACTTTCACGGTCTGGCTGTCCCTTTGGGTGCTGGCGGTTTTGACGATTCCGGTGTTGTTGGTCCTTTTCCTTTTCTTAGAGGCTTATTCCTGGATCAACAAGCTTCTTCGGCGTAAGGAAGGAAAGCCTAAGGAATCGGGAAGCGTATAGCCATAAATCATAAAAAATTGGTTGATATCGCTTGACATCGCCCAAGATGACCGATATAATAGACCTCGTAACGTAGTATTTAAAACCATGTCAAAGGATATGGAAAGCGAGGAGCGGGGGCATGAAATATAAGATCGTGGCGGATTCATCATCCAACCTTTATGAAATGGAGGGAGTGGATTATTTTACCAGCGTCCCCCTTAAGGTCATCACGGATGAAAGGGAATTTACGGATGTCAAAGGGACGGACCTGGCCGAGATGGTATCCTATCTGAGAGGGTATAAAGGGCGTTCTGGGACCTCCTGTCCCAATGTCCATGACTGGCTGGAGGCTTTTGAAGACGCGGACGTGGTCCTGGGGGTCGCGATCACCAGCAACTTGTCCGGCAGCTATGCTTCCGCGGCCAAAGCGAGGGAGGAGTACCTGGAGAAGCATCCGGGGGCGCACGTATTGATCGTGGATTCCTTATCCGCCGGACCGGAAATGGCCTTGATCGTGGAGAAGATGGTCGAGGTGGTGCAGGCTGGGATGGAGTTTGATGAAATGGAACATGCCATCCGGGACTACTGCAGGCGGAGCCATCTATTGTTTTCCTTAGAGCATTTGGATAACCTGGCGAGGAACGGGCGCGTCAATCAGGCGGCCGCCAAGATCGCGGGCATCTTGGGCATCCGCGTCATCGGCAAGGCCAGCGACCATGGCACCCTGCAGCAGCTTCATAAGTGCAGGGGGGAATCCCAGGCGATCTCCCGTATCTGGAAGGAGATGCGGACCCATGGCTATCGCGGAGGGAAGGTGCGTCTGGCCCATTGTTTTAACCCTGGGATCGCCAGGGGGCTGGCTGACCTGATCCAGGACAGTTATCCCCAGGCGGATGTGCGTACCACTGCCTGTACCGCCCTTTGCAGCTTCTACGCGGAAGAAGGCGGCTTGATGGTCGGATATGAGGGCTGACCCGTCGATTCCCGATGATGGTTTAAGGCGTAAGCGCAAAGCTTACGCCTTTTTTGCTTATAACCGTTTGGATTGGGAATATTAGTTTTGGGTATTTTTTCACAAAAAAGTTGAACGGACATTTCTCTTGTGCTATGATGGAGGGAGAATTTCGATCAAGGAGGATGAAAATGGCGACCGATCATATTTCCATCCCCGCGATCCTCAAGGTTGGGAGCGGGGCGCTGCAAGGAATTGGGATTTACCTGCGGGAAGCGGGTTTCCAACAGGTGGTGATTTATTTTGGCAATGGGCTGATCGACCTGTTCGGCATGCGCGTCATGCAGTCCCTGAAAGAAAACGGCATTACGGTTTTGGAATACCGCGAATTGGATACGGTAGACATTGACGACATCATTGGGTTGGCCTTAGTCCTGCCCAGCAAGACGCAGGCGATCTTGTCCATTGGCGGAGGCAAAGTGATAGACGCGGGGAAATACGCGGCGTTTTTAAAGAACCTGCCCTTTATCAGCGTCCCGACTTCCAGCTCCAGCGACGGCTTCTCCAGCGCCAGCGCTTCCCTTACGGTCCATGGCAGGCGCGGCTCCATGCCGGCGAAGCTGGCCTATGGGATCATCGTGGATACGGAAGTCATCCGCACCGCGCCGGTGAAATTCATTTACTCCGGCATCGGCGACATGCTTTCCAAGATTACGGCCCTTTATGATTGGATTTACGAAGTGGACTGCGGCGTGGGCGAACTGAACGATTTCGCGGTGATGATCGCCAAAAAGGCGGTCAACAGCTTTGTGCGCACGCCCTATCATAGCATCCAGGACGAGCTGTTTTTGAAAGAACTTTTGGATTCCCTGGCAATGAGCGGCATCGCCAATGAGATCGCCGGAAGCAGCGCGCCCACCAGCGGCAGCGAACACCTGATTTCCCATGCGTTGGATAAGTTCCTGGAGGTCCCGCAGCTGCATGGCATCCAGGTGGGGATCGCCACCTATTTGATGAGCAAGGTGCAGGACCACCGCCATGTACGCGTCAATGCCGTGCTGACGGATACAGGCTTCTGGGAATATGCAGCCGGGCTTGGGATGCGTAAGGAGGATTTCCTCCGCGCCATCGACATGGCGCCGTCCATCAAGCCGCACAGGCATACCTACCTGCACGAGGAGAAGTACCGCGAGATGGCCAAAGAGCTGGTGCGCACCGATCCGGTGCTGGATAAGGTGCTGGCCTAGTAACCTGTTGAAAGAAAGGCCGCCTGTCGCGGCTTGGCTGGATAGGGCGTTGGCCTCGTAACCTGTTGAAGAAAGGCCGCTTATCGCGGCTTTGGGAGTTGGAACGATCAAGGAATGGAGGGAAAGGAAATGAAAGATGTATTGAAAGCGATGGAACAACGCAGTTCTACCCGTGGTTATACGAAGCAGGGGCTTACGGATGAGGAATTGGAGGTTTTGCTTCGTGCCGGGCTGCAGGCCCCTACGGCGGCGAACCGCCAGGAGGTCCATATCAGCGTAGTGCAGGGGGACGATCCCCTCTTGGCTGAGATTGAGGAGGCTAAGAACGCTGGGCGGGGCATCCAGGATGCGGCCTCGAATTTCTATTATGGCGCGCCCATCGTGCTGATGCTGAGCGCTGATGAGGGATTTTATTGGAGCCCGCTGGATGCCGGCATCGCCGTGGAAAACATCGCCCTGGCGGCAGAGGGGCTGGGGCTGGGCAGCCTGATCATCGGCTGCATCAAGGATGCCATGTCCGGGGAGAAGAAAGAGTATTTCGCCAAAGCGCTGCGTTTCCCGGAGGGGTATCGTTTTGAGATCGCCATCGCCGTGGGGCACAAGGCGGTAGAGAAAGCGCCTCATGAATATGATGCGGCAAAGAACGTCACATTTATCCCCTGACGTATGCCTTTCAGGGAGAAATGTCGCATCGTGGCACTGTATGGGCCGCAAGATAGGGATGGGCGGCAGCTGTAAGGAGGCGTGGCAGGGCGTTCATGGATTGTAAGACATTTGAAAAGATGATACCGGACTTTATCGATGATAAGCTGGAATACGCACAACTGGCGCGCTTTAGGGACCACTATGTCTCCTGCCAGGAATGCAGGGAAGAACTGGCCATCCAGTACCTGGTCAGGGAGGGGATGGCGCGTCTGGAGGAAGGAAGCGCTTTCGACCTGCAGAAAGAGCTGGACCGGCACTTGGATGAGGCGCGTAAGAAGATCGCTTACAATGTGGGCATCCTGAAGCTGGGCGTCGTGGCGGAGATCGCCGTCATGACCGTGATCGGCTTTGGCGTTATGTGGATCCTGTTCCATTAGGCCGGCCGCGTGGGCTTCCTGCGGGGCTTGCCGCCATTCCTTGCAGGGTGGGCATATTACGGGCCAGGCTGCCGTGGGGCGGCGTTTTTAAAGTCTGGACGAAGAGAGGCAGAAGCGATGAAAGGGAAGTTAGTCCTGATAGATGGGCACAGCATATTGAACCGCGCTTTTTACGGCGTCCCGGACTTGAGCAATTCGCAGGGGCTGCACACCAACGCCATTTATGGCTTTTTAAACATTTTATTCAAGATTTTGGACGAAGAGGGGCCGGAATATTTGGCGGTCGCCTTTGACGTCCACGCGCCCACGTTCCGGCATCAGATGTATGAGGCCTATAAGGGGACGAGGAAGGCGATGCCGGAAGAGTTGCGGGAACAGGTCCCCGTGATGAAGGACGTGCTGCGCGCCATGGGCGTGGTGATCATGGAGCAGGCGGGCCTGGAAGCGGACGATATCCTAGGCACCTTGGCAAAGAGGGCGGAAAGCGCCGGCTTAGAGGTTTCTTTGGTCTCCGGGGACAGGGACTTATTGCAGATCGCTTCTGACCATATTAAGATCCGGATCCCCAAGACCCGGCAGGGCAGGACGGAGATCGAGGATTATTATGCAAAGGACGTGGAAGCGGCCTATGAGGTGACGCCCACGCAGTTCATTGAATTGAAAGCCCTGATGGGGGATGCTTCCGACAACATCCCGGGGGTGCCTAAAGTAGGGGAGAAGACCGCCATCGCCTTAATGAAGGAATATGGTTCCCTGGACAATCTGTACGCGCATCTGGAGGAAGTCGGCAAGAAGTCGATCCGGGAATCTTTGGCCGAGCACCGTGACCTGGCGGACTTAAGCAAAGCCCTGGCCACCATCAAGACGGATTGCGACCTTCCATTCGATTATGAAGCGGCGCGGGCGGAAGGCTTTTTTACCAAAGAGGCTTACAGCCTGATGAAACAGTTGGAGTTCCGCAACTTCCTGGGGCGGTTTCGGGAGGAGCAGGTCCCGGATGTCGGCGAGGTGGAGCGTTCCTTCCATTTGCTGAAGAGCCCCGAGGAACTGGTGGAGAAGCTTAAGGAAGCGGTTAAGCAAGCACAGGCTTATGGGGCTTCTACGTCCGGGGAAGAAACGGAGGCGCCCTCCGCCCCGGACCGCCTTCCCAGGCATGGACTGTCCTTAGCCATGGAAGGAGGGCGGCTTTTGGCCGTGTCCGTATCTTTCCCTGAGGAGACGGTTTGCTATTCCCTGCTCCAGGGAGGCGTAGGCAACGTTCCCAGCCAGTTATCCCTGTTTTCCACGGAAGATGGCTCCCTTAGCTTAGACGACCCCGCCCTGCGGCGGGA
Organism: uncultured Acetatifactor sp.; assembly: GCA_947581905.1. Classification (GTDB taxonomy): domain Bacteria; phylum Bacillota; class Clostridia; order Lachnospirales; family Lachnospiraceae; genus Acetatifactor. Next base: position 5,016 of record CANPWC010000084.1, read on the forward strand.
GAAGCGGGACGAGGGACGGATCCGGGAGGCGCTGCTTGATTTTTCCAGGCACGTCCCTATCGCCACCTTTGATATCAAGAAGCAATACGAATGCCTGGACAGGCAGGATACAGACCGTTATTTTGACATCCTGATCGGCGCTTATCTTTTGAATCCCTTAAAAAGCGATTATGACGTGGAAGCGATCGCCAACGAACATTTAAAGCTGGTGATCCCGGGCTACCAGGAGCTTTTTGGAAAGATGGCCTTGTCCCAGGCATTGACGGAAAAGCAGGAAGAGGCGGCCGCGTATTTGTGCAGGATCGCCTATGTGTCCCGGAAAGCGGCGGACGTGCTGGAAGAGAAGCTTCGTCAGACGGGGATGGAACCCCTGATGCGCACGATGGAGATGCCCTTGTCCTTAGTGCTGTATGACATGGAAAAAGAGGGCGTGGAAGTCCGCAGGGACGAGCTTATGCGTTACGGGGACGCCCTGGCGAAGCGGATCGAGGAATTGGAACGCTCCATCCAGGAGCAGGCGGGAGTGCCGTTCAACATCAATTCCCCGAAACAGTTGGGCGAGATTTTGTTTGAAAAAATGCAGTTAAAGGGCGGGAAGAAAACGAAGACCGGGTATTCCACGGCCGCGGACGTGCTGGAGAAGCTGGCCCCGTCTTATCCGATCGTAAGGGACATCCTGGAATACCGCGGGCTTGCAAAGCTGAAATCCACTTATGCGGACGGTTTGGCGGTCTTTATTGGGGAGGACCAAAGGATCCATACGAACTTTAACCAGACCATCACCGCCACGGGGCGCATCAGTTCCACGGAGCCGAACCTGCAGAACATCCCCATGCGGATGGAGCTGGGCAGGAGGATCCGCAAAGTGTTCGTGCCAAAGGCAGGCTATGTGTTCATGGATGCGGATTATTCCCAGATCGAGCTGCGCGTGCTGGCCCATATGTCGGGGGATGAACAATTGATCGAAGCCTACCATATGGACCAGGACATCCATCGCATAACCGCGTCGAAGGTGTTCCATACCCCTTTCGAGGAAGTCACGGACCTGCAGAGGCGCAACGCGAAGGCGGTGAATTTCGGCATCGTCTATGGCATCAGCTCTTTTGGCTTAAGCCAGGATTTAAGCATCAGCAAAAAGGAAGCGGCGGAGTATATTGAGCAGTATTTCGCCACTTATCCCAAGGTGAGGGAATTTTTGGACAGGCAGGTGGCGCAAGCCAAGGAAAATGGGTATGTGGCCACGATGTTCGGCAGGCGCAGGCCGGTGCCGGAGCTTGCCTCCTCCAATTTCATGCAGCGTTCCTTCGGAGAGCGGGTGGCGATGAATTCCCCGATCCAGGGGACGGCGGCGGATATCATCAAGATCGCCATGATCCGCGTCTGGAAGGCCCTGCGGGACGCGAATCTAAAGTCGAAGCTGATCCTGCAGGTGCATGATGAGCTGTTGATCGAGACCTTGGCGGAGGAAGAAGAGGAAGTGCGCAGGATCCTTACGGAAAATATGCGCTCGGCAGCGGACTTACGTGTAACGTTGGAGGTGGACCTCCATACCGGTGAAAACTGGTATCAGGCGAAATGACAGGAAATGGGGACGACAGGAGGAGACACAAAGATGCGTTTGATCGGAATCACGGGTGGCGTCGGGTCCGGGAAATCGGAGGTTTTAAAGTATATTGAAGAACATTATTATTGCCGCGTCTATCTGGCGGACCAGGTCGCGCATGAGGTGAAAAAGCCAGGGCAGCCCTGTTACAGGCAGCTTGTGGGGCTGTTGGGGAAAGGGGTGCTTTCGCCGGACGGAAGCATTGACCGGACGGTGATGGCTTCCCGTATCTTTGTGGATCGAAAGCTGCTACAGAAAGTCAATGACATCGTCCATCCGGCCGTGCAGCAATACCTGATGGACCGGGTGGAGGAAGCGCGCAGGGATCCGCGGACGGAATTGTTCTTTATCGAGGCGGCCCTGTTGATCGAGACGGGGTATAAGGACATCGTGGATGAAATGTGGTATGTATATGCCAGCGAAGGGACGAGGCGGCAGCGCCTCATCAAGGAGAGGGGATATACGGACCAGAGGGTCACGCAGATCATGAGGCAGCAGTTGTCGGAGGAAGCGTTCCGGGAGAAAAGCGACTTCATCCTGGATAACGACGGTCCCTTAGAAGAGTGCCTAAGGCAGATTGATGAGCGCCTGGCCCCTTTTTCAAGGAGAGAGGAATGAGGAAAGGAAAGAAGGGCTAGACATGAGGTTATGCAGCATTGCCAGCGGGAGCAGCGGCAATTGTATTTATGTGGGTTCCGAGGCGACCCATCTTTTGGTGGATGTAGGGATCAGCGGGAAAAGGACGGAAAGCGGCTTGAAGGATCTGGGGCTGTGCGGCCGTGACATAGACGGGATCCTGATCACCCATGAGCATGCGGACCACATCAGCGGGTTGGGCGTATTGGCCCGGAAATATGAGATCCCGATTTATGCCACGCGGGGGACCATTCGGGAGATCTTGTCGTGTCGTTTTATCGGAGAGTTGGATCCGCAGTTATTCCATGAGGTGGACGCCGACCGGAAATTCATCCTGAAGGACCTGACCATCAATCCGATGCGCATCTCCCATGACGCGGCCCAGCCTGTCGCCTACCGTATTTCTTATGGAGGGCAAAGGATCGCGGTTTGCACGGACCTGGGCGTTTATAACGAATATACGGTTGAATGCCTGAAAGGCCTGGACGCGGTGCTCCTGGAGGCGAACCACGATGTACATATGCTGGAAACGGGGCCCTATCCCTATTACCTGAAGAAGAGGATCCTGGGGGAGAGGGGGCATCTTTCCAATGAAAATTCCGGGCGGCTTTTAAGCCGCATCGTCCATGATGGGATGCAGGCGATCGTGTTGGGCCATTTGTCCAAGGAAAACAACCTTCCCCAGCTAGCGTACGAATCGGTCCGCATGGAAATCACCATGGGGGATAACCCGTACCAGGCCAACGATTTCCGTATGCTGGTCGCCAAGCGGGACGAGGCTTCCCCGGTCATACAGATCGCGTAAGGAAGCAAACGCCCGGCAAGGCATTTGGAGAAAGAAGTTAAGGAAAATGGCTGGAAAAGGCCAGGATAAAGTGAGGAAAAGAGCATGAAGAGAGTGATCATAACGGTCGTCGGCAAGGATGCGGTGGGCATCATCGCCAGGGTCTGCACCTATCTGGCAGGGAACGGCATCAATATTTTGGAGATTTCCCAGACGATCGTGCAGGGATATTTTAACATGATGATGATCGTCGACACCGTCCACGCCACGAATTCTTTCGGCAACCTATCCGAGGAACTGGAAGCGTTGGGCGAGGAGATCGGCGTCATCATCCGTTGCCAGAAAGAAGAAATTTTTGATAAAATGCACCGCATCTGACAGTTTTGGCACGGTGTGCCGGCATGGCCAGGCACGACATCGGCAGGAGGATATTCAGCATGATCAATTTTTATGAAGTGAACGAAACCAATCAGATGATAGAGAAGGAACACCTGGATGTGCGTACCATCACATTGGGGATCAGCCTTTTGGACTGTATCGATTCTGACCTGGAACGGCTTAAGGGGAAGATTTACGCCAAAATCTATGAGGCGTCCGTAAACCTGGCGGAAACCGGGGAGAAGATCGCCCGCGAGTATGGCATACCGATCATTAATAAGCGTATTTCAGTGACCCCGATCGCTTTGGTGGGAGGGGCGGCATGCAGGAGCGAGGAAGATTTCGCTTCCATCGCCGCTACCTTGGACCAGGTGGCGAAAGACGTGGGGGTCAATTTCATCGGCGGCTATTCCGCCCTGGTGAGCAAGGGCATGACGCGGGCGGACGAGATGCTGATCCATTCCATCCCGCTGGCGCTGTCTAAGACGGAGCGGGTCTGCAGCTCGGTCAATGTGGGCTCTACCCGGACGGGGATCAACATGGACGCGGTAAAGCTGATGGGAGAGGTCATCCTGAAGACGGCCCAATACACGAAGGAGGATGATTCTTTAGGCTGCGCCAAGCTGGTGGTGTTCTGCAACGCGCCGGACGATAACCCGTTCATGGCCGGGGCCTTCCATGGCGTGACGGAGACGGATAAGGTCATCAATGTGGGCGTGAGCGGCCCAGGCGTGGTAAAGACGGCGCTTGAGGCCGTGCGCGGGGAGAATTTTGAAGTGCTCTGCGAAACCATTAAAAGGACGGCGTTCAAAGTGACCCGGGTGGGACAGCTCGTGGCCCAGGAGGCATCCAAGCTTTTGCATGTCCCTTTCGGCATCGTGGACCTGTCCCTGGCCCCTACGCCTGCCATCGGGGACAGCGTGGCGGACATCCTTTGTGAAATGGGGCTGGAATATGCCGGCGCTCCCGGTACGACGGCGGCCTTGGCGGTGCTCAATGACCAGGTGAAGAAAGGCGGCGTCATGGCTTCCTCGTTCGTGGGAGGCTTGAGCGGGGCGTTCATCCCTGTCAGTGAAGACCAGGGCATGATCGATGCCGTGGCAAGCGGGGCCCTAAGCCTGGAAAAGCTGGAAGCGATGACCTGCGTGTGTTCGGTAGGCCTGGATATGATCGCGATTCCCGGCAATACGAAGGCGACCACGATTTCCGGCATCCTGGCGGATGAAATGGCGATCGGGATGGTGAACCAGAAGACGACGGCGGTCCGCCTGATCCCCGTCATCGGTAAGGAGGTAGGGGATAACGTGGAGTTTGGCGGCCTATTGGGACATGCGCCCATCATGCCGGTGAACCGGTTCTCCTGTGACGCATTCATCAATCGCGGCGGCAGGATCCCGGCCCCGATCCATAGTTTTAAAAATTAGCCGCAACACCTCTTGGTCAGACAATGACGAGGGGGATGCGGAATTCATTCCGCATGGGCCTGCCCGCTTTGCCATTTAAGGCGCTTAGATAAACA
>CANPWC010000085.1 GCA_947581905.1 uncultured Acetatifactor sp.
GGGTCTGGACCAGCCCCGCGAACCCTGCCGTCAAAGGGATCCACCCCTTTGATAACCTTCTTTGGACACATCCCAGGCAAACACCCGGTAGAAGCCATATACCAGAAGCGGCAGGAAGAGCATCGCCAGCGTCTCCCCAAGCGCGCCGAAGCAATAGGTCCGATAAATCCGGTAAACGGACAAGGTATACAAGCCGGAGCACAACAGGCCGATCTGTTTTTGCCCAAAAAGCCTGGAAAAGCATCCATAGGCGGCCAGGGCGGTCGCCACGTTCACCAGGAACAGGTAAATCTGATAGCTTGTCTGGACCGGGAAGCCGACCAGGCGCAAGAGGGCCGCCGGGTATAACAACGTTTCCCCATAAAAAACAGAAGAAGCATATCCGAAGCCGAACTGCCAGTTCGGGGCGATCCGCACCGGGAACTGGCCGGCAAGCAAGCCGTCCTTGATCCCCTCGATCCGCATCAAATGATATCCTAAGTCCCCGCCTTCCGGGACCAGGTAATCCGTAAACAACGGCAGGGACGACAGCAAAATGATCAGGAAAAGACCAAAGCACACGTCCTTATTTTCCAAAGGGATACCGCGCCGCTTCCCGCGATAGGCCCAAAGCCAGACGGCGTCCGCCAGGGCAATCAGGCACAGAAGCGTAAAAAGCCGCATCCTAGCCAAGGCGTTCGTTTCCTCGATGACGAGCCCCAGGACCTTGAAAGCCCCGACGCCGCCATAGGAGACATGCACCCCCAGGTCATCCGTCCCCCGAAAAAGCCAAATGTTGAAATCGGTTTCCGATAAGCCGGCGAAAACCTGCCCCACGTCGCTTTGGATTAAGCCGAAGCTTCCCCCCTCGTCCGTGACCGTGCACAGGTTCTTCATATCCGTATCGGACTGATAACGAAGTTTGACCCGGTACCCTCCGGCCGGCAGCGAAATCTGCTCAAAATCCGCCATGACGCCCGCCTGCCCTGCCGATTCGTCTACGGCAAGCCATCCGTCCTGCATAACCGTGCCGAAATTCACCCGCATCCGTTCCGGTCCCAACTCATATACCGCGTCTTTCCCGAACAGGGGAAAGATTGCCGCCGCCACCAGGATGGCTTCCAGCAACACCACGATGAAAACAACCCTTTTTTTCTCCCTCACAGCCTTACCACTCCATCTTACGGCGGCTCGTCCTGCCCGCCTCAAAGCTTTCCCGCCCGCAGGCTCCAAATCTTCCTTTTCCCATGGTAAACCAGCCAAAACAACAGTTCGGACTTGCCCTGGAGCCTGATCAGCTTCCGCTCCGCCTCCCCTGTATATTCCAAATAATACGGGTTTTGTTCAAATTGGGGGAACCGCCCGGCCATCCCTTTACGAAGCTCCTTAACAAAGGAAAGCTTCGGCTTCTCCACCCCGGACAGGTAAGAAAACAGCGTGTTCGTATAATACAGCTCCGTGAACCGATATTCCAGCTCCGCATGATATTCGGAAAGGAAGCCCCTTTTGTCACATTCTGCATATAAAAGCTCGGCCGCCCTCATCCTGTCGCGGCACTTTTCCTCCGTCACGGAGTGGACGGTGGACACCTGCCGCTGATAATAATAATACAACGGCTCCTCCACCTTTTCAAAATGAGTGAAATACAGGCTCCACACGGAGCCCGCGCAGTTATCCTCGTAAAAGATCCCCTCCGGGAAATCCAGGTGGTTCTCCAGGATCACGCTGCGCCGATAGACCTTGATGACCATGCTGCCGGGACGCATCAGGAGCAGACGGCGCTTCTTACCCGTAAGGACCCCTGTCTGGTCCAGAGAATTGTTGCGTACGACCGTCCCCACTTCCATGGTATAATGGTCCACCAGGCTATAATCGCAGCCAACCAGGTCCGCCCCGGTCTCCTGGGCTTTCCGAAGCAGCTTCTCATAATAATCCGGCGTCACCCAATCATCACTGTCCACGAAGCCGACCCACTCTCCCACGGCGGCTTTCAACCCCACGTTCTTCGCCCCGCCCTGCCGCTTGTTCTCCTTGTAGGTGAGTACGCGGACTTTCTCGGGATACCGTCTTTCATATTCCCGCAAAACCTCCAGGGAACGGTCGGTAGAGGCGTCGTCCACCGCGATGACCTCATAGTCTTCGATGGTCTGGGCGACCAGGGAATCCATGCAATGATTCAGTTTGCCCTCTCCCGCCATATTATAGACCGGGACGATGATGCTTAGCTTCATACCCTGCCTCTTTCTATCTCTACCTTCCCATCCTCTACCCGATATACCATATCACATTTTTCAATGGTCTGCAATCTATGGGCGATGATCACCAGGGTCTTGCGGCCATGGAGCCGGTTGATGGACTCCATGATGGCGGCCTCCGTGTCATTGTCCAGGGCGGAAGTCGCCTCGTCCAGGATCAGCACCTCCGGATCATGATACAGGGCCCGGGCGATGCCGATACGCTGCCTCTGCCCTCCGGATAAGCGGATGCCCCTCTCCCCGATGCCGGTATCAAGCCCCTCCGGCAGGGTACGGACGAACTCATCCAACTGCGCCTCCCTTAGCACTTCCCAGATCCGCCCCTCGTCAATCTCCTCCTCCGGCACGCCGAAAGCCACGTTCTTGCGGATCGTATCATCCAACATGAAGATCATCTGCGGGATATAGCCGATGTTTTTCAGCCATCCCCTGTAATGCTCCTTCACGTCCTGCCCATCTGCCAGGATCGTCCCTTCCTTTGCCACCAACAGCCCCAAGAGGATGTCCACCACCGTGCTCTTGCCGGCCCCCGAGGTCCCCACGATGCCTACGGACTTGCCAACGGGGATCGTAAGATTGGCATGTTCCAGGATCAGCTTGTCCGTATTGGGATAAGCGTAGGTAATGTTTTCCAGCCGGATCTGTCGCGTCACCGGAAGCTTGGGCGCCTCCGCCGCGAAAGACATGTCCACGTTCTTCCCGCTGATCTCGTCCTGCAGGTTGTCGCTGACGCCCATGAAGAAAGGCTCAAAATAAGCGATGGAATTGATCTGGTTGTTGATGCGGTTCACGCTGGGAAGAAGGACCAGGGCGGCGGCCGCGAACGTCGTGATGGAATCCAGCATGTCCTCCGTCCCTGTTCCGCTTAACACCATGAAGATCATGTAACAGGCCATGCAGGCGACGCAAACCGTCTCGATCAAAAGCTTCGGGATATTGTTGTAAAGGCTGTATTTCTGGACCGCGTCCACATAGCCCCTGCCGCATTTGATATATTCCGACACGAAATACTGTTCCTTGCAGGTAATCTTCACTTCCTTGATGCCCTGGACGGTCTGGGAGATCCACTTGAACAGCCCGCTGTAGTAATTCTGGTTGTCCTCCCCCGCCTTGTGCATGATGGGCTTCAAGACCAGCTTGATGACGAAGAGCAGCAACAAGAGCACCACTGCCAAAAAAATCGTCATCGCGCCGTTTTGCACGAAGCAGAATGAGACGACGAACAAAGACACGATCCCGTCGGACAACAGCTGGAGCAGGGCCAGGATCAGGGCATACATGTTATTGACGTCCGAGGTGATGCTCCTTTGCACCACCGCGGTATCCGCGTTCAGGTAAAATTCATACCCCCGGCGCAGGTAGTTGCGCATCATCCGCTCCGAGGTCCTAAACTGGTTCGTGTATACAAAGGCAAGCGTCAGCTTCTGCTGCACATAAAGGAACAGGTTCTTCACCACGAAGACCAGGATCATGGCAAGCATGATGAGCACCACGAACCGCTCCCTGCTGCCGCCTCCCGTCAACTGGTAAAAGAAATGGATGACCTCGTTTTCCTCAATGGCGTTTTGATCCAATATGGTGCCCATGACGGGCACGATGATGCCCACGCCCGCCGTCTGCAGGGCCGCGCCGACCACCATCAGCCCGATTAAGCCCAACATAGTCTTTTTCTGCTTTTTATCCAAAAGGACGTTCAGTTTTCTCAGTATCTGCCTCATATGATTCGTTCCTTTATCCAGCGCGCCTTCCGACGGCCTTAAATTTGTTCATTTTGCCGATGGATGAGCGGATCCTCATATCGGTCCATGAAGTCCTCGCCCAGGCGCACCACTTCATCCGCGAACTGGATCGCCTTGACTTCTGTAAGCACCGCCACCACCTTGCGGAAACGAAGCCCCGGGAAGAAATTCAGCATTTCCATCGGCACCGTGGCATCGAACTGGGGATACTGCGGGAACAGCTTGCGATAGTCCAGCTCATCCCTGGGATGAGGCTTTAAGAAGATGGTCCCCTCCGGCTCGTACATGGCGATGATGTCCCGAAAAATCTTTTCCCGCACGTCCAGGGTGCACAGCGGGTCCGTCAGGATCAGGATTTTGTCCCCTAAGGCGTTCCCTTCCTCAATCTGTTCCTTTAACCGGTCCATGTCGCGGATGAACGCCTTCAGGATGAGCGCCTTGTCCTCTTCGGTCAGCCTCTCCACCAGCTTCTGCCGGGGTTCCTCGATATAGCGGGGGCAAGGGTGCTTGATGGCGGAGATATCGTTGACCTCCATGTCCAAGCAATATTTCCCGTACCCGTTCTGGACGAAGATCAGGTTGCACCTCATGGACAAAAACGCCTTTAACCCGAAATGCCCCCTGTTATCATATCTGGCCGCGTCAAAATTCTTCAGGCAGTTCAGCCCGTCCTCCAGCGCATGATAAGGGATGCGCTTCTGGTTCAGGTAATAGCCGATGGGGTCGGAATCGCAGTAGACGTACACATCCCCATATTCCCGGAAATCCACCGGGACGAAAGGCTCCTCCAGCCTGGCATATTCCCGGGTGAACCGGATGCGGTACAAAAGGTTGCCCAAAAAGTTCCCCGTCCCTTTCCTCCACTTGGCAAGCTGCGGGAAATAATCGTCCCGCTTCTCGTCAAACTCGATCACCTCGGCAAACAGGCCCGTGCTTTCCACCCTTTCCTTCAGGTTTTCAAAATGGTTGGAAAGCTTGCTCAACACCAAAGTGGCCTGCCCGTGCTTTTCCCGGGGAAGCTTTAATTCCTTCAAGAAAGTCACGTATACATGATAATACGTATGACAGACATAAATCCGCTCTTTCATCCGACTTCATCCTCTTTTTCCCATATCATCCGCCATTCATCGGGACCGCTTCGTACAGGTAAATCCGGTAATAGCTTTCCGGCGTCTCAAAGGGTTCTTCACGCATCAGGCGAAGCCCCCTCTTTTCACTGTCCTGGATGGCGCCGGCAGCCAACAGGTACCTGCCGCCCAGGCCGACAAAGGCATCTATATCAATCGCATAATCCTGGAACACGAAACCGTTCTTCTCAATCGTGTAATAAGCTGGGACCTCCGCGCTGAACAGGTAGCACCGGTTGCCCCAATAATCAAAGAAGGTCTTAAGGTAATCGCTTTTGTCCAGCTCCGGGGCTATGATCCGGCGGAACTGATGCTTATAATCCAGGGAATAGTTATTTGAATAACCATCCAGGCAATAGAAGCCGGCGTGGTATGCGGCCGCCGGGTCTATCCCCAGGCTCGCCACGCGGTATTCGTCCACCGGCTGCCCGGACGCTTCCTCCAGGTATGCCCGCACCTGCTCCATTACGCCCAGGGCATAGTAATCCCGATAGGACAACATGGAATATTCCGGGTTGCGCAGCTTCTGGACGTTGGGCTTTAAGTTGCTGCCTACGGCGACGCGGATTCCCACTAACGCCACGACGGCGGCCATCGCCAAAGCCGCTGCCGCGCAGCAAACCGCTTTCCACCGTTCCTTCCTGCTGCCATGCCAAAACAACGCATCCCTGGCGAACGCCGCCAGCTCTCCTCCTGCATCCAGCACATAGGTCAATAAAAGATACCAAAACGTGGAGGACAGCCACAAGACCCGGCTCAATTGGAACCCCCGCAGGGCATTCATCCTGCTGCGGAACGCGACGCCCGGACCGGCTCCCCAAAATGCCGCCGCCAGGGCGAAAAGCCCGGTCAGCCCCAAAATCGCCAGCATCCCCTTGATCCGCCATGCCGCCCGGGCGCTTCCCATCAGGCTACCTCCCGCTTGGACGCTTTCCTCCGGCTTGCGCTTCCTGCGCCCTGATAGGACGACTGCGGCTTCCACTGCCAGGACCGCCAGGCCCAGCGCCAGGATGTATCGGTGATAATCCTCGCTATGCTGCCCGCCATCGACCCAAAAGGTCCACAGATTCCCCCAAAAAGGCTCCGCATGGAGGACGTATTCCGCTTTATTGGAAACCTCTCCGCCGCCGAAAACCTGCTTTAACAGCCCCAGGTTTTCCACCACATAAAGGACCAGCATCGCCGCCCAGGCGGCCAGGGGACCCTTCCATTCTTTCTTTCTCCAAGCCAGCAACAATACCGCCGCAATAAGAAGCCCCAACACAGCGAAGCCCACCAATACCAGGGAGGAATTTAAGGCGTAAAGTGCCGCATACAACACGCAAAAGCCTTTGTACCGCCCCCTGCCCAGCTGCCAAAAGCACCACATGAGCAACGGGATCCCATACTGGGACAAGCCATATACCGGCAAAAACGGAAGGTACGAAAACAGCACGCCTGCCGCCATGCCAATCCAAGGCTTCCCGGTCAGATCCCTGCCAAGCAGGTACATCCCCACATATCCGGTCAGGCTTCCCACCAGCTGCATGACCACCAGGGCGGCGAAATCATTTCCCGGCAAAAAGAGCAGCACGCACATCGGCGCAGGAAGCATCAGCGCCGACTTAAGGCTCCCTCCCATAAATTCCGGCAGCCAGCCGCCGCTTGCCAGATGCTTCGCTTGGAGGATATAGGCGATCATTTCACCGTCCAACTGATCATGGTAAGCAAAGATCGCATCCTTTCCAAGCGCCAGATATGGCACCAACATGACCGCACATACAAGAATCCCGAAGAAGAAAAACAGGAAATCCCTCTTCGCATCGTCTCTTCGTTTCATTTCTTCCCATCCTGACCCTTTTTTCCCGCAGGGTCCTGGCATGCCGCCGCTCCATGGCCTTGGCTGCCCGCAAGGCCCTGTTGCCCCATGTGCCCCTGCTGGTCCTCGACGCCCTGCTGCGCTGCAGGGTCCTGCCGGTCCGCACGGCTCGTCCCGACCGCCAGGACCAGCGCGAAAGGCAGGGCGACCATCACAGGATACAAATACCGCAACTGCACGGTCGGACCCAACAGCAAGGTCAAATAATACCCCAAGACCAAGGCAAGCGGCATAAGCGCCTTCCTGCTCTTAAAAAGCCACAGGCAAGCAGCCAAAGCCAGCCAATACCACAGATATCCGCCGGGCACTAAGATATATTTTAACACAGGAATCCTTAAATATCCATTGGAATCGGCAAATTCTTCCAAAACGCCATGAAGCGCCTCCCATTTGGAGTCCTGATATATCCCATCCGCATTCAGTTCCTCATCCACCCAGCGGGTCTGGACATAGCCCAAGCCTTGGTCGCGCCCGTTTTCATTAATGGTGGCATGGCTTAAGTCGAAAGGGGAGAGATATCCCGCATCCACCGCCAGGAAAGCATTCACATAATCCCCAGGATATTTGAAGAAAAGCCCAAGATAGACGGAAAGGAACTCCCTCGCCCGATAACGGGCCACGTAAGTGTTCGTGTTGCTCTTCACCGGATCGGCAATTTCCGGGCGGTACGACAAATAAGCACGGTTCAACAGGAAATCATCCACCAAGGCTTTCTCCGCCTCCCCCATGGAATCATCATCCTCCGGGTGAAGCCCTACCCCGCCATGGTACACATAAGTCCTGGCAAGCTGTTGGATCGGCAGGCTAAGAAGCTCCCGCCGGTCGCCCTGCTGGGCGTTTGTGGCACGAAAGATCCCGCTAAGCAAAAGGCTTCCCAAAATGAAGACGCCCAGTGTTTCCACGCCAAGCTTAACGAACAGTTTCCTTGCATCTTTCTTGGGGATGCAGGCGGCAAATAAAAACACAAGCAACACAAGCACCGCATATTTCCCATTTGTCCGAAACAGCATCACGCCAAGGCCGGCCCCCAGGTAAAGGAAATCCCAGCGACAAAGACCCATCCCTTTTTTGCGCTTTCCTGGATTTCCCGGAATATTTTCCCGGAAAAGAAGCGCGTAGAGGCTAAGAAACTGCAGCAGGAAAAAGGCGCTGAACACGGTATCCTTTGTCAGGCTGACCGCCATATAAAGATGGAATGGGAACAGGCCGCAGTAAGCTAAAAGGGCCGCGAGCCATCCAACTTGCGCGCCCCAGGAAAACAAAAGGGCGATCCCCGCCGCAAAAGCGGCTGAAAGCGCCAGCATTTGGAACAATGCGCAAAGCCCGATCCCCAGGTTCACATTCCCCCAAGCCTGCCCAAGGCGATAGAAGCCCTCCAACAGGAGCGTATGGAAGATTGGGTGGTGGTCATTATAAGCATGCCCCAGGATCTGTCCCAGCTGGATCGTTACATCATAAGCGCAGATCGCGGGGTAATAAGCCAAATACCCGGGCAGCCAACAGGCAAGCAGGATTGCCCAGGACGCGCCGAATATCCCTGCGGGAGGGCACGCGCGCAAGGACTTGGCCCTGGAGGCCCTTTTAACTGCCCGCGTCGCTTGCCCTCTTCTTGCCGCCATACATTTCGTCAGGAAGCAAAGAAGCCCGTAGACCGTACAGCCCACCAGGGTACCGCCCACCAGGCAAACGACCAAAAGCTTCCCGAGGAAGCCCGCGTCCCAGACAAGGTTGCCAGTTTCCGCCAGCCCCTTTTCCGTCATGCAGCAAAACAGGAAAAGCCAGCCTATGATGCTGAATACCAGGTATCCTTTCCTCTTCAATCCATCCAACCCTTTCCCAAAACCACCTTTCCAGCGCCGCCAGGCGCACATTTTACCATGTCAGCAGGAAATCAAGCGCGAACGAAGTGAGCATTTGATTTCACCTGACATGGTAACGACAGAATCAGACAGTGCGGCAGCACTGCGCCTGCGCAGCAGGCGGATTCTGGAGTTTATTATACCGATTTAAGTGCGCCGCCAGGCGCACATTTTATTCAGAAGTCGACAGACGCCCTTTCTGTGGACATTTTACCACAAGCCCTACAAGGGTGTCAACGCTTCCGGGAAGGCAAGCACCCATGCCGTCCCTTTCGTATGAAAGTAATGAATGTCACACGCCCGACCGCTGGACAGTGGGCCAAGATTGTGGTATCCTCTGTTTATCTCCTGTTACTTTCGCATAACAACAGAAGCTTCACTATAACTAATACCACAATGAATCGGAAAGGTCCTCCCATGAATCAATTCATTTCCATCCTTTATCGCTTCAGCATCGCTTTTATGAAAGGGTTGGGGCTGGCCATGCTCACCCTTTTGTCTTTGTGCGCCTGTCTTTTCACCTGCTACGCGGAAGACATGACTACTCAAGTCGTCCTGACAAGGCTTGACAATCTCCCGGCCGCCCTCCTCGGGCTGGCCATCGTCGGAGCCCTTTTGTGCGGACTCTTCCAATGGGTGAAAAAAGACGTCACCCACCGGGAATGGGTGCTGATCTTCTTTACAGCCGCCTGTTACCTCATTGGCGGCGGGCTTCTGATCGTCTACGGCAGGACTGTCCCCGCGGCGGATTCCATGTCCGTCTACTCCGCGGCCAATTCCCTGGCAGGCGGCGATCTGGGCGTCATCCACCCATATGATTCCTACCTTTCCTATTATCCCCAGCAGATTGGGCTTGTGGCTTATTATGAATTGCTGATCCGGATCTGGAACCTCCTTCCTTTTGACCTGCCTGCTTACCACATCATCAAATGCCTCAATGTGGGCTGGGGGCTGGTCCTCATCTGGTTCCTT
>CANPWC010000086.1 GCA_947581905.1 uncultured Acetatifactor sp.
CTGCTACTTTTTTTTGAAAAAAGTGGTGGAAAAACGTAACTGGGGCTAGCCGCCGCGCTAGCGGCTTGGTACAATAAAGCATGAGATTGAGAATCTGAGGAATTTTTGATATACTCAAAGAAAAATGTCTTTACATGAGTTGTCCGAAACAGGAGGATGTTTAAAATGGCAATTGAAAAAGTGAAGGAGTATTTCAGGAAGTATGGCATGGAAAACCGGGTACAGGAATTTGAGGTATCCAGCGCTACGGTGGAGCTTGCCGCTGAGGCGTTACATTGTGAGCCCTGCAGGATCGCGAAAACGCTTTCCTTCCTGGCAGACGGACGTCCCATATTGATCGTTGCCGCTGGCGACGCGAAAATTGACAATCCCAAATATAAGGCGCAGTTTGGAACAAAGGCGAAAATGCTGACGCCGGATGAAGTGGCGGCGTTGATCGGTCATGCAGTCGGCGGCGTCTGCCCGTTTGCGGTCAACGACGGAGTTACGGTGTATCTTGATGTGTCCCTGAAAAGATTTCAAACCGTGTTTCCGGCGTGCGGAAGCGGTAACAGCGCAATCGAACTGACAATAGCCGAACTGGAAAGGTATTCTGGATTTACCGCATGGATTGATGTCTGCAAAGAATGGAATCGTGCGTAGTCCTTGTACCGCCCTGGCGAAGACAAATCAAGGGAGGCGGCGCTTAAAGAAGGTCATAAGACGCCGCTTCATACCGCTTGATCTTGAAATCAATGCGCCATTCAATGTCTCCCTCCACCGGTTCAAAGTGCAGGGAGGAAGATACGCTGCGAAGCTTTCCCTGCCTGTCATTTCCAAATAAAATGGAGGTAGGGCTGTCCGCTCCGCCGATGACAAATACCGCGGCGCTTAAGACGGCAGTGGGGCGCATGGGGTCTTTTGGCGCAGCCTCTATGGGGCGGTCGCTTGCCCTGCAGTCGCAGAGGACGAGGTCTTCTTCCGGCTCCGGGGAGAGGGTGTAGCTCATGGCCACCGTATTTGTCGGATAAACCCACCGGTCCGAACCGAAAGCCTTGGCAGGGATGGCCTGGGGCGCGAGTTCCTGTACGGTCAGGGTATATTCCGTGTCGTCCACCGGATGGGAAAAGGTGAATGTGTCCCCTGGCTGGTGGGTTTTAAAATGCGGTCCCGGAAGCCGTCCGGGCTGTTCCTCCATAGTGAGGGAAAGGGTATGGACCTGGGGACGCCGTTTGCCGGCCCAAGGAAAGGCGCTGCGGCAAATGACCCAGCTGTAAGCGGGGTCCAGCCCGTAATGCCGGACAACCCATTTTGCTTCCGTCTGGTCAGCCCATTCCTCCGATGCCCGGGAATGGAAACAGATGCTGGAGCCGTGGGAGGTGCGCAGGTCCTTTCCGTTACAGACAAGCCGCGGATGAAAGTTCAGGCAGCAGGGGTTCTCCCATTCCATCTGCATCTGTTGTTCTTGGGTGAAAGCCTCATCCGAATCCCGTCCAGGCCCTAAGTTCCATTTCGTTATAAAGGTTTGAAATTCCTCCGGGTCCACCTGCATACAGAAATCCATCACCAGCCCTTTGCTGCAGGAGTAGGCCGAGGGAATCACCCAGGAATGGTTTGCCCAGGTAAATTCCTTGCCGAGGGGGATTTCTATCCCTGCCCGGTCTTTCCCATGATGTCCCCAGAAGTTTCCGTTAAAATAAACCTTCCATTCCGGCTCTGGCGGCCGGACGTGGGGGTTTATGTCAAAATCATAAAAATCCTCCGTATCGAACTTTTGAAATGTTTTATCCATAAAACCACCCTTCCACTCGACATTGTACCATGATTCCGTGCGCCGCCAGGCGCACATTCAATTCAGAAGTCGCCAGACGTCCCGTCTGTCGACATTGTACCACTTCTTAGTGCGCCGCCAGGCGCACATCCAATTCAGAAGTCGACAGACGTCCCGTCTGTCGACATTGTACCACCCAATTGTTTAGAAATCTACTATCAGTTTGCATTATCTTTAACCATGTGGAAAGTATTGGAAATCCAGAAAACAGAAGTTTTTGCATTTGAGTGCAAAACTTGCTTTTTTCCATTTATTTATGCTATGCTGGAGAAAGCAGGAAGGATGTGCAATGATAGAATCACATAAATTGAAAAAAGGGATCATTACCTCAATAAGCTGATTGGTTTTCAAGATACGGAACCTGTAAAAGTCATTACCGGGATAAGACGTTGCGGGAAATCCAGCCCTTTGAAGCTGATGGCCGCTCATTTGATTGAAACGGGTATTTTCCCAGGGCAGATTGTTGAGATGAACTTTGAATCGAATGATTTTCGGAAAATGACTTCTGATGCCGTCTATGCTAATGTAAAAAACAAGTTTGATAAAGATGGCGAACCCTATGAATTGCGGGAAGCGTTTGAGGCATTCCTGCGTTTTGGAGGAAAGTTTGACAGGTCCCCCAAAAAGGATATCCTTTTAATCGGGAACATGGTAAAATGTCGACAGGAAGGGCGCCTGTCGACTTCTGAATTAAATGTGCGCCTGGCGGCGCACGGGAACATGGTAAAATGTCGACAGGAAGAGCGCCTGTCGACTTCTGAATTGGATGTGCGCCTGGCGGCGCACGGAAACATGGTGTAATGATTCTATCAAAATTTTAGGAGGAAAGCGTTATGTCAAAATGGTGTTACAATTATGATAGTGGTCAATACGAAGAGATTGACGAAGACGGTTATAGCTATACGCAAGGAACCTATGTAAATATTTGGGATGATAGCGAATACCGAATAGAGGAAGAAGAGCGGCGCTGGCGGGAGGAAGAGGAAGAACGGCGCAGGCGGGAGGAAGAGGAAGAAGAACAACGCATGCAAGAGGAGGAAGAAGAGCGGCGCAGACAGGAGGAAGAGGAAGAAGAACAACGCATGCAAGAGGAGGAAGAAGAACGGCGCAGGCGAGAGGAAGAGGATGCGTGGTGGTAATCTTGTTAAAGAAATGTGAAAACGTTGGAAAAAGTCGTCGTTTCATGTTATGATGGCTATGGTCATCGGTATGTGGATTCGCATGACTTAACAATGGCGTTAAATTCGAGATAAAGTGAGGGATAGATTGAAAAATGAACAGTCTTTTGTTTCAGGTCCGATCAGCGGATGATGTGGTACGGCTTGTGGAGGACGTAGGTTTTCTCCCTTTTTTCACAAATTCCATCCCTGGATTTTCCGTGGAGGAGTGCTGCCCCAGGGACCTGTGGTTTCAAGAAGGCGTTGACGGCCCCTGGGAATGGAAAGGACCTATCGCCAGAAGCGGCAAGTGCGTGTATGGGAAGCTTTATGGCGGGAAAGCGGGTTTTGTGAGCCGGGCGTGGCTTCCTGACTTCGCGAATTTCCGAAGGGACGGGTACGACTTTGACTCGCGGTACGACGACGGGCTTGCTTCACGCAAGGACAAGGGCGTATTTGATACCGTTTCAGGACATGGGGCCCTCTTATCAAAGGAGCTAAAGGACCTCTGCAATTACCGGAAAGGCGGGAACAAAGGTTTCGACACGGTCATTACCCGGCTTCAGATGCAGACCTACATCAACGTTGCGGATTTTGTCTATATGAAAGATAAATTTGGGAAAGTATACGGCTGGGGCGTGGCGCAATATTCCACGCCGGAGGCACAGTTTGGGTATGATTTCGTGACTTCGGCGTATCGCAGGGAGCCGGAAGAGTCAAAGGAGCGTATCCTTTCCCACCTGAAAACGATCCTGCCGGAGGCGGACATGGAGCAGCTGTCCAAGTTGATCAAGTGAGGAAAGTCGACATACAAAAGAATTTCCCACATGGACATTACAGGAAGTTTACAGGGATTATTTTGTCCGTTCCCCGGAGGGTTAGGAGCTTATCATACAGGCAGACCACGCCGCCCGGACCGCGTTTTACACCTGGTATCTTATCCAGCAGATCGAATGCTTCCAGGTCTTTTTTCCGCGGATCGGCATGTTTTTTCATTTCAATCGGATACAGAATACCGTTTTCCTCAATCAAGAGATCAATCTCATTTCCATCCTTGTCGCGATAGAAGTAAAGAGGAAGTTCTAAAACACCCCGATTGTAATAGCTCTTCACGATTTCAGACAATACGAAGCTTTCAAAGAACGCTCCCGCCATCGCGCCGTTTTTCAGGACATCCGGCGTGTTCCATCTGGTCAGATAGGCGGCAAGTCCCGTGTCAAGGAAATACAGCTTCGGCGTTTTGATCGCCCTCTTCGTAATGTTATTGGAATAGGGCGCAAGAAGATATACTAGGTTGGATGCCACGAGAATCGCCAGCCACCGTTCGGCGGTGGGCTGGCTGATGCCGACATCCCTCGCCAAAGACGACAGATTCAGGAGCTGTCCCGTAGAAGCCGCCGCCGCTATCATGAATTTCGTAAATCTTACAGTATCCCCAATCTCAGATAATTCCCGCACATCACGATCGATGTAAGTCCGCACATACGCGCCATAAAACATCTGCCAATTGAAATCCGGATTATTTTGCAACTCCGGCATGGAACCTCGGTGAATCGTATTCCATATCTCATCGTAAGAAATATCCGTAGCATGCAGCTTCCGCTGGGAAAAATATTCCTCAGTGGGCAGGAAAGGATCATCGAACGAAATCCCTTGGGACTCACGCAGTGAGAGCCCAAGCAGTGTGACAAGCCCAATACGCCCGGCAAGGGATTCGCGGACTCCTTTCATCATTTTGAACTGCTGGGAGCCGCACAGAAAGAACTGTCCCTTTTTCCGCTCCCGATCAAGAAGCAACTTGATTTGTTCGAATAAAGCCGGCGCTTTTTGTATTTCGTCCACAAACACAGGAGGCGGATTATCCTTAAAAAAGGTTCTGCTTTCTTCTTCGGCGCTTGCCCGCAGTATGGGGTCGTCCAATGTGGCATAGTTCATTCCATCGGTCAGGCGTTCCAACATGGTGGTCTTGCCAACTTGCCTTGGACCGGCAACAAGCACGGCTCCAAACATCCGCGCCAGTTCCCGCACGGTTTTCTCAGCGTGTCTATTGATATACATAGGACAGCGCTCCTTTCGGCTGATTTAATATTTGATATTATTATAGCCGAATCGGACCGATTTATCAACCTATTTTACAAGGATAAAATGTGAAAGTTTTGTTAGGGAAATGTAAAAACGTTGGAAAAAGTCGTCGTTTCATGTTATGATGACTATGGTCAATGGAGCAGCTGTCCAAGTTGATCAGATGAGGAAAATCGGCATACAAAAGGAAAATGCAAGGAAGGGGGAGGCCGAATGGACTTCCGGCATGAATGGAAGATAGAGATCAATACGGCTGACCTTCTGGCGCTGCGCAGCCGGCTGTGGATCCTTATGGAACCGGACGAGCACGCCGCAGGCGGCAGGTACCAGGTGCGCAGCTTGTATTTTGACACGCCGGCGGACCGGGCGCTGCGGGAGAAGATCGACGGAGTGAATTGGCGGGAAAAGTTCCGCATCCGCTATTACAACGGCGACATAGGTTTTATAAGCTTGGAGAAAAAGAGCAAGTTGAACGGACTCTGCAATAAGCAGGCCGTGCAGATAACGTCAAAACAGGCACAGGCGTTTGTCGATGGAAACATTCCGCAAATCCAGCAGAACGCGCCGCCGCTTTTACAGGAGCTTATTTATAAGGTGAAAACGGAGGGATTGAAACCAAAGGTTGTCGTGGACTATGTCCGGGAGCCGTTTGTATACCGGCCGGGCAACGTCCGCGTCACCTTTGATTACGGGATCCGCACCAGCCTGTGGTGTACCGATTTCTTAAATGCGGAGCCGGTAACGGTTCCGGCAGGCGACGCGCCGATTTTAATGGAAGTGAAGTGGGATGCCTTTCTCCCGGATGTGATCCGGGACGCCATCCAGCTCACCGGCAGACGCCCCTGCGCATTTTCAAAATACGCCCAATGCCGTATTTACGGCTGATGCGTTTCGAAGGAGGAAAGTTATGACATTCCATGATATTTTTCAATCTAATTTTCTTGAGAACGTATCCAGCGTGAGCGTCTTCGACATGGTCCTTGCGCTGGCGCTGGCTTTCGGCCTTGGCATCTTTATTTTCCTGATTTATAAAAAGACCTACAACGGCGTGATGTATTCCTCTTCCTTTGGCGTAACGCTGATCGCGCTCACCATGATCACAACCGTGGTCATCCTCGCCGTTACCTCCAATGTGGTGCTTTCCCTCGGCATGGTGGGCGCGTTGTCCATCGTCCGTTTCCGTACCGCCATCAAGGAACCGCTGGATATCGCATTCCTGTTTTGGTCGATTGCCGTAGGCATCGTCCTTGCGGCGGGCATGATCCCGTTGGCAGTCATCGGCAGCGTCATCATCGGCCTGATCCTTTTGGTATTCGTCAACCGCAAGTCCCATACCAATCCCTATATCGTGGTATTGCAATGCGGCAGCCATGAAAGCGAACAGGCTGCAAGGGCATATCTGGAAAAACATACAGATCGCTGCGTCGTCAAGGGCAAAACAGCGCAGAAAGGGCATATCGAACTCAACCTGGAAGTGCGTCTTAAAGATGACGATACAGACTTCATCAACGAACTGTCCGAAATGGACGGCGTGGCAAGCGCGGTATTGGTGAGCTTCAATGGGGAGTACATGGGATAGGGAGGGCCTTATGTCGAAGCATAAACATATTGATGCGATCTGTGTCGGGATCACTGTGGCCGCCTTGCTTTTCACCCTCCTCTTCATGAATGGGAAAGCGCTTGGCATCGTGGCTGTCGCAAGCGAAGAGATCAGCGACGGCATGTTTACGGCAAACGATTTGGACGCCGCGTGGGACGCCGGGGACGCGACGAGGATCATCCTTTCGGATGAGGGCGGCACGGTAAAGGGAAACGGCGCCTACGTCAATGGCGGGGATGTTTACATCGTCTATGCGGGGAAATATGTGCTTTCCGGAGGACTGTCCGACGGGTCGGTCATCATCGAAGCCGATCGGGACGATAAGATCTGGTTGATGCTGGACGGCGCTTCCATCCATTGCGAGGACGGGGCGGCCATCCGCGTGGAACAGGCAGGCAAGGTATTCCTGACCTTGCGGGACGGCACGCAAAATACCCTGTCTTCCGGCGCTTCTTATGGGGAAGAAGCGGTTTTGGCCGGCGTGGACGGAACGATCTACTCCAGGGACGACCTGACCATCAACGGAACCGGTTCCCTTCAGGTCACGGCAGAATACCAGCACGGCATTGTCTGCAACGACGATTTTGTGGTGGCTGGGGGAACGCTCCATGTAACCGCCGCCCAGGATGCCATACACGCGAATGACAGCGTGCGGATTCGGGAAGCTGACCTTACGCTTTCCGCTGGCGACGATGGGATCACGGTTTCCAATGACGATGAAACATCTTATCTTTATATAGAATCTGGGAACATCACGATTCCGTCCTGCTATGAGGGGCTGGAAGCGGTCCAGATAACCATTGCCGGTGGGACGATCGATATTGACCCCATCGATGATGGGATCAACGCCAACGGGTACAGCGGCAATTCCGTCATCAACATTACCGGCGGGGATATCACGATTACGGATGAAAACGGCCGGGATGCGGACGGGATCGATTCCAATAAGGATATTTACATCAGCGGCGGAAAGCTGTTCGTCAGCGTCAGCGATAATGGCGGAAGCTGTGCCATCGACTGTGGCAGCGAATACGGGGGCGTCTGCGAAATCACTGGCGGGACCGTCCTCGCCTGCGGAAGCAGCGGGATGGCGGAGGGGTTCGATGCCTCTTCTCCCCAGGGCTTCCTGATGCAGACCGTTTCGGCGTCGTCTGGAATGACTGTGGCCGTCAAGGATGCCAGCGGAAAGGAACTGCTTTCAGAGACGGTCCCCTGCAGCTTTTCCTCCGTCCTTGTCAGCACGCCGGAAATGAAAGTCGGGGATACTTACACGCTGATTGTTGGAGATGCCGAGACGGAAATCACGATTGATAATTCGTCAAGCCCCAGTGGCTTCGGCGGTGGAAGAATGCACGGCGGAATTGGCTTTGGCGGCGGACAGATGACGGGACGGGGCGGACTTGGCAGGGATGTTGAGGCATTTAGCGGCAATGTGGCTGGCGAAGCAGAAGCCGGCGGCATGCAGCTGCCCAAGATGCCAAACGGGGCGGCAGGCAATATGCTGGGGCAGGGGAATGTTCCGCAAGCGGCAGCTGCAGGGACCTCAATTTCAGCAGAAACGCTGATCTTGTTGGGCGTCTCTGTGATCGTCCTTCTTGCTGGCTGCATAGCCGCCCTATGCTATAAAAGAAAAGGCTGATGGGCCGCATCGTTGCCCCATCCATCCTATGTATATTGATGTCTTACCAACACATGTAAGTATCCCATCTTCCATGCCCCTTATGATTTCAGAATAGAAAAATGCAACATGTTGCAAAAATCTATTCTAAAAGCGGATTGAAAAGCGGATGATATATTGATAATGGAGAAATTTTGGACTGGCAGGAGGCGTGTCGCACATGTTTGATAATGGTGAAGGAAAGCGATTTATAAAAAGTATCAGCGATATGTCTTATTTTGAAGCTGGACGATGATGTGTTGAATATTCCGCTGTTTATGGCCGATCAGACAGATCGGCTGATTGGACTGGCATTGGAACGTCGATAAGCCGTTTGCCAATTAAAACAGGTTTTGAGATCCCGTGCAAGGAGGCATCGCTCAGGTCAGGCCGTCTCACCCTGCCCGCCGCCAGCGCCGCATTTTTCGCACTGTAATTTTTCGCTTACTAGGCGGCGCGAAAAATATTTTCAAAAGTTACCTAACCTGATTTCCAAAACGGCGACTATATAGGTGTAACAATCATGATTGGAACAAAGGAAAATGAAATGAAAACAAACGAAGCGCTGAAATTACTTGACGACAAAAACTTTCTTGATAAACTGTTTTCTTTTTCTTATCATCGATGCAGCACCGCACACGAAGCGGAGGATCTGTGTTCTGATATCATTTTTACGGTGATATCAGCCATACACCGGCAGGAAGAAATTGATCACTTTTACGCCTTTGTCTGGTCCATCGCCCGGCGGGTCTATGCGGACCATTGCCAACGCCGAAACACGCAACATTTGGTTCTCAGCATCGAAAACAGCGACTTAGCGCTTTTGGCAGCGAAAGAAAATGAGATCGACAAACTGATTGAGGAATCCGGCAAACAAGAACAATTGAAAGAAATCCTGAAAAAGATCGCATTTTTATCAAAGGCATATCGTGAAGTAATGATCCTGTTCTACCTTGACGGACTGTCTGTGAAAAATATCGCACGGAAGCTGAATGTCAAGGAGGGCGCTGTAAAGCAACGTTTGTTTTCCGCACGAAATCAAATCAGGAAAGAGGTTAAAACCATGGATGGGAAAACGTATGTATTAAAACCAATAAGGCTGGCTATTCCAGGAAAAGGAGACCCCTGTGGAAACGATCCGCGCACGAAAATCGAACGGTCATTTTCTCAAAATCTGATTTACTTATGTAAAAACAGGCCCA
>CANPWC010000087.1 GCA_947581905.1 uncultured Acetatifactor sp.
CCATCATCCAGCTGGCGGTGGCCGAGGTGCTTGACCTGACGGCGGACCTGAGCGTCTATGAGACGAACATGGAAATCCTCTATAAGGAGCTTACGGAATTGGGATTCTTTTGCGTGAAGCCGGGCGGGACGTTTTATATCTTCCCCAAGGCGCTGGAAGAGGATGCGAAAGCCTTTTGCCAAAAGGCGCTTTCCTATGACCTGGTCCTGGTGCCGGGCGACACGTTCGGTGCGCCGGGCTTCTTCCGTATGGCGTATTGCATTGACACGGACAAGGTAAGACGCTCCCTGCCCGCCCTGCGCCGCTTCGTGGAGCAGGAGTATGGGGCCGTCCGGCCTTGATTGAAATTGAAATAAGAAAAGAGGGACAGTATGTATCAAGCTGGTTTGGTCTTGGAAGGCGGAGGCATGAGGGGCGTCTATACCATCGGCGTCCTGGATTTCCTGATGGAGAAGGATATCTGGTTTTCCCATCTCTACGGCGTGTCCGCAGGGGCGTGCCATATGTGCAGTTATCTGTCCAGGCAGCCCGGGCGTGCCCTGCATGCGAACCTGGATTACCTGGGGAGGAAGGATTATTGCGGCGTGGAAAGCCTGCTTACGACAGGGGATTTTTTCAATGTGAAAATGTGTTATTACGACATCCCGGAACACCTTCTTCCTTATGATTATGAAGCCTTTGGGCGGTATGAGGGAAAGGCCTACAGCGTCGTGACCAATATCCGCACGGGCGAGCCGGAATATCCCCTGCTTCAGGAAATGCACCGGGATATCGAATGGGTGCGCGCGTCGGCTTCCCTGCCGTTATTGTCCCGTAATGTGAAGATAAACGGGGAATATTACCTGGATGGCGGCATAACGGACGCGATCCCCATCAAACGTTCCATCCATGACGGCAACCGCAAAAACCTGGTGGTGTTGACGAAAGAGGCGGGCTATGTCCGCCGGCCTACGTCCTATTTGGGGCTGATCCGCCTGCGTTACCTGAATTACCCCAAAGTTTACGAATGTATGAAAGAGCGCCATCTGCGCTATAATGCGACCATGCGGTACCTGGAAGAAAGGGAGGAAGCCGGGGAGGCGTTCGTCATCCGCCCCAAATCCCTCTGCGGCGTAGGACGGATCGAGAAAGACCAGGCGAAGCTGCGCGCCTTGTATGAACAGGGGCGTCAGGACGCCGAAGATGCCTATGGGAAGCTGATGGAATATCTCGGACCGGACCAGAATAAGTAACTTAAGGCAAGACATGTAAAAGGAGAACCTTATGTTAGAAGTGATCAAAGCGATTGTTTATGGAATTGTGGAGGGCATCACGGAATGGCTCCCCATCAGCAGCACGGGGCACTTGCTCTTAGTGGAGCAGCTCATGCCGTTCCAAGAGGTTTCGGAGGGCTTCTTCGATATGTTTGACGTGGTCATCCAGCTTGGGGCGATTTTGGCCGTGGTGCTGCTGTTCTGGCATAAAATCTGGCCCTTTGCGCTTAGCCGCAGGGAGCGGGAAGAGAATCCGGGGCCTATCCCGTTCTTGAAAATGGATATCATGACCCTGTGGTTTAAGATTCTGGTCTCCTGCGTCCCGGCCGCGATCATCGGCATCCTGTTTGACGAAGTCTTTGAAAAATGGTTTTACAATCCCGTATCTATCGCGCTGGCGCTGATCATTTTCGGTGTCGCGTTCCTGGTCATCGAAACCTGGAACCGGGGCAGGCGGCCGAAAGTCAGGAAGCTGTCCCAGATCACCTACCAGACGGCTTTGATCATTGGCTTTTTCCAGCTCATTGCCGCCATTTTCCCCGGCACCTCCCGCTCCGGGGCGACCATTGTGGGCGCGCTGCTCATCGGCGTCTCCAGGACGGTGGCTGCGGAGTATACGTTCTTTCTGGCGATTCCCGTGATGTTCGGGGCGAGTCTTTTGAAAGTGGTGAAGTTCGGCTTCCATTTTACCGGCATGGAGGTGGCCCTGTTGCTTGTCGGGACGGTGGTGTCTTTTGTCGTTTCCCTGTTTTGCCTGCGCTTTTTGATGAATTATGTGAAAAAGCATAATTTTAAAATCTTCGGCTGGTATCGGATCGCCTTAGGGCTTGTCGTGCTCCTGTTCTTTGGTTTGCAGAAATGAGCAGGAAAACGGACCGGACCATCTTTTTCCTCTATATGGCAGGCTTCTTCGTGATCGCCTCTACCCTGGCCTTGTTCCAGCCTTTAGGGGACAATCCCCTGCAGCTGAACCCGCCGGATGAGCATGCCAGGTTCCTGGTGCCTTTGTATATTTACCGCCATGGCGTGATCCCGACAGGGTTCGAGGAAGAGGTACGCATCCCATCCTATGGCTTTTCCTATGCCTTATACAATGCGTTCCCCTATATCGTGCAGGGATATTGCATGAGGTTCGTCGGGCTGTTCACCGATTCCCTGCGCGTGCTCCTGTACACGGCCCGCTTCGTGAACGTGGGCTTCGGCATGGCGATGGCATATGTGGTTTATCTGCTGTCACGGCGGCTGTTCGACGAGGGCGGCTTTCGCTGGCTGTTTTGCTTCGGCGTCATGTACTTGCCGGAATGCCTGTTTTTGCACACTTACGTCAATTCTGACTCCATGTGCCTCTTATCGACGGCGATGATGGTATATGCCCTGGTTTTGGCTTATCAGGACGGCTTTACCACAAAAGCCTGCCTCCTTTTGGCCGGGGGTATCATCCTTTGCGCCCTTTCCTATTATAATGGCTACGGCTTCATCTTAAGCAGCATCCTCCTGTTCCTGGCTTATTTCGCCGGGGACAAGGGTTATGATTGGAAAACGATGTTCAAAAAGGGTTCCCTGATCAGCGCCCTGGTCTTAATGGGGATCGGCTGGTGGTTCCTTCGAAGCTACCTTGTCTTGGACGGCGACCTGTTAGGGCTTGCCACGCGTGAAAGAATGTCGATCCAATATGCGTCACCGGAAGTGAACCCCCTATACCTGTCTACCTACCAAAGCAGGGGCGAAAGCCTGTTTCGCATGTTTCAGGAGCATGACTTCTTCTGGGGCGGGTTTATGACCTTCGTAGCCGTCTTCGGCTCCATGGGGCTGGTGGGAAATGTATGGATGTACCGCGCGTTTTTCGCTTTTTTTCTGGTGGCTGTGCTATCCTGCCTCTTTTTGCGTAAGCCCAAGGGGGACTTCCTTATGGGGCTTCCCGGCTGGAAGCGGGCGTTTTTCCATGGGAACCTGGTCTTTTGCGCGGTGATGCCGTTCCTTTTGTTGGTTTATTATGCGTACGCCGTCGATTATCAGCATCAAGGCAGGTATCTGATGCCGGCCGTGGTTCCTTTCCTATATTATGTGGCCAGGGGGTGGCAGAAGCTTACGGCCGCCCTGCCCCTTTCCGCCAGGGCGAAAAAAGCCGTGGTCGTGCTGCCCATCTTTCTCACAGTCGCGTCCGTCTTGTTCATGGTTTACGTGCTTTCCCTGCCGCTGTACCTGCAATGCGGGCTTGTATTGGAGTAAATTGGAGGAAAGCGGGAAGGCAGGCGTAAAATGCGCTTAGGGTGGGACGGCCTGGGTAGGGTTGGATGAAATGGATACGCGCTTAGGCGGCGGCCTGGGTGAGGTCGGTTGGAAATGCGCTTAGGATGGGAACGGCTGGGACGGTCGGACGCAGGGATTGGCTTGGAATCAGGATTCAAATGACAAAGCAGGGAAGCCAGGAGGTACGGTATGGAGAACTCCAAAATGCCGGGGCAGGAAGCCCCGAATGCCATAGGGAATGTGGAAACGAAGCAGCAGGTGAAGTTTGAATTGTCTATCACGAAAGAGGGCGTGGCATCGACGGATGGACGTTTCACGATGGACGACCTGGGCCTTGGCGACCATTACAAGCCGTTGGACGCCTATTTCCAGAAAGCGGACGGCACGGTGGTCAGGCGTTCTTACAGCAAGGGGGAAAGGCGTAATTCCAACCAGACGCTTCCGCGCATTGCCTGCCAGGTCTTTGAGGACCGGTTGTCCGCCCTGTCGGTCGAGGAAAAGGAAAACTTCCCGATCTGTAAATATACCCCGGACAGCGAAACGATCCGGGGCATCTATACCAGCGTGGAAGAGTACCGCGGACGCCGCAAGACCCTGGAATATTTGGTTTATAGCTTTAGAGGGGGCAGGCAGTTCGTCTTTTATTCCTGGAACATCTTCTCCACCCTTCTTTTCGTGCAGGAATGCCTGAAGCGCTTCGGCGCGCAGCAAGACCGCTTCGTCCTGGTTTATCGGGAAAAGGATGCGAAAGAGACGGAAATAGAGGCCGTTAAGCCTCAGGAAACGGTCCAGGAGGAGCTCGCCCAACAGTTTGAGGGGTGCAGGAACCCCTATTCCCGTATGCTGATCGCATCGAAGAATTTGATCTTCCGGGGCGCGCCCGGCACGGGCAAGTCCTATCTGGCCAGGGAAGTCGCCGCGGACATTATCAGCAACGGTTATTTCGTCGATCCGTCCCTGCTTACGGAAGAACAAAGGCAGCAGATGGAATTCGTCCAATTCCATCCGGGCTACGACTATGCTGATTTCGTCGAGGGCCTGCGCCCGAAGTTGAATGAGGACGGGACCATGGGCTTTGAACTGCGGGATGGCATTTTTAAAAAGTTCGTGGCCCGGGCCAGGAAGAATTACGAGGATTCGCAGAAGTCCCAGGAGACCATTGAAAAAGAACTGTCCATCCAGGAATCCATCGAGGAATTTTTTTCCAGCGTGGAATTTGGGATGGATGTCTTCCAGACGATCAACGGCAACGCGTTCACGATCACCAGCGTGGATGATGCGCACGTCTACCTCTCCATTCCGGGCAACGCCGTCGTCAATAAGCTCACCCTGAACCTGGGCGAGATCAGGAAGATGCTGGAATCCGGGAAGAAGTTCGATAAGATCAAGGATGTCATGGCCTTTTTCGGCAAATCTTTCGCCACGCAGGCTTACTCCTATGATTTCGCCCTATACAAAGAAATCCTGAAACGGAAAAAGAAGCTGCAGCGCCGGGGCGCCAAGGCCACGGAACTGAAAAAGTATGTCTTCATCATTGATGAGATCAACCGCGGCGAGATTTCCAAGATTTTCGGGGAGCTGTTCTTTGCCATCGATCCGGGCTACCGGGGACGGTCTGGGGAGGTCTCCACGCAGTACGCGAACCTGCATCCCGACCCGGATGAGAAATTCTATATCCCGGAAAACGTCTATATCATCGGCACGATGAATGACATAGACCGTTCCGTGGATACATTCGACTTCGCGATGCGCAGAAGGTTCCGTTTCGTGGAGCTTCGGGCGGAGGAGCGTTTGGAAATGCTCGCCTCCCTGGAGGAGGGCCGCAAAGAGGAGGCCATCCGGCGTATGGCGGCGCTTAACCAGGAGATCGCGGATACCGAGGACTTGAACGAGAATTACCAGATTGGGGCGGCTTATTTCCTGAAGCTGGAGACCTTGACGTTCGACCAGCTATGGACCGACTATCTGCAGCCGCTTTTGCAGGAATATGTGCAGGGCATGAATGACGAAAAGGGGATTCTGGACCGGTTCGCGAAAGCCTATGGCTATCAGGGGCAGGCCAGGGGAAGTGGAGATGAAGGAATTTAAGGTCAAGGATAACTCACAAGTAGAGAAAAGCGCCCTATCACAGATCGGGAACCTGGTGGACAGGATCGCCGATAGGACCCTGGGGCAGCTGGAACGGGAAGGCATCTTCGTGTTCCCGGAGCTGCTTAAGGAGTCGCAGGACCTTACACGGGACCAGTTCCTCCTCCAAAGCGTGAACGAGGCCGTTCGGACCGGCAACGTCGTGGGCTTCCTGGGATGCGGCGACGAAAGGCTCATCATAGAATCCCGGTTTAGCACAGAAAAAGGGGACTTCCTGTTCCGATACCTGCTTGACAAGGTGATGGAGGTACCCAACTTCGTGGACCTGGATACGGATGCCGGAGGCGACGACAAGTGGTTCAACTACCTGTTGTTCCTGTTCCCGTACTACCTTAAGGTGGCCATGCGGAAAGGTTTATATAAGAAATATATCCGCCGGGGCTATAACGATGGGAACGTGAAAGGGACCATCGATATCGCCAGGCATATAAAGGAGAATACCCCTTTTGTGGGAAAGGTGGCTTATGGCCAGAGGGAATTTTCCTATGACAATTATTTGATGGAATTGGTGCGCCATACCGTGGAGTTTTTAAAAAAGAAGCCGTATGGGGACAAGCTTTTAAGCAAGGTGAAGGAGGAAGTAAGGCTCGTTCGGAACGCGACTCCGGGTTATCAGGCATTTGATAGGACGAAGGTCTTGGAAGCGAATCAGGAAAATCCGGTCCGCCATGCCTATTTCCGGGAGTATCTGGCGCTTCAGCGGCTGTGCGTCTTGATCCTGCGCTACAGGAGGCACCAGGTGGGCTTGGGGGCGCGGCAGATTTACGGCATTTTGTTCGACGCCTCCTGGCTCTGGGAAGAGTATGTCGCCTCTTTGGTCGGGGATGTCTTCCACCATCCGATGAATAAAGGCGGCAAGGGCGCGCAGTGGCTCTTTGATGGGCATATTGGCTTAATCTATCCAGACTTCCTTAGCCGAAGCCCGGAGGCGAGGATGATCGCCGATGCCAAGTACAAGCCGGCCGAGCATATCGGGAACCGGGACTACCTGCAGGTGCTTGCCTATATGTTCCGTTTTGATGCGAAAGTTGGTTATTACCTTTATCCGGAGGCGGCTGGGGAGGACGACCTGGAATTATGGCTGAACCGTGGTTCTGCCTATGAAAAGGATGTCGCGCCGAGAACGGACGTCCGCGTTATAAAGCATGGCCTTAGGATTCCGATGGAGGCCGCTTCTTATGAAGAGTTCGTGGAAAAGATAAAGGATTCCGAGCGGGAATTTCGGCAGGTATTTGCCGGTTCAAGGGCTTAAGGAGGGAGCGGCCGCCCGCGCAGCCGAACTGTTACTATTTTATAGTTTCTTTAGAATTAATTTAACGAAAAGCTGTTGACAATAGAAATGCTTAGTGCTATTTTAGGTAATGAAGATGTTAGCACTCCCCTTAATCGAGTGCTAACAGCCCACAAAGGAGCGTGCGGAATGGAATTGGATGAAAGGAAACGGAAAATTTTACAAGCCGTGATCCGGAATTACCTGGAGACCGGCGAGCCCGTTGGGAGCCGCACGATTTCCAAGTATACCGACCTGAACCTAAGCTCCGCCACGATCCGCAATGAAATGGCGGATTTGGAGGAGATGGGCTATATCCTACAGCCCCATACCTCTGCGGGCAGGATCCCTTCC
Source organism: uncultured Acetatifactor sp. (assembly GCA_947581905.1). Classification (GTDB taxonomy): domain Bacteria; phylum Bacillota; class Clostridia; order Lachnospirales; family Lachnospiraceae; genus Acetatifactor. The sequence goes on from CANPWC010000087.1 coordinate 7,276, forward strand.
GATAAAGGATACCGCTTCTATGTAGACGCCATGATGCAGGAAAAGGAACGCGAAGTGGTGGAGATGAAGGAGATGCTGGTGCAGCGGCAGGATAAGATGGAGCTCCTGCTGAAGCAGGTGGTCAAGGTGTTGGCGCAGAATACCAATTACGCCACCATGATCTCGGCTCCCAGGCCGCAGGGCAACAAGGTCAAATTCATCCAGCTTTCCCAGGTGGATGAGCACCAGCTGCTTGCGGTCATCGTAGCGGAAGGCAACGTGATCCGCAACCACATCTTGGACGTGGAAGAGAAGCTGTCGGACGAAGAGCTGCTTAAGCTGAACATCTTGTTGAACACGCATTTGAACGGGCTGTCCCTGAACGAGATCAGTTTAGGCATGATATCCGCCCTGAAGCAGCAGGCCGGCATCCACAGCCAGATCATCAACGGCGTGATTGATGCGGTGGCGGAAGCGATCCAGGTGGAAGAAGACCTGCAGATTTACACCAGCGGCGCGAACAACATCTTCCGTTACCCGGAATTGGCGGACCAGCAGAACGCCAGGGAGTTGATTGAAACCTTTGAGGAGAAGCATCAGCTGAGCGGATTGCTCCAGGATCCGTCGCTTGAGGAGAGCGGGACGGGCATCCAGGTGTACATTGGAAGCGAGAACGCGGTCAGCAGCATGAAGGATTGCAGCGTCGTGACCGCCACTTATGAATTGGGGGAAGGGATGCGTGGAACCATTGGAATTGTGGGGCCGAAGCGGATGGATTACGACAAGGTGGTCGGCATGCTGAAGACCCTGCAGAGCCAGTTGGATGAAATATATAAGGGGAAGCGGTAGGCTTTCCAAAGAAAGGATGGCCCCTTAAGGGGCCATGGAAAGGAAAAAGCGATGACGGACATGGAAAAAGATGTGGCTAAGGACAAGGATCCTGAAATAGGGGCCGGGGAAGCCGCAGAGAACGGGCCCGGTGAGACGAAAGCCACGGGAAGCGCCAAGGCGGAAAGCCGAAGCGCCACAGATGCCGGAGACGCCAAGGCAGCCGCAGGAAGCGAAGAATCCGCGGGAAGCGCCAAGGCGGACGCTGGAGATGATGCAGCCAAGGCGGATGCCGGAAGTAAAGCAGCCGCGGGAAGCGCTGGAGCCAAGGCAGATGCCGGAAACGAAGCAGCCGCGGGAAGCGCCGAGGCAAAGGCGGAAAGCGGAAGCGAAGAATCCGCAGGAAGCGCCAAGGCGGACGCTGGAGATGATGCAGCCAAGGCGGATGCCGGAAGCGAAGCAGCCGCGGGAAGCGCTGGAGCCAAGGCGGATGCTGGAAACGGCGCGGACGCGGGAAGCGGCGAGGCGGATGCCGAGGCTAGCGCAGACGATAAGGACCAGGACGGCGGCAAAGAGCCGAAAGCCAGCTGGGCGGAACGGATGGCGGCCAAGAAGCAGGCGAAGCAGGATAAGAAGCAGGATCCCCTGAAAGAGAGGATCGCCGAATTGGAGGACCGCACCAAGCGCCAGCTCGCGGAATTTGAGAACTTCCGCAAGAGGACGGAGAAAGAGAAGCAGGCGATGTTCGAGATCGGCGCGAAGAGCGTGATCGAGAAGATGCTTCCCGTCATCGACAACTTCGAGAGAGGCTTGGCGACCGTTCCGGAAGAGCGCAAGGACGACGCGTTCGTGGACGGCATGAACAAGGTTTACCGGCAGATGCTTGCGGAGCTGGATAAGATCGGCGTGAAGCCCATCGAGGCGGTGGGCAAGGAGTTCGACCCGAACCTGCACAACGCGGTCATGCAAGTGCAGAGCGAAGAGTACGAGGCCGGAACGGTGGCGCAGGAGCTGCAGAAAGGCTACACCTACCATGACAGCGTGGTCAGGCACAGCATGGTGTCGGTAGTCAGCGAATAAACAAAGGAAATAACGAAGATAGCATAAATCAGGAGGGAAAAATCATGAGCAAGATCATAGGTATCGATTTAGGAACAACGAATAGCTGCGTAGCAGTGATGGAGGGCGGCAAGCCCACCGTCATCGCCAACGCGGAAGGGTCCAGGACCACGCCCAGCGTAGTGGCGTTCTCCAAGACCGGCGAAAGGCTGATCGGCGAGCCTGCAAAGCGTCAGGCAGTCACCAACGCGGAGAAGACCATCTCCTCCATCAAGAGAGATATGGGTACTG
>CANPWC010000088.1 GCA_947581905.1 uncultured Acetatifactor sp.
CGGGGCTGCCGGCATCACCTTGTTGCCCGCGGAGAAAAGGAATCCCCTTGAGACCACAACCTACGGCGTAGGGGAAGTGATCAGGGACGCGATCCAGAAAGGATGCCGGCGGTTCCTGGTGGGGATTGGCGGCAGCGCCACCAATGACGGCGGCATCGGCATGCTTCAGGCGCTGGGGTATGGGTTCTTGGACCGGGAAGGCAGGCAGGTCGCGTTCGGCGCGAAAGGGTTGGAAGAGTTGGTGCGCATAACGGATGAAAACGTGCTGCCCCAGCTTCAGGAATGTGAGTTCCATGTGGCTTGCGATGTGACCAACGTGCTTTGCGGCGAGCAGGGCTGCAGCGCCGTCTACGGTCCCCAGAAAGGCGCGACCCCGTCCATGATCCTGCAGATGGATAAATGGCTGGAAGCCTATGCCAGGCTTGCCAAGGAGAAATACCCGAAGGCGGACGCCAACCAGGCAGGCGTCGGCGCTGCCGGCGGGATGGGCTTCGCGTTTTTGACCTTTACCAACGCCGTGCTCCAGTCCGGCATCCAGATCGTGCTGGAAGAGACACGGTTAGAGGATTTCGTGAAAGACGCGGATATGGTCGTCACCGGTGAGGGCAGGCTGGATGGGCAGACCGCCATGGGCAAGGCTCCCGTGGGCGTCGCCAGGCTGGCGAAAAAGCATGGGAAGCCGGTGGTCGCTTTCGCGGGAAGCGTGACGCGGGAAGCGGTGGAATGCAACCGCCAGGGGATTGACGCGTTCTTCCCGATCCTGCGCGGCATCGTCACGCTGGAAGAGGCCATGAAGACGGATTGCGCGAAAGAAAACCTTGCGGCCGCGGCGGAACAGGCATTCCGCCTGTGGAAGACGGCCAGCGCCCAATAAAGCAGAATGGAGGAAAAAAGAAGTGACTGTAAGTTACGATTTTACGACGATCGGGGCACTCTTGGGAATGTTAGTGGCGATCGTCCTGATCATTAAGAAAGTGCAGCCGGCATATAGCCTGATCTTAGGAGCCCTGGTGGGAGGCATCATCGGTTCCGGCGACCTGGTGCTTACCGTGAGCACCATGGTAAGCGGTTCCCAAAGCATGATCTCATCCGTCCTGCGCATCATGACTTCCGGTATTTTGGCCGGGACCCTGATCAAGACCGGCGCGGCGGAAAAGATCGCGGAGGTGATCGTACAGAAATTAGGTGAGAAGCGCGCCATCATCGCCATTACCCTGGCGACCATGATCATTTGCGCGGTAGGGGTGTTCATTGACATCTCCGTGATCACGGTAGCGCCCATCGCCCTGGCGATCGGCAAGAAAGCGGGATACAACAAGCCCTCCCTTTTGTTGGCCATGATCGGCGGCGGCAAGGCGGGCAACATCATCTCCCCGAACCCCAACACCATCGCGGTATCGGAAGCGTTTTCCGTGGACCTGACCTCCCTTATGCTGCGCAACGTGGTCCCCGCGGTCTTCGCCGTCGTGGTGACTGTGATTTTGGCAACGGTCCTGACGAAGAAGCAGGGCGCGCCGGTGAGCGAGCAGGATCTGGAGAACCGTGAGACGAAGCAGCTTCCCTCTTTCCTGCAGGCAATCATCGGTCCTGTGGTCGTGGTCGTCCTATTGGCCCTGCGTCCCTTGTTCAAGATTGAGATCGACCCCTTGATCGCCCTGCCTTTGGGCGGCTTATGCTGCGCGTTGTCCTGCAAATGCGGGAAACGCTTCCGCGAGTATGCGGAGTTTGGCTTAAGCAAGGTGGCCGGCGTGTCCATCCTGTTGATCGGCACGGGCACGATCGCAGGCATCATCAAGGCTTCCGCCCTGCAGTATGATGTGATCGACCTTTTGGAACTCATGAACATGCCTGCCTTCGTGTTGGCGCCCATCGCAGGCATCCTGATGGCCGGCGCGACGGCATCCACCACTGCCGGTGCCACCATCGCGGCGCAGACGTTCGCCGCTCCCCTTGTGTCGGCTGGCATCCAGGAGGTGGCGGCAGGCGCCATGATCCATGCCGGGGCCACCGTGGTGGATTCCCTTCCCCATGGCTCGTTCTTCCATGCGACTGGCGGCGCTGCCGGCATGAACATTAAGGAAAGGATGAAGCTGATCCCTTATGAAGCCTGTGTAGGATTGACCAGCACGATCGTCTCCGTCATCCTTTACCTGATTTTGTCATAATAATCTCCATTCCGGAGCGTTTACGCGACGGGGCGATTAGAAATCGCGAATGCGATTTCTAATCTGCCATCGGGGCTATTTGTGACGCTCCGGCACAAATAGCCGTGTGAAAAATAAGCTATCGAGCTTATTTTTCACACTAAGAAGCTCCGTCCCTATCCTGTCAGGACGTCTTGGCTAAGAGGCGTTCCGCTTTCCGGATCGTGGCGAAGTAGCTTATGGCCAGGACCACGTCCGCCCCCATCCATGCCATGACCTCGGCAAAGAAGATGCCGATTTCCCCGACCGCCAGGGGCAGCAGAATGGCGGTCGCCGTACGCATCAGAAATTCCACGATGCCGGAGGCCATGGGCAGGACGGTGTTGCCCATCCCCTGGATGGCGGACCGGGTCGCGTGGAGCAGGTACAGGGTGGGCAGGAAAAGGCTCATGATCGCCAGATAAAGGTAAGCGACCTTAAGGGTCTGCTCTACCTCGTCGGGCGTGCCGGAGATGAACCAGCCCAGGATGAAGCGGCCGAACAACAACATACAAGCCCCGATCGCCACGGAAGTGGCCAGGGCGATCAAGACAGCGGAACGCACTCCCTTGCGGATGCGTTCCGTTTTGCCTGCCCCCAGGTTTTGCCCTACATAGGTGATCAGGGCATAGCCGTAAGAGGTGGCGGCGATCTCCAGGATGCCGTAAAGCTTGTTGCTGGCGGTGAAGCCCGCGATGAAGATGACTCCGAAGCCGTTTACCACGAATTGCACGATGAAGCCGCCGATGGCGATGACGGCATTCTGGAACGCCATGGGGAAGCCCAGCCAGAGCAGGCGGCCGGAAAGACCCGCCCGGAGGCGGAAATGGGAGGCGTCCAAGGAAAGGATGTCGATCTTACGGATATGGTGCAGGCAGTATAAACCGGAAAAAACCTGCGCGATCAGGGTGGCGGCCGCCGCGCCGCCGATACCCAGGCCCAAGCCCATGACGAACGCCAGGTCCAGGACGATGTTCACCAGGGAAGCCAGCACCATGGCGCGTAAGGGCGTCTGCCCATCCCCCAGGGACCGTAAGATGCAGGCGAACAGGTTGTAAGCCATGACGATGGGGACGCCCAGGTACATGACGCGCAGATACAGCAAGGACCCGTCCAGGATCCGGTTGGGCGTCTTGAGCAACACTAACAGGGGACGGGCGGCCGCCTGTCCCATCAACAAAAGGAGCACGGAGGAAAGAAGCGCCAAAAGGGCGGAGTGCCCCACCACCTGGCGTAAGTCTTCCTGCTTGCCTGCCCCAAACTCTTGCGCCATCAGGATGGCGAAGCCCTGGGTCAATCCCTGGATGATGCCCAACATCATCCAGTTCATCCAGTCCGCCGCCCCGACGGCGGCCAGGGCATCCACGCCCAGCACCTTTCCCACCACCATCGTGTCCACGACCGTATAGAGCTGTTGGAAAATATTTCCGACCATCAAGGGGAGGGCGAAAGCCAGAAGCAATTCCGAAGGCTTCCCCTCCGTCATGTTTTTCGTATGGGCCGCCATGACCTTATATCCCCGCTTTCCATAGAAGATGCAACCATCTTAGCACATTCCCCTAAAATTGGCAATGACCAACGGGAAGTGGCTAGGACCGTAAGAAAGTGGTTGAAGACGACGGGAAGTGGCTAGGACCGTAAGAAAGTGGTTGAAGACGGCGGAAAGCGGCAACGGTCGCAGGAAAGTTGTTGAGGACGGCGGAAAGTGGTTGAGGATGTCTTGAAATTCTGCTAGAATAGGGGAAAGACTTGATGCAGACATGGAGGCGCTTATGAGGTTTTTCCATTTGTCCGATTTGCACATCGGACTGAAGCTGTTCAATCGGGACCTGCGGGAGGACCAGGAGTATATTTTGGCGAAAATCGTGGAATACGCGAAGCAGTATCGCCCGGATGCCGTAGTGGTCGCGGGGGATATCTATGATAAGGCGGTGCCCTCTGCGGAGGCGGTGGAAGTCTTCGACCATTTCGTGGCGGACCTGTCCAGGGCCTTGCCCGAGGCGGTGATCATGATCATCAGCGGCAACCATGACAGCGCGGCCAGGGTCAACTGCTTCCGCAGCGTCCTTTCCAGGCAGAACCTATACCTGGTGGGGCAGCCTCCCCGGATGCAGGGGGAACAGATTGAGAAGGTGACGATTCGGGACGAGCATGGAAACGTCAATTTCTATCTTTTGCCCTTTGTAAAGCCCTCCATGGTGCGGGCTTTGGTGGGGATGGACGAGGATGGGTCCTCCCTGTCCTATGATGCCGCCATACATCGGCTGTTGGAACGGGAAGAGATAGAGGAGGGGGAGCGCAACGTCCTGGTCAGCCATCAATTTTACCTCCCCAGGGGCATGAATGCGGAAGAAGTGGAACGGATGGATTCCGAGGTCCGCACGGTGGGCAATATCGACGAAGTGTCCGCCGACGTGCTGGAGCGTTTTGATTATGCCGCGCTGGGGCATATCCATAAGCCCATGACCGTGGGAAAGGAAGTTTACCGTTATTGCGGCACGCCCCTGGCCTGCTCCGTCAGCGAGGCAGGGCAGGAGAAAGGGATCGTCCTGGTGGAGCTGGGGGCAAAGGAGGATGCGGGGGACGGAAAGCTTATGACGAAAACTTTGGTCCGCGTCCTGCCCCTGGTCCCGCTTCGGGAAGTCCGCGTCATCAAAGGCAGGCTGCAGGAAGTGCTGAAACAGGCAAGTGGGGACTATGTGTCGATTCATTTGACGGATCCGGCGGACCTGGAGGATGACTGCCTGCCGGAAAGGCTCCGCCTTGCGTTCCCCTATTTATTGGAGGTGCGTAGGGAGGAGGTCCGCAGGGCGGATTACAGCATGGACTTGCAGGTCGAGGCGCTGGCGGACCCGTTTTCTTTGTGCTGCGCGTTCTTAAAGGATTTGGATGATGCGGAAAAAGAAATCCTGCGGGACGTCATCAATACCGTGCAGGAGGGAAAGATAAAGTGAAACCGTTGAAGTTGGTCATGCAGGCTTTCGGTTCTTATGGGAATCGGACGGAAATTGATTTTGAGCGCCCTGTGCAGAACCTGTTCTTGGTGACGGGCGATACGGGCGCGGGCAAGTCTACGATTTTTGACGCCATCGTGTTCGCCCTGTACGGGGAAGCCAGTTCCAGCTTAAACCGCAAAGACGGGATGGAGCTGCAGAGCCAGTTCGTCCCCCTGGATGTGGAGCCGTTCGTGGAGCTGACCTTTTATGAGGAATATGCCCCCTATGCATCCGCGTCGCGGGGCGAGGGTGCAGGGGCAGGACCAGGACTGGCCGTGTCATCCGCGTCGCGGGGCGAGGGTGCAGGGGCAGGACTAGGGCCAGCCGTGTCATCCGCGTCACGGGGCCAGAGTGCAGGATACAGCGTGCCTTGCAAGGGGCAGTACCGGGTCCGGCGCGTCCCGCGGCATAAGCGCGCCATCACCCGGAAAACTTCTCGGGGCGGGGTGCGGGATGTTTCCGAGAGCGTCACCCTGTGGCTGCCTGACGGCACCGAATATCCGCAGAAGGAAGCGGACCGGAAGCTGGAAGAAATCGTGGGGCTTAGCAAGAACCAGTTTATGCAGGTCGCCATGATCGCCCAGGGAGAGTTCATGGAGCTTCTACGCGCCAAGACGGAGGCGAAGAAAGAGATTTTCCGGAAGCTGTTTGGCACCGAGCTTTACCAACAGATCACGGAGGAGCTTAAGGCGCGCAAGCAGGAAAAGGAAAAAGAGGTCGCGAAAATACGCGTCCAGTGCCAGATGGAGGCGTCCCGCACCGTCATCCCGGAGGATTACGGGCGGAAAGGCTTGTTGGCGGCCCTGTTGGAGGAAATGAAGGATGGGACCCTTGTCCAGACGCCCCAATTCCTGGAGGAGCTCGGGCTTCTTTTGGAAGACCTGGGGAAGGGGCAGGAAGAGGCGGAAGCCGCTTACCAGGCGGCCAGCAGGCAAAGGGATGAGAAGTATTCTGCCCTGGCGGGCGCCCAGGCCCTTTTGGATTCTTTCCATAGCCTGGAGGAAGCCCGGAAAAAGTTAAGGGCTTATGAGGCGCATCAGGGGGAAATAGAGGAAGCCAAACGGCGGTCGGAGCGTATTGAAGCCGCATATCAGGTAGAGGTCCAGCACCGTTTTTACCAGAATGCCGTCAAAGAGGCACAGGACGTGGCAGCCAGGCTGAAAAAGCTGCAGGACGGCATGCCGGAACTCCTTATGCGGGAACGGGGATGTGCCGAAGAAGAGCAGACGCGCAAGGAAGCCTATGACGTCCAGGTGGGACGGTTCAGCATGGTCTCCGAGAAGGTGGGAAAGGCCATGCAGCTTTTTGAGGCGATCGCCGCCGCCCAAGAGGACCTGGTAAAGAAGGAGCGCGCTTGCCAGGCCGCCCAAAAAGAAGTTACGCTGGCTCTGCAAAGCCTGGAGGAACTGGGCAGGCAGGAAGCGGATTGGAGGAAGCAGGTCCTGGCCTTGGGGGAACTGACGCGGCAGTGTACGCTTTGGGAAAAGGAAGCGGAGGACGTCCGCGCTTTTCAGGATGAGGAACAGGTCCTTAGGGAAAGGGGCGATGAAATATCTCGCCTGCTTGTGGAGATGGAGGACCTGGAGAAAAAATACGCGGCGGCAAAAAAGGAGTATCTGGATTGTAAGGGAAGATATGACGAGATGCGCCAATCCTTCCTGGATGCCCAGGCCGGCTTCCTTGCCCGTGGCCTTAGGCCCGGTGCACCCTGTCCGGTGTGCGGTTCCACGCAGCATCCCAATCCCTGCAAGATCAACACGGAGCATGTGGATTTTACCCAGGAAGAGCTGGAAGCCTTGCAGGGCAAGGTGGAAAGTTGCGGCTCCCATCAGCAGGAGCTTGCCCTCAAGGCAGGCTCGCATCGGTCGATGCTCCAGGAAAAGCAGGCTTCCTATGACGTCGACTTTGGGAAGCTATGGCGGCAGGTGGCGGAGCGTATAAGTAAACTGCGGGAACCTGGTTGGACGGATGTCCCCGAGGCAAGCGGGGAAGCGGGCTCCCTGGCGGAATTGGACGAAATGGTCCGCGGTTGGAAACGTAAAGTCATTTCAATTAGCCGGGAAAAAGAGAAAGAGCGGAACCGCCTGAATCAGGTCCAGAAGGACTTAGAGAACATAGGGCCGGAGCGCGAGCGCAAGAACCAGGCCCTCACAAAGGCGCAAAACGCCCAGATGGACGCGCTGCAGGCATATGAGGGACAAAAGTCCGTCCTAAAGACCCTGGAGGAATCCAAGGAATACCCGACCCAGGAAGAAGCCAAGGCGGCATTGGCGCAAGCGAAAGAAGAGAGGGCTCGCGTCCAGAAAGCTTACCAGGCAGCCCAGGAGGCAGCCCAAAAAGCGAAGAAGCTGAGCGCCCAGGCACAGACGCAGGCCAACGACTGCATGAAACAGCTTCCTGACCGTAAGAAGAAGCAGGACGACCTGGAAAGCGCCTATCGGGCAATTTTGTCCGAGAAAAGCTTTTCGGAAGAAGAATGGAAAGGGCTCGTGGCCCGGTATGACAGGGAAGAAGCGTCCAGGCTTAAGGAGCGCGTGGAGGAATACCACCGTGGAGTGGCCGCCGCAAGCGCCGTGGAGAAATCCGCCTTGGAAGCCATCGGAGGCCGCAAGAAGCCCTGCCTGGACGAGCTTTCAGGCGCGTTAAAAGAGGCGGAACAGGCAAAGAAGGACGCGGAAAGCCTTTTGCAGAAACGCAGGGCGGACTATCGGGAGGACAGGCAGGTCTATGACAGCCTGTCGACGCGCCTTAAGTCGCGGCAAGGCGTCGTGGAAGAGCATAAAAGGCTGGAGGAGCTGTATCGCCTGGTGAGCGGCAACGTGAGCGGTTCCCGCATGGATTTGGAAACTTTCGTCCAACGGTATTATCTGGAACGGATCCTATACGCCGCGAACCGGCGTTTCCTGGAGATGAGCGCGAGCCAGTTTGAACTGCGCCTGGTTGGGGTGGAAGAGGCAGGAAGCGGGAAGAACCGCGGGCTGGACCTGATGGTGTATTCCACCGTGACCGGAAAGGAACGGGAGGTCCGCACCCTTTCCGGCGGGGAATCCTTCTTGGCCGCCCTGTCCCTTGCCCTGGGCATGGCTGACCAGATCCAGGCAGCTTCCGCTGCCGTGAACCTGGACATCATGTTCATTGACGAGGGGTTCGGTTCCCTGGACGACCATTCCCGCAGCCAGGCGGTGAAAATGCTGCTGGAAATGGCGGAGGGCTCCAAGCTCATCGGCATCATCTCCCATGTGACGGAGCTGAAGCAGGAGATTGACGACCAGCTGCTGGTAGAGAAGGATGAGGCGGGGAGCCATGCGCGGTGGCAGATCGGCTGACGCTTGTATTTCACGGGCGTAAAGCCAGGCGGCGGGGAGGATTCATTTCCGTTTCCTTTTTGCAAAGTCCTTGTCGATCTTTTCCTTCCAATTTGCCTTAAGCGCCTGGCCGCAGCGCACGCTGTGGACGGCTTCGTTCAGCACCTGGTAATTCAGCTGCGTCCCGGCGCTGTCGCTGTGGTAGTTGGCGGTCCGGTCCGGCGCGATGCCAAAGCGTCCCGCCACCTGGACCGCGTCGATGTTGGCCCCCAGGAACAGAAATTCCCAGCCATATTTTTCCTTTTGGCGCTCCACCATTTCTTTCACACGGGCATAATCATATTGTTTGCTGGCGTTTTCCATGCCGTCCGTGGTGATGACGAACAAGGTCTTTTCCGGACGGTCTTCTTCTCTGGCATATTTATGGACCGTCCCGATATGGTGGATGGCGCCGCCTAAGGCATCCAACAGGGCGGTGCAGCCCCTGACATAGTATTCGCGGTCGCTTAAGGCCGGCACCTGCCCGATGGGCAGCCGGTCGTGGATGACCTCTTGCCTGTCGTCAAAAAGCACGGTGGAGATATAGGCTTCTCCCGCTTCTTTCTTCTGCTTTTGCATCATGGCGTTATAGCCCCCGATCGTGTCCGCTTCCAAGCCGGCCATAGAGCCGCTCCGATCCAAAATAAATACGATTTCCGTCAATCCTTTCCTCATCATGTCTACCTCCTTTTTGTTTGGGGGGACGCGCACCGCGCGTCCCTTTGTTGTTTTGCTTTTGATGAGGTAAGGATATCATAGGACGCGGTCCAAATGGTCGCTTGCCAGGAGACATTTTAATTCTATTTTTTGAAAAATCATTCGCCCAGGAGGGGCTGGCCGTGCTGGAAGAGCGCCACGTTGAT
>CANPWC010000089.1 GCA_947581905.1 uncultured Acetatifactor sp.
GAAATGGTCTATAGCCCCTCCCTATATCGTTATTTGCGGGAGCATAAGGATGAATACGGGCTTTTCGTGTTCACCCCCTATCTGTTTAGCACGACCTATTACGGCATCCTGGCGGCGCCGGAGAAGTCGGTCCTGATCCCCTGCTTCCATGATGAGGGCTATGCTTACATGAAGCATTTCGCGGAAGCTTTCTGCCAGGCGAGGGGGATGGTTTTTTTGGCGGAGCCTGAGAGGCTCCTTGCCAGGCGGCTTTATCGCATGGACCATATGGAGGAGGCGGTCCTGGGGACCGGCATTGACACGGGCTATGCGGGGGATGCCGAACGGTTCCGGGAGAAATATCGGATCCGGGAGCCGTTCCTTTTATACGCGGGGCGTAAGGATGCGGGGAAGAACGTTTATAGCCTTCTTGCGTATTATCAGGAATACGTGTCCCGTCATCAGGATGACTTGCAGCTTGTGTTGATCGGCGGGGGCAAGCTGGACGTGCCGCCCAAGATCCGGGACAGGGTCCATGACCTGGGATATGTGCCCGTCCAGGACAAGTTCGACGCCTACGCCGCTTCCCTGGCGCTATGCAACCCTTCCCATAACGAGAGCTTTTCCATCGTCGTCATGGAAAGCTGGCTGTGCGGGCGGCCGGTGTTGGTGAACGGAGACTGCGCCGTCACCAAGAATTTCGCCCTGGAGGCTGGCGGCGGGCTCTATTTCAATGGATACTATGAATTTGCCGGGGCTTTGGAATATCTGCGCACCCATCAGGAGACGGCGGATGCCATGGGGCGAAACGGGAGGGAATACGTCCTGACGCATTTTTCCTGGGACGTCATCGTGAAGAACTATATGGAATTTTTCAGGAAGGTCGCCGTGGAGTGAGATGCAACAGTTCATAGAATCTTAAAAAATATTTCCAAGATAGTGGTTGTCAGGGACGTGGGTTTCGGGATATAATGAAGTTGTTGTATGCTTTATATCATATTCCAGGATGGAGGGTAAAAGAATGAAGAGGAACAGATGGCTTTTGGGCGTCGTCCTTAGCCTGGTGCTGGGGCTGATGCTGTCCATGACGGCGTTCGCGCAAGATGGGGATCTTACGCTATCGTCCGTAGTAGCGGTGGAAACGGGGGAAGATGTGGTGATGTCGTCGCCTCACGGCACCATATTCCCGGATCCGAACATGTATGACGCGAAATTTTATAACGGTTCCAACATCACCTTGAAGTTCAACATGAGGAGCTTCGGCGTGGCGACGGAGACCTATGAGATTTTCATTTATAAGGGGGACAAGGCGGACCCTAACATGCTGATGGCTAGGAATTCCAATAACTTCCAGACGGAAAAAGGTTCTTATGACATCGAGTATACCTGGAACACCACCAGCACGACCCAGTATACGCCGGGGACTTATACCGTGGTATGCACCTCTTATTATAATTCCGGCGAATCCCCCAGCGCGATCAGCAATACGGAAGATTGCCATGTGATCCTGGAGGACAATAAGCTTTTGCTTCACCGCCAGTTCGTGGACAGGCTTTATGAGACGATCCTTGGCAGGAAAGCGGACGAGGCCGGGCGCAACGATTGGAGCAGCAAGCTGTATGCGGGCACGGAGACCGGCGCCAGCATCGTGAAGAAATTCTTGGGAAGCCAGGAGTTCCTGGGGAGGGACACCACGGATGAGGAATACATCGAAGTCCTTTACCGCGCCATGTTTGACAGGGATGCGGACCCGGCGGGCTTAGAGGGCTGGAAAGAGTACCTGACCAGCGGCTTTTCCAGGGATTATGTCTTGAAAGGCTTCGTCGGTTCCCAGGAGTTCATCAAGCTTTGCAATGATTATGCCATCATCCGCGGGGACATCACCCTGACGGAAAGCCGGGACCAGAACGTGGGCGTGACCCAGTTCGTGGGCAGGATGTATAACATCGTCCTGGAACGTAAGCCGGAAGCTGCTGGCATGAATGACTGGACGAACCAGTTGTTGACGAAAGCCAGTACGCCGAAGCAGGTCGCTTTCGGCTTCGTGTTCTCCAACGAAGTGAAGGTCAAGGACCTGAACAATACGCAGTATGTGACCATGCTGTACCGCGCGTTCATGGGCAGGGAGCCGGATGCCCCTGGCCTAAACGATTGGGTCGGCAAGTTGGACAAGAATGCCGCCACCAGGGAGCAGGTGTTTAATGGCTTCGCTGATAGCAATGAGTTCAAGGTGATTGTAAGCTCCTATGGCCTGTAATACGCAATAAAGAAGATACATACTCCCCCATATCTATTTTGGATGAACGATATGAATAGAGAATGGGGGAGTCCTGTTATATAGAGGAAATCGTGCGAAAGGAACCTTACTTCCATGACGATGCTGCGAGAGATTTATCAATATCGGGAAATGGTGTTCAGCTTGATCAAGCGGGACCTGCGGGGGCGTTATAAGGGATCCGCCCTCGGTTTTTTGTGGACTTTCTTAAACCCCCTGTTCCAGCTTTTGGTCTACTCTTTCGTGTTTGGGACGGTGATGGGGGCGGCGTATCCCAAATATTACCTTTATCTGTTCGTCGCCCTGATCCCCTGGCTGTTCTTCAGCACCTCCCTGGTCGGGGGAGCGGGCTGCATCTACGCGCAGAAGGACATGGTCAACAAGATCTATTTCCCACGGGAGGTGCTTCCCCTGGTCCATGTCACCTGCCAGCTGATCAACATGCTTCTGTCTTTCGTGGTCCTGTTTGCCGTCATCGTGGTCACGCGGCATGGCGTGAACTTCCTGGCGCTTTGTTATCTCCCGATCATCATGCTTGTGGAATATATGCTTGCCCTGGGCTTTACCCTGATCGTTTCCGCCGTCACCGTGTTCTTGCGGGACGTCCAGTATGTCTTGAACATCGTGGTCATGGCGTGGCAGTTCCTAAGCCCCGTCATGTATGGCCTGGACCGGATCCCGCAGCGCCTGCAGGGCATCTTCCTCTGGAACCCGATGGCGCCCGTGCTGCTGGCCTACCGCGACATTTTATATGAGAAAAAGATTCCCGACCTGTCTACGCTTACCATGGCCTGCGTGATGGGGATCGTGCTGCTGGCGGTGGGGCTTGTCGTATTTGAGAAGCTGAAGAAGCATTTTTCGGAGGAACTGTAATGAGGGATGATGTTTCAATCGAGGTAAAGAATGTGTCCAAAAGCTTCCGCGTCTTCGTCGACCGGGGCAATACGCTCAAGGAGAGGGTCTTATTCAGCAAGCGCAGGAAATATGAGCATCGCCAGGTCCTAAAGGATATCAGTTTCACGGTAAGGCGGGGGGAAGCCATCGGGTTGATCGGGCACAACGGGTGCGGCAAGAGCACGACCTTGAAGCTTCTGACGAAGATTATTTATCCGGATTCCGGCTCCATCCAGATCAAGGGCAGGGTATCCAGCCTGATTGAGTTGGGCGCGGGCTTCCATCCGGATATGAGCGGTCGGGAAAACATTTATATCAATGCCGCGATCTTCGGCCTGACGCGCAAGGAGATTGACGAGCGCCTGGAGGACATCATCGCGTTTTCAGAGCTGGAGGATTTCATTGACAATCCGGTCCGCACGTATTCTTCCGGCATGTATATGAGGCTGGCGTTTTCCGTGGCCATCAATGTGGATGCGGAGGTGCTCCTGATTGATGAGATTCTGGCGGTCGGGGACGCGAACTTCCAGATTAAGTGCTTTAATAAGTTAAAAGAGATCAAGGCAAGCGGGACGACCATCGTGATCGTCTCCCATTCGCTTGCGCAGATCGAGCAAATCTGCGAAAGAAGCATCTGGATCCATGAGGGTCTGGTGCGGATGGAGGGAAAGCCCTGGGAGGTGCATCCCGCTTATTTGGACTATATGGGCAAGAAAAGGCAGGCTATAGCGGAGAAGGACGCGATGCGCGCCGCCGCGGGGCGCGATAAGCCGAGGCAAAAAGGGGACCCTTCCCTGCAGCAGGTGGACGAGGAGAACCTGAAGCGTTGGGGGAACGGCAAAGCCCGAATCGTGGATGCCTGGCTGTTGAATGAAGAAGGAAAGCCCCAGAAGCTGTTTGAGACAGGCAAGGACATCCTGCTTCGGATGAAGTACCAGGTGAAAGAGCCGGTGGAGGACGCGGTCTTTGGGATCGGCTTCTTCCAGGAGCATGGCGTCCGCTGTTACGGGACGAATACCCGGCTGGACGGCCTTGCGGACTTCACGCTGACGAAAGACGGCGCCGTGGAAGTGCTCCTGAAGGAGGTGCCCCTGTTGCCCGGGCTTTACACCGTGGATCTGACCATTGAGCTGGCGGACGGGATCCCGGTGGATTACTACAGAGAGGTCATGAAGATTGAGTTCTTTTCCCAGGATCGAGCCATCGGCATCGCCCAGATCAAGCACAAATGGCGGCTGGATGAGAATGTGGAGGGATACGAGGCGAGAAAGGGAGAGGACGCTGCTTCAGGTAAGGACGGGCAAGATGAAAGGGTTTAACGGGAAGATCATTCAGGTGCTGCCTACCCTATCTTTTGGAGACGGCGTAAGCAACGACGCCTTGGCGATGGATGCCGCCCTGAAACGGCACGGCTATCAGACGGCCCTGTATGCGGAAAGCATTGATAAAAGGCTGCCTAAGGGGACCGCTTCTTATGTGCGCGACATGCCCTGGTTTCGGAAGAAGGATGTCATCCTTTATCATTTGTCCACCGGCAGCAGGCTGAACGCGACCCTCCCCCATCTGGAGGGGCGGAAAGTCGTCGTGTACCATAATATCACGCCCCATACGTTTTTGGAGGAATATAGCCCGCTCTTTGGAAGGCTGTGCCGGGACGGGCGCAAGGACCTGCTGGACCTTAAGGATGTGCCGGAGCATTGTTTCGCGGATTCTGAGTTCAACAAGCAGGAACTGTTGGAGGCTGGTTATCATTGCCCCATCGACGTCCTGCCCATCCTGATCCCTTTCGAGGATTACCGCAGGACGCCCAGCGAGAAGGTGCGCGGCCGATATGCCGGCGATGGATATACGAATCTTCTTTTTACGGGGCGCATCGTGCCGAATAAGAAGCAAGAGGATATCATTGCCGCCTTTTGCGCTTATCAGAAGCATTATAATCCGAAATCCCGCCTGTTCCTGGTAGGCTCTTATGATGGGATGGAGGCTTACTATGGCAGGCTTAAGGCATATGCGGAAGCGTTGGGGGCCAGAAACGTGGTCTTTACCGGACACATCCCCTTTGATGAAATCCTGGCTTATTATACGTTGGCGGACTTTTTCCTGTGCTTGAGCGAACATGAGGGATTTTGCATCCCGCTGGTGGAGGCCATGCTTTTTGAGGTCCCCATCATTGCCTACCAGTCGACGGGGGTGACGGGGACGATGGGGGAAGGAGGCTTTCCCCTTAAAGAGAAGAAGCCCTTGGAAGTGGCGGGGCTCATCCATTATCTTACAACCCATCCTGGCCTGCGTCAGGAATTGGTCCGAAGGGGACAAGAGCGGCTGCAAAGCTTCCGTCCCCAGAAAGTGGAAGAACGGTTCATCCGCTGCTTGGAGGAATTTCTATGAAAAAAGTGGCGTTCGTGGTGCAGAGGTACGGCTTGGAGGTCAACGGCGGGGCGGAGCTGCAGTGCCGCCAGTTCGCGGAGCGGCTGACGAAGTATTATGAGGTGGAAGTCCTTACCTCCAAGGCGATCGACTATGTCACCTGGGAAAATGAATATGAGCAGGATGAGGAAGTCATCCATGGGGTAAAGGTGAGGAGATTTGCGGCGCAGCGCCGGGATATTGAAGAATTTGACCGCCTCTCCAACGTCATATTGCAGTTTGGGTCCACCGAAAAAGAGGAAACGGAGTGGATGCGGCGGCAGGGGCCTTATTCGGAAGAGTTGTTCCGTTATATCGCTTCCCACCAGAAAGAATATTTCGCGTTCGTCTTTTTCACCTATTTATATGCGACCACGTATTTCGGGCTTCCCTTGGTAAAGAAGAAAGCGGTTCTGGTCCCGGAGGCGCATGACGAGCTTCCCATCCATTTGGGCATTTTCCGGAAGTTTTTCTTGAAACCGCGCGCTTTCTTCTATAACACGCCGACGGAACAGGCCTTTGTGGAACAGACTTTTCATTGTGAAAGGATCCTGAACAACCACGGGGCAGGCGGAGTGGGGGTCGATGTGCCGGCGGATGTGTCTGCGGACCGTTTCCGCAAAAAGCATGGGACGGACGACTTCCTATTATATATTGGAAGGATTGAGGAGCACAAGGGCTGCAAGGAATTGTTCGCCTATTTTAAGGAATATAAGAAGCGCAACCCCGGACCGCTTAAGCTGGTCCTGATCGGGAAGGAGAGGTTCCCCGTCCCGGAGGAGGAAGGGATCATAAGCCTGGGCTTCGTGGAAGAACAGGAGAAATATGACGCCCTGGCCGCCTGTTCCTTGCTGGTGCTGCCGTCCCGGTTTGAAAGCCTTTCCATGGTGGTCCTGGAGGCGATGGCGGTGAAGCGCCCGGTGCTGGTGCATGCCGACTGCGAGGTGGTCAGGCAGCACTGCGTAAAGAGCAATGGCGGGCTGTATTACGGCAATTATTTTGAGTTCGAAGGCTGCCTGGACCGAATGTTGGGAAACCCGGAGCTTTGCAGCGGGATGGGGGAGAACGGGGCGGCTTATGTCAAAGAAAATTATAGTTGGGACGTTATCGAGAAAGGGCTTGCCGGGATGATCGAGCAGGTAGGGGACAAAAGAGGAAGGCGTCCTAAGGAGGTATCTGTTTGAATACGAAAATAAGGACGACGGCGTTCATTATGGCGGGGGGCAAGGGGGAACGGTTCTGGCCCAGGAGCAGGGTCGCCTGCCCGAAACAGTTCCTGGATATCCTGGGCTGCGGGAAGACGATGCTCCAGCTGACGGTGGAGCGGATCCTGCCCCTGACCTCGATGGAGGGCATCTATATCGCCACCAATGAAAGGTATCGGCAGTTAGTGGAGCAGCAGCTGCCGCTCCTGCCGCCCCAGAACATCCTCTGCGAACCCGTGGGGCGCAACACCGCCCCTTGCATCGGGCTTGGCGCCGAGTATATCCTGAAAGGCGGGGAGGACGCGGTCATGATGGTCCTGGCGTCCGACCACCTGATCCGACAGGTTGAGACCTACCGAAAGGTCATGAGGGAGGCGGTCGAGATTGCCGCAGAGGAAGAAAATATCGTGACGATCGGCATTTCCCCGAATTATCCTGAAACGGGGTATGGCTATATCAGGCGGGATATGGAAGCGCCTTATCGGTCCGCCTATCGGGTGGAGGAATTCGTGGAGAAGCCGAACCGAAGGACGGCGGAGGCGTACCTGCGCAGCGGCGAATACCTCTGGAACAGCGGCATGTTCGTCATGAAGGCTTCCACGGTGCAAAAGGCGATGCAGGACTATCTTCCGGAGGTGGCCGAGGGCCTGGGACGGATCGGGGCGGCCATCGGGACGGACCGGGAGCGGGAAGTGCTGCGGGAAGCCTTTAGCGCCATGCCAAGCGTATCCATCGATTATGGCATCCTGGAGAAAGCGAAGAATATTTATGCCCTGGCTGGCGCGTTCGGATGGGACGACGTAGGTTCCTGGCTTGCCATGGAGCGGTACAAGAGCGTGGATGACGACAACAACATCCTTGTAGGCAACGTAGTATCCGCGGATACGCGCAACTGCATCGTGGAAGCGAAGGACCGCCTCATCGCCCTGGTAGGGCTGGATGGCGTCGTGGTAGTGGATACGGAGGATGCGACCCTGATCGGCGGCAAGGAGCACATCGAAGAAGTGAAGAAGCTGCTCAAGCTGTTACGGGAAAAGGAAGAGGGAGAGCGATATCTATGATGAACCTTTTTTTGCGGCAAAGTTATATGGATTCTTGGCAGGAATATCAAAATTGGCTGGAGAAAGGGGGCGGCTGGGACTTCATCGTCCTGACCGCGTCCAATGAGGCGCAGGCGGCCGGTTATCGCCAGGAGATTGCTTATCGCAGGCGGCAGGGCTGCCTTTCCTCTTCCTGTGAATACCTTGTGTTGTCAGATCCGGAGGGGAAACGTGTGGGCTCCGGTGGGGCCACCTTGAATGTGCTGAAGCACCTGTCCCTGGAGTATGGGGATGGGACGGCATCCGTCTTCTTCGGCAAACGGATCCTGGTCATCCATTCCGGCGGGGACAGCAAGCGGGTTCCCCAGTACAGTGTGTGCGGCAAACTCTTTTCCCCGGTTCCCCGTCTGTTGCCGGACGGCCGCCCCTCCACCTTGTTCGATGAATTCCTTGTCTCCATGTCCGCCGTGGCGGGCAGGTTTGAAAGCGGGATGCTGGTGCTGTCCGGGGATGTGCTCTTGCTGTTCAACCCGCTGCAGCTGGACTTCCAGTACCATGGGGCGGCGGCCATCTCCATCAAGGCGGACGTGTCGGTGGGCAAGGACCATGGCGTATTCCTGAATGATGGGACGAACTATGTGAAGCGCTTCCTCCATAAACAATCGGTCAGCCAGCTGGAATCGGCGGGCGCGGTCAACGGAAACGGCAAAGTGGACCTGGACACGGGGGCGCAGCTTCTGGACGCGGATCTGCTTGCCGCGCTGTTTTCTTTGATCTCTTCACCCTCCCCGGAAGCGGGACATGCGAAGGAAACAGGCCAGGCGAAAGGGCATGGGCAGACGAAAGGGACGGTTTTGGCAGAAAGGCTTGGGCGCAGGTTTGATGAAAAGAAGTTCCGCCGCTTCGTGAATGAGAAAGCCCGCGTCAGCTTTTACGGGGACTTCTTATATCCCCTGGCGGCGGATTCCACCCTGGAAGACTTCTATCAGGAGGCGGCGGAAGGGACGCCCTGCCCGGAGCTCATGGAATGCAGGACGGCGATCTGGGAAGCGCTTCATACGTTTCGCATGAAGCTGATCTGCCTTTCTCCTGCCCAGTTCCTGCATTTGGGGACGACGAAGGAGCTTCTTAGCCTGGTGACGAAGGAGATTTCCGCTTATCAATTCCTGGATTGGAGCAATGTGGTCAACAGCAACGTCCGGGAAGCGGACGGGTATGCGGTTTACAACAGCGTGATCCACCCTTGCGCCAAGGTGGGGAAGGGTTCCTATGTGGAAAACAGCATCCTCGGCCCCGGCATCAGCGTGGGGGAGGGAAGCGTGGTTTCCGGCATGGATTGCGGGAAAGGAACGGCTAAGATCGCGCAGGGCGTCTCCCACCGTTTCGGGCGTCTGGTCGGGCAACCAGAGG
>CANPWC010000090.1 GCA_947581905.1 uncultured Acetatifactor sp.
GGTGGCATTCCTGGGGACGGGACGCGTCGATGCCACCTCTGGAGGAGACCTGATCCGCGTTTATCACGACTATGTGTTCCATCCTTCGCAGGACGCCCTCCGCATGCTCTTGTTCCATAACGCGGAAGATATGAAAGGGCTCCTTTCCCTCCTGCCCATGCTTTCCTATGAAGCCCTTTTCGGGGAAGAAACGAAAGCGTTGGAAGCGCAGGTGCAGGAATACCGGAAATATGACGGCAGCCTGGGGCTGGAAGCGCTTTTTTGCCTCCAGCTTCCTCTTGCCCTGCCAAAGCCTGTCTCCTTTTCGGGAAAAGGCTGTTACTTCTCCGGGAAAGATCAAGCTGGGATGCTGAAAGCTCCCGTCCTGGAAGACGAACTAAAATATTATTATCCGAACCACAAGGATTATTATTATCTGCCGCTGGAGGATATGGCGCTTCATAAATCCGTCGCTTCTTATGTAGAGAAGGAATTCCGCAGGCAGGCCACCCCGGCCACCTGTTATACCAGGAAGCGTTCCCGATACCTGCCCCAGTATGCCCCCCTGTTCCAACCCAGCTTCCGAAAAGATTATAAGGACAAGCTGTGCTATTTCGAGCTGACGGAGGGCTTCCTTTCCGACCAGGAGGCCTGCGGCGCTTACGTACGCCACCTCCTTGGGGAAATGCGCAGGGCTAGGGAAAAGGGGATCCTCCTTATCCGATAAAAAGCAAGGCGCTGTATGACAGCGCCTTGTCCTAATTTCTTTATTCTGCCGTCTGGGCGGCTACCGCTTCCACGTCTACAGAAACGACGTCCGCATCCTCTTCCTTAGACTGGGATGCAGCCAATGCCTTGATGCTCAAGGAAATCTTCTTATCCGCCTCGTTAAAGTCAACGATCTTCGCCGTGACCTCCTGTCCGGTCTTCAGCACATCGGACGGCTTGTCCACATGCTCCTTGGAAATCTGGGACACATGAAGCAGGGCATCCACGCCGGGCTCCAGCTCCACAAATGCGCCAAAGTCGGTCATCCTCGCCACCTTGCCGGTCACGACCTTGCCGACGGCATATTTCTCGGCGGCGTTCTTCCAAGGGTTCGCATCCTCGAACTTTAAGGAAAGGGCGATCTTGTTCCCATTGATCTCCTTGATCAGGACGGTCAGCTTCTCCCCTACCTTGAACACTTTCTTGGGATGCTCAATCCTGCCCCAGGACATCTCGGAAATGTGAAGCAGACCATCCGCTCCGCCCAGATCGATGAACGCGCCGAAATCGGTCACGTTCTTCACGACGCCTTCCACCACGTCTCCCTCATGAATCCTCTCAAAGAGCTCCTTCTGCTGCTGTGCCTTGCGGGCCACGATCAGCTGCTTGCGGTCCCCGATGTACCTTCTCCTCTTGGGATTATACTCACTGATCACGAATTCGATCTCTTGTCCGGCATATTTGGTCAGGTCCTTCTCATACGTATCTGATACCAGGCTGGCGGGAATGAAGATGCGGACCTCGTCCACGACCACGCTCAAGCCGCCGTCCAGCACCTGGGTGACAGGGGCTTTCAGGACTTCCTTCGTATTATAAGCTTCTTCAATCCTCTTATTGCCTCTATCCGCGGCCAGCCTCTTATAGGTCAACACCACCTGCCCCTCGCCGTCATTCACCTTTAATACCTTGACCTCCAAATGGTCGCCGACCTTAACGGCTGCGGTCAGATCCACGCTTGCATCGTTGGTGTACTCATTCTTCGTAAGAATACCGTCTGACTTGTATCCGATGTTCAACACCATCTCGTCTGGCTTGACATCGATAACCGTACCTTCGACTACCTCTCCTGCATGTATTGTTTTTAATGCATCTTCCAGCATTTGTTCAAAAGTTAATTCTGACATAATTTTGAACCTCCTCAATTAATTTTTTCGGGGTGGAAGCACCCGCAGTAATACCTACTAGTCGAACAGCTTTAGGTAGATCTAAATGCAAGTCATCCAGTGTCTGTATAAAATAGGTCTGTGCACATTCCTTACTACATATCTCATAAAGCTTCCTTGTATTGGAACTGTGCCTGCCTCCTATTACAAGCATAACGTCCGCTTCCCTTGCAATAGCACGTGCCTGTGTCTGTCTTTCCTCTGTTGCACTACAGATGGTATTAACAACACTATCATTGTAACCTTTTTTCCCAAAAATTTCAACTATATATTGAAATTTCTTGTAATTAAATGTCGTTTGGGCAACTACGCAAAGACGGGTTGGGACATTTTTTTGATGATTTGTTAGCGAAAATAAAAATTCTTCCGCTTCCTTAGGCTCTTCCAGCACGGTGACGGGCCCGCTGCACCAGCCGACGATGCCCTCCACCTCGGGATGGGCGGCGTTTCCAACCACCACGATGTGCTTCCCGGCTTTGCTTTCCCGCTCCACAATGGTATGGATCCGCTTCACGAAAGGGCAGGTGGCGTCAACGACCTCCAAGCCCTGTTCCTTTATGAGGTCGTAGATCCGTTTCGGCACGCCATGGGCGCGTATGACCACGGTGCCTGACTTCAGCCTGCGAAGCTCCTCTTCCCCCTCTAACACGACGACGCCCTTGGATGCAAGTTCCGCCACGACTCCGTCATTATGGGTGATTGGGCCATAGGTATAGATAGTTTTCCCTGTTTCAACCTGTTCATACACCAGATTGACGGCGCGTTCCACGCCGAAACAGAATCCCGCGCTCTTGGCCAGCCTGATTTCCATTTCCGCCTTCCTTTCCTGCCCTATGCCCGATGGCAGAGGGAAACGATCCGTCCAACCACCTGGTCGATGTCCATATCGGAAGTATCCAGCAGGACGGAGTCCTTTGCCCGAACCAAGGGAGAGACGCTCCGGTGCATGTCCCTATCGTCACGTTCCTCGATATCCGCCTGGATCTTAGCCAGGTCGCATGCCTCCCCTCGCGCCGTCAATTCGTCATAACGCCTCTTCGCCCGCACCGCGCTGCTGGCAGTGAGGAAGATCTTCACGTCGGCGTTCGGCAGGACGCAGGTGCCGATATCCCTCCCATCCATGATGCAGTCATTCTCCGCCGCCAGATCCTGCTGCAGGGAGCGCAGCTTTTCCCGCACACAGGGCAGGGCGCTCACCACGGAAGTCATCCGGCTGACCTCCTGCGTACGAAGCAGGTCGTTCACATTTTCCCCATTTAAAAAGACCACCTGCCTGCCATCCAGGTATTTTATGGTGACATGCGCCCTTTCGCAGCTTGCCGCCACCGCTTGCTCATCCTTTAAGTCCACGCCCTCCCGAAGCAAAAAGACCGTGATGGCACGGTACATGGCGCCTGTATCCACATAAATCATTTCCATCTTCGCGGCCGCCGCCTTGGCAGCCGTGCTTTTGCCCGCCCCGGCAGGGCCATCGATCGCAACATTATAACTCATGACCACTCCTTTCCGCCCCGGCGCTTTCTCCCGCCAGATGCCCGGTAGACCAGGCGACCTGCAGGTTGAAGCCGCCCGTCAAGGCGTCCAAATCCAACACTTCCCCGGCAAAGTACAAGCCCTCTAGTTTTCTCGACTCCATGGTCGAGGGGTTTATCTCTTTGATATCCACGCCTCCCTTGGTGATGATGGCCTCGTTATAGTCCCTCGTCCCAACGATCGTAAGAGGCAGGTTCTTTATGACGCTTCCGAATGCTTTCCGCTCTTTCTTCGTAACCTCCTGGACCTTGCGTTCCGGCGAAATCTGGGACAGGCCCACCATGACGGGGATCAGCCGGGCGGGGAACAAAGCGTTCAACGCGTTCTTAAACTGCTTGCCATGGTTTTCTTCAAAATCCCTCATCAGGCGGCGGTCCAACTGTTCCTCGTCCAACGCGGGCTTTAAGTCGATCAGCAGGCGGAAAGGCTCTTCGACATCCTGGGCGTCCTTGCCCCTCTTACGCCTTTGCCGATCCCTTTCCTGTACATAATAGCTGCTGGCGCTTAAGATCAGGGGGCCGCTGACGCCGAAGTGCGTAAACAACATTTCCCCGAAGCCGCCATAAACCTCGTGCTTCCCCTTCATGAGGCGCACGGACACATTTTTTAAGGAAAGCCCCATCAGGTCCTTGCACCAGCCCTCAGCGGCGACCAGGGGGACAAGGGAGGGGTCCATGTCCACCAGGCGGTGTCCGGCCGCGGCGGCAAAACAATACCCGTCTCCGGTAGAGCCGGTGGACGGATAGGATAAGCCGCCCGTGGCGACGATGACGGCATCCGCACGGACCATCTCGCCGGATTGCAGCAAGACGCCGGATACGCGCCGCCCATCCCCCGTCCCATAAGGGTGGCTTACAATCTCTTTCACCTCGGTCATAAGGCGTACCGAGACGTTCCTTTTCCTTAGTTCCCGCTCCAAGGCCCCGATCACGTCCGAAGAATGGTCCGAAACAGGAAAGACCCGATCCCCCCTTTCCACTTTCAGGCGGCAGCCGGCCCGTTCCAGCAAATCCATGACGCAACGGTTGTCAAAGCCATAGAAAGCGCTATAGAGGAACTTCGGGTTCCTTACCACATTGGCGAAGAAAGCATCCCCATCCCCGGCATTGGTCACGTTACACCTTCCCTTTCCGGTAATGAAAAGCTTTTTCCCCAGTTTTTCATTTTTTTCCAACAGACAGACCCTGCTTCCCGCGTCTGCGGCGGCGATTGCCGCCATCATGCCGGAAGCGCCGCCGCCTACGACGACCACATTCCTCATTTCCCACCTATAACGAGGCTTTGGGCTTATCCGTCCAA
Organism: uncultured Acetatifactor sp.; assembly: GCA_947581905.1. Classification (GTDB taxonomy): domain Bacteria; phylum Bacillota; class Clostridia; order Lachnospirales; family Lachnospiraceae; genus Acetatifactor. The sequence continues at coordinate 4,743 of CANPWC010000090.1, forward strand.
AGCTTCCCCGTCAATCATATTGATCTCATCTTTTCCATCCGCCCGATAATTCTCCCACACATCCTGCAGGTCTTCCCAATAGCGCCTTACTTCCTCCGGACGCCTCCGATACATGGCCACGAGCAAAGCGTTGACCAGGCTCATGGGCGCGACAAGGGAGCCCATCACCGTCGTCAGGTCGCTTCTGGCAAACAGGTTGCAGGAAGAATACAGGTTCATCGGGGAATGCGCGTCATCCGTGACCGCGATGACCCTTGCGTTGCGGTCATTGGCAAATTCCATGGCTTTCAGGGTATGCATGGAATAAGGAGGGAAGCTGATTCCCACGAAACAGTCCTTCGGTCCGATCCGAAGCAATTGCTCCAATACTTCCCCGCTTTCCGTCGTCCTTACCATCACCACATGCGGGCGTATCATATTCAAATAATAAAAAAGGAAGGAAGCCACGGGCTGGGAGCCCCTAAGCCCCATCACATACACGGTTTCCGCTTCCAGGATATCCTTTACCGCGGCATCAAAGGACGCGGCGTCAATGCTTCCTGCCATGCTTTTCAGCTTTTCCGTGTCGCTGTTTACGACCCAGGCTAATTCTTCCGGGACAGGGCCGTCCCCATCCTTTCCTCCAGCGGCCAGGAGGCCTTGCGTATAATGCTCCCGCAAAGCCTCCTGGAATTGTGGATAACCGTCGTAACCTACCGCGCGGGCGAAGCGGACCACCGTGGATTCGCTGATCCCAAGCTGTCCGCCGAGGCCCGCCGCCGTTAGGAACACGGCCTGGTCAGAATGGGCCAGGATATAGTCTGCAAGCCTTCTATGGTTCTTGCTCAGCTTCTGGAACCGCTCCTGGATCCTCGCCAAAACGTCCCATTCCTTCTCGTCCATTATCTTTTCCTCTTATCGATCCGCCATTTGGACAGGGCGCCTGCGACCATGGCTAACGCGGCTAAGAAGACCACGATGCTGACAGGCTCAAAGCCGTCCGAGGTATCCGGGCTTGCGCCGTCCGCGCCCCCATCGTCCAGCTGCACCTCGACAAATTCCTCATGAGGCGTATCCGGGGGAACCATTCCAGGCGTCGTCCCATCCGCAGAGCCTGCCGTCCCCTGGCCGTCCCCAGGCTGGGACTCTTGTGTTGTGTCTGTCCCTTGTCCGGCTTCCGGCTGCGAAGGCTGGCCGTCTTCCGGAGGTACCGCCTGGCCGCCACCCAACTGGGGATCCTGTGCGCCATCAGCGCCCTGCCCCTCTTGCGGCGAACCCGTGCCACCGGCTTCCTGCCCCTCTTGCGGCGAACCCGTGCCACCGGCGCCCTGCCCCTCTTGCGGCGAATCCGTGCCACCGGCTTCCTCCGTTCCCTGGGCTGCGTCTTCTCCTGCATCGCCATCATTCCCGGTCTGCGTCTGCCCCGGTTCCGGCTCGCCCGCTTCCTCCTGGACGACCGGATCCGTTACCGTAACCTTGCAAACCTCGCTCCTTGCTTCCACGGTATGGGAATGGAACGTGGTCGTCACCACAAGCTGGTATTCCCCGGCGTACTGTTTTGCCACAGGGGAAACGCTAAGGGTCTTGGACGTATCCGCCGCTAAGGCGGTTCCATCCTTATACCACTGATAGCTGTGTTCTCCCTCGTAAGTCGTGACTTCAGGGTCAATGGTCAGCGTGCCGCCCGTTTCCACGGACAACTCTTTCTGTTTCATGGTAATGGTCGCCGGGGTCGCCACATAATGGTCTTCCCCGCGCTCCTCTTCCAATTCATGCGCGGCCGAAGCAACGAACGTCGCGCTTACGATAGACTGCTTCTCCAAGGACGCAGAATCCAGGGTAAGGCTTACGCCGGCCGCGTCTTCCACATCCTGCTTTACGCCATTGATGCAGATTTCATCAATTTCATACCCATCCATGGGGACGACCTTGACGGTCTTGGACTCGCCGGGCTTAAGCGACAGCGTGCCCTTGACGCCGTCCAACGCCTGTCCGGCCTCGTCCTGGAAGCCGCCGTTCTCAGAGCTTACCAGCACGATGGAGCTGTTCGGGTCCGTCTGGGCGCCTTCCACCGCCGTAATGGTGAAAGGGCTGAATGAGGTGACGGTCAAGATCAATCCATAAGGCGTCACCGTAACCGGGATTTCTTCCACTTCCCCGGTCAACTGGTTGGTCTTAGGATCGACCAGGTAATGGTACGCCTTGAAATGCAGCGTCCCCTTGGTCGCGAAATCGTCATATGTGGTCCCCGCCGGGAAGCCGACAGAGACGCGGACGCCCTGGCCCGTGTTGATGATCTGCGCCTTGCACAAGGTCAGCTTGATGTTATAGGTCTGCGTAGCGGTCGCTTTCTCGAACTCGTCCGAATATTGGCTGTTTTCCAGGACGTCCAACATCTGGTTGGACAGCACCTCGGAGGGCTGCGTCGTCACCAGGGTCAGACGATGGGAGATCTTGTCCGTGATATCCACCGAAGAAACCTCCCCGGTGTCCATGTCTTCCGCCTGCCAGCCGTCCGTGTCAAACCCGGAAGCATCCAAAAGCTGGGGTTGCCCGTAAATGTTCCAGTCAAAGCCCTGGGACTTGTAAGCGCAGACGCTGCAGGGATAACAGGCAAGATATGTCATGGGGATTGGCGCTTTGCCGCTGCTTTGCCCCACAAGGCCCTTTACCACCAGGCTGTACATGCAGCTTTCATCCGCGAACATCTGGCTGGGGGTGAAATCAAAGGAAACCGTTGAGACCCCGTCGAAAGAGACATGCTCAATCTTGCTGTACTGCGCTCCGGTGCAGGCGTTCTTATCCGTGTTGAGGCTCTCCGCGTCATTGACGAGGACGTCCAGCGCCTCCCCTTCCTTCGCGATGAGCTGGTCGTCAAATTCAAACACCATGTGGTAAGTGCTTCCAATGGAAAGGCAGCCTGCCTGGTAAGGTTCCGCCTTCTTCGGATAAGGCGGGGCCACATATCCTCCCCATTGGTTCTCGATCTCCTCCGTCATGATGTCTAACAGGGCCGGGTTCCCCTTGTAAAAAGCCCCATCGTCCTTCAGGGCGGCGATCAACTCCTTTTCGCTCATATCATGGTTGAACGTGGGAGCGATCGTCGTCACGGCGAACTGCGCCTTCTTCACCTGGGGCAGCGCGAGGCACAGGTAATTTCCCAAGCCCTCCATCGCATCCTTCGGTTCAAACTGGAGCGCCGTCTCCTGGTCATTATAGCTGTAAAGCCAGGGATCCAAGTAGCTCCAGTCGCTCACTTTCCAGGTATCCGTCCCCGGGGAATACGTGAAATACTTCGCGATCAGGTAATAGCCGTCCGCCGCGTTCTGGGTATAATTCTTGCCGCGGTAGCTTAAGCAGAACGTCCCTTCTTCCAGGACGTCTCCCTCGCTCCAGTCCTCCGTGTTATACCCCTTGACCACCTTGACCTTAAGGTCTTCGTCGGCCGCGAAGTAAGACTCCCGGTAGGCCTCCAATCCCAACTGGGGATAATGGAATTCAAACATCGCCCCGGACATGTAGCCGCTGGGATAATGGTGCCCTCCCAGGTCCAAGTCGCCCACCAGGTAATATTCCCTGGTCTCATGTCCGCTGTTCTTCTCGGTCCAAGCCCTGTTGGTCGGGTCGTCGTGGGTCACATCCACCCCGTACCAGGTCCCTTCCATCTGGACCGCGTTCCAGATATGCTCCTCGTTCACCCTTTCATTGGGACGGTACACGCCGCTGATGCAGACGCAAGGGATGCCCAGGCGGTCCAGCACCGCCTTGAACGCCCTGGTGTAAGCTTCACAGACGCCTTCCCCATAGATCAGCGCATCGAAGGCGGTCCTGGCATTACAGTTCGGGTCCGTGACCTGGTCCTCGTATTTATAAATCATGTTTTTCACGAGATAGTCATGCACATAACCCACCTGCGCCTCCTCGGCCGTGCTCCCCTGGGAGGACGCGAGGGCATTAAATGTGATGCTGTCGATCTTTTCCTCGTACTGGCTGATATAGCCGGGAATGTTCTCCGCCGTAAAGCCCGCAAGCAGGTAAGATTTCTCCCTGCCGATGCCCAAATAGCCGTGCAGGCCGCCTTTCTTATCCTGGACGACGCGGATGGAAAGATTGGAATAGTCCACGTAGAAAACGTCTGGATAATCGTTCTGGAACGCGTCCCTGGCGGCGCCGTAATCATTCAGCAACTGATTATCCCCCATGGTAAAGCCCCTAAGCTGTTCCGCCGTGACATAGCCATTGTCGGAAAGGGAATAATCCTCCCCCTTCTGGAAAATGCCCAAGATGTACATCTGGTACATGGCGTCATAAAGCTTCTTGGCAGGCTCCGTCAACTGTTGGTAAAAATACCGGTAAGCATGGTCCTGCACCGTCACGGTCGAGCCAGCCTGTGCCGCTTCCACCCCAAGCCGGTCCACGGACAGCCCTGACAAAAGC
>CANPWC010000091.1 GCA_947581905.1 uncultured Acetatifactor sp.
CTGTTGGAGGAGGGAGTGGATATCGGGGATGAGAAACCGACCCTGCCTGCAAAGGTGGAAGTCCTGGAACCGGACCGCATCCTCCTTACGCTGCATGAGGGGCGCTTCCATCAGGTGAAGCGGATGCTGTTTTCGGTTGGCAACGAGGTTTTGGAATTGAAACGGATCTGTGTAGGCCCCTTACGCCTGGATGAGAGCCTTGCCCCCGGGCAATTCCGTGAACTCACTGAGGAAGAATTGCAAGCCCTTAAAGGTGCGGTGGGACTTATGTAGCTATCGCGTTTCGGGCGGATGTTAAAGAGAGGATGAGAAGCTTGAATAGCATGTTGGAGGGCCTTAAGGCCGTCATCTTTGACTTGGACGGGTCCCTGGTGGATTCCATGTGGATGTGGCGTGACATTGATATCGCGTATTTAGGGCGGTTCGGCATCGATCTGCCGAACGACCTGCAGTCCCAGATCGAGGGCATGAGCTTTTCCGAAACCGCCGTTTATTTTAAGGAGAAGTTCGCGATCCCGGATTCCCTGGAGCAGATCAAGGCGGATTGGAACCGCATGGCCTGGGATAAGTACCTGAATGAGGTCCCCCTGAAAAAAGGGGTGTATGAATTTCTGAAAGGCTGCAAAAAGCGGGGCATCCTATTGGGGATCGCCACCAGCAATTCCAGGCAGCTGGTGGAAAACATTGCCGAGGTCCATCACCTGCATCATTATTTTGACTGCATCATGACCGGGTGCGACGTGGAACGGGGGAAGCCTTGGCCGGACATCTATCTGGCGGTGGCAAGGCAATTATCCGTGGACCCTGCCAGGTGCCTGGTATTCGAGGACATCATACCGGGGATCTTGGCCGGAAAGCGGGCCGGGATGCGGGTCTGTGCGGTGGACGATGCGTATTCCATCGCCCAGCGGGAAGAGAAAGCCAGCTTGGCGGATTATTACATAGACGATTTTTGCGGCCTTTGGGAGGAAGCCTGACGCATACGGGAGGGACGTTTTGGGAAACGAAGGGTTTTTGCCGATTTCCAGGCAGGATATGGAAGAGCGTGGGATCAAGCAACTGGATTTTGTATATGTCATAGGGGACGCTTATGTGGACCACCCCTCTTTTGGCCCGGCCATCATTAGCCGCGTCCTGGAATCGCACGGCTATAGCGTAGGGATCATTTCCCAGCCCGACTGGAAATGCGAGGAAAGCATCCGCCTCTTAGGGCAGCCGCGCCTGGCGTTCCTGGTATCTTCCGGCAATATGGACAGCTGCGTCAACCACTATACGGTGTCCAAGAAGCGCAGGAAGAGCGACGCCTATACGCCCGGCGGGGAAATGGGCAGGCGTCCGGACCACACCGCCGTGGCCTATAGCAACCTGATCCGGAAATCCTATCGGCAGGTCCCCATCATCCTGGGCGGCATCGAAGCCAGCCTGCGCAGGCTGGGACATTATGATTATTGGTCAGATGGCTTTAAACGTTCCATCCTTTTAGACAGCCAGGCGGACCTGGTCTCCTATGGGATGGGGGAGAAGTCCATCGTGGAGGTCGCGGACGCCCTTGCAAGCGGAATGGACGTGAAGGATATCACGTTCGTCGCCGGGACGGTATATAAAACGAAAGAGATAAGCGGCGTCTATGAGGGCATCCTGCTTCCCTCCTACAGCGAAATGAAAGAAGATAAGCAGGCTTATGCGAGAAGCTTTGCCATTCAGTACCGGAACACGGATTCCTGTACCGGCAAGCCCTTGATCGAGCCATATCCGGGCGGGACCTATGTGGTGCAGAACCCTCCCAGCCCGCCCCTTAGCATGCAGGAAATGGATGATATCTACGCCCTGCCCTATATGCGGACCTATCATCCCTCTTATGAGGAAAAGGGAGGGGTGCCGGCCATCGCCGAGATCAAGTTTTCCCTGGTCAGCAACCGGGGGTGTTTTGGCGGCTGCAGTTTCTGCGCGCTGACGTTCCATCAGGGGAGGACGGTCCAGGCAAGGAGCCATGAATCCATCCTGGCGGAAGCGAGGATGCTGACCAAAGATCCGGACTTTAAGGGCTATATCCATGATGTAGGGGGACCGACGGCCAATTTCCGCCATCCGTCCTGTGAGAAGCAGCTAAAGCTCGGCGTCTGCAAAGACCGCCAATGCCTGTTCCCGAAGCCCTGCCCCAATTTAAAGGCGGACCACCAGGATTATCTGGAATTGCTTCGGAAGCTGCGCGCCCTGCCTGGCGTGAAAAAGGTCTTCATCCGTTCCGGCATCCGGTTCGATTATCTTTTGGCGGATGCGGACGATTCCTTTTTCCGGGAATTGGTGGAATACCATGTCAGCGGCCAGCTTAAGGTGGCGCCGGAGCATATTTCCGACGTGGTGCTTGCCAGGATGGGCAAGCCGAAGCGGGAGGTCTACGACCGTTTCGTGGCGAAATTCAAGCGGCTCAACCAAGAGCTTGGCAAGGAACAATTCCTGGTCCCATACCTGATGTCCTCCCATCCGGGATCTACGTTAAAAGAAGCGGTGGAGCTTGCGGAGTACCTGCGGGACCTTGGCTATATGCCGGAACAGGTGCAGGATTTCTATCCCACCCCGTCCACCTTGTCCACCGTCATGTATTATACGGGCTTGGACCCGAGGGACATGAAGCCGGTGTATGTATGCCGCAATCCGCATGAGAAAGCCATGCAGAGGGCATTGATCCAATATCGTGACCCGAAGAATTATGATTTGGTCTATGAAGCCTTGCAAAGGGCTGGCCGGGCCGACCTGATCGGATATGGGCCGAAGTGCCTGATACGCCCCCGCCATGCGGAAGCGCACGCGGAACGCGGCAAAACCGGCAAATCCCCACAGGACGCCAAAGGAGCCGCGAAACAGGCGGTAGGGCAGGCGGCAATGGCCGCGGGGAGGCAGGCGGGGACCGCCAGCAGGACCGCGAAACAGGCAAAACAGGCGGCAATGGTCGCGGGAAAGCCCGCTGCAGCGCGAAAGAAGACGATCCGTAATGTGCATCCCAAGAAGAAGCGGGACAAATAGGAAGTAGGACAATTAAGTAGCGGGACAAATAGGAAGCGAAACAAATAAGAAGCGGGACAAATAGAAAGCGGGCTAAAGGCCCGATCGGATGGATAGGAGGCAGCATGGACCTGACCAGATTATTTTCCACAGAAAAAGCGAAAGGAAAGAGGGGATATCTGAAATCCCAGAAGAAATATGAGTTGGCACGGACCATCCTCTATTTCGCCCTGTCCCTTTCCCTGTTCTTCCTTGGATATTATACCACGAAGTCTTATAACCTGTCCCAGGGCAAGGCGGACGCGGACCCGCGGCTGAACCTCCTTACGGTCGTGGCCATCCTGGGCTGCCTGCCGGCCAGCAAAAGCGCGGTCAGCGCCATCTTGTACTTGCGCTTCTCTTCCTTAAGCGACGCGGCGGCTGACAAGATCGCGCCCATCGCCAAGGGCTTGGCGGAGCTTTATGACATGGTGTTCACTTCTTATTCCGTCAATTTTAACGTGGGACACCTGGTGGTGCGGGGCAACACGGTCTGCGGTTACACGGAAGACGACAAGTTTGACGAGAACGCGTTCCACAAGCATATCGACGGCATCCTACAGGCTGATGGGTTTCAGAATGTGACCGTGAAAGTGTTCCATGACCTGGGGAAATACACGCAGCGCCTGAACGCGCTGCGGGAGCTGGAAGCGGAAGAGGGACGAACCCAAGGGATCATCAATACCTTGAAGAGCGTTTCCCTGTAAACAGGGAACCAGGCGCGTCTTACGCGGACCTGATACGAAAGGAGCGGCACCATGCGGCAATTCACCATAAGCGTCGACCAGGAGGGGCAGCGTTTTGACAAATTCCTGCGCCGCATCCTGCCCCAAGCGCCAAACGCTTTCCTTTATAAAATGCTGCGGAAGAAAAACATCGTCCTAAATGGGGGGAAAGCCCAGGGAAATGAACTTCTGAAGTCCGGGGACGAGGTAAAGCTTTATTTTTCCGATGAAACGTTTGAAAAATTTTCCCAGGGAAATGCCGGAAAGGAAGGATACGCCGAAGAGGATGCCTTTGAGGCGTATCGGAACGCTTACCGGATCCTGCAGGGAGTCCAGGTGGTCTATGAAGACGACCATGTGGCGGTCCTAAACAAGCCGGCCGGACTCTTAAGCCAAAAGGCGTCTGAGGGAGACCTTTCCTTAAATGAATGGTTCCTCGGCCATCTCCTTGAGCGTGGGGAAATGGATCTGGACAAATGGAAGCTGTTTATCCCTTCCGTCTGCAACCGCCTGGACCGCAACACCAGCGGGCTTGTGCTGTGCGGCAAGACCCTGGCGGGAAGCCGGGAGTTGTCCAGGCTCTTACGGGAGAGAAGCCTTCGCAAATTCTATCGGACCCTGGTGGCCGGCACGGTGGGGGAGGGGTTTACGGCACAGGCTTACCTGTCCAAGGATGAGAAGACGAACCGTGTCAGTGTTTCAACCGAAAAAACGAAGGGAGCCGCCCTGATTCGGACCGCCTGCCAGGTCTTGGCAAGGGGGCAGGACGTGACGGAGCTGGAAGTGGAGCTGATCACCGGCAAGAGCCATCAGATCCGCGCCCATTTGGCAAGCCTGGGGCATCCTTTGGTCGGGGACCCGAAATACGGGGATCCCAAGGTAAATGCCTCTTATCGGATGAAATATGGGCTTATCTGCCAACTCCTGCATGCGGGACGGCTGGAATTTCCGCCGCAATCCGGGCCTTTGTCCGCTTTGGGCGGACGCATCCTGGAAGCGCCTTTGCCGGAAAATTTTTCAAAAATCTTGGAACAGGAAACGAAGGAGTCCTTGCGCTAGGGCAGGTTGCGCGGGGCGCATGGAGGAAAGCATGGCTACCTGGAATTCGAGGGGGCTTAGGGGCTCCACCCTGGAGGACATGGTCAATCGGACCAACGAAAAATACGAAGAGAATGGGTTGGCCTTGATCCAGAAGATCCCTACGCCCATCACACCGGTGAAAATGGATAAAGAGCACCGCCAGATCACCTTGGCTTACTTTGGTCAGAAAAGCACCGTCGATTATATCGGGGCTGTCCAGGGGATCCCGGTCTGCTTCGATGCCAAGGAGTGCGCGGAGGATACCTTTTCCCTGCAGAACATCCATGAACATCAGGTGGAGTTCATGCGGAAGTTTGAGAAGCAGGGCGGAATCGCCTTTTTCCTTATTTTCTATACCCATCGGGACCTGTTTTATTATCTGCCTTACGAAATGTTGCGCTATTTCTGGGACCGGGCGATGGAAGGAGGCAGGAAAAGCTTCCGCTTTGATGAATTGAACCCGGAATATGTCTTGCCGAAGCGGCACGGCATCCTGGTCCCTTACCTGGATATGCTCCAAAAGGATTTAGAGGACAGGGACTATTGACAGCGGTTCCTGTTTTTGATATAGTACTATTTGATTTTGCGTCATCGTGATATCACGTTAATTCACGAAAGCAATCTGGCGGATGGCTGTTAGGAGGAATATGGACAGGAATACATCGAATACGCGAAAAGGCCCGTTAGGCAGCCCTTATGCGTCTAGGGGCGCTTCGCAGGGAAAATACATGCTGCATCCCCCGGAGGGCGTACGAGACATCTATGGGGTGGAATATGAGAGGAAGCTGTCGGTGGAAAAGCGCCTGGAGGAAGTCGTCAGGCGTTACGGATACGAATCCATCCAGACGCCCACGTTTGAATTCTTCGACGTGTTTTCCAAGGAAGTGGGCACCACCCCCAGCAAGGAGCTCTATAAGTTTTTTGACAAGGAAAACAACACCCTGGTGCTGCGGCCGGATTTCACGCCGTCCATAGCGCGCTGCGCGGCCAAGTACGATCGAGAGGATTCCCGTCCCATCCGTTTTACTTATCTGGGCAACACATTCACCAACACCTCCAACCTGCAGGGGAAGCTTAAGGAGGTGACGCAGATCGGGGCGGAGCTCATTGGGGACGGCTGCGTGGAAGCGGACGGCGAGATGGTCAGCCTGGTCATCGAAGCCTTGAGGAGCGTAGGTTTGGAGCAGTTCCAGGTCAGCATCGGGCATATGGAATATTTCAAAGGGCTGTGTGAGGAAGCCGGCCTGGACGAGGAAACGGAAAACAGGCTTCGCGACCATATTTCCGGCAGGAATTTCTTCGCCGCCCAGGAGCTTTTGCTGGAAAGGAATGTGAAAGAGCCTTACCTTAGCATCCTCTTAAGGACCGCCGATATGTTCGGGGACAGAAATTCCTTGGAGGAGGCCGAGGGGATGGTAAAAAATCCCAGGTCCCTGGGAGCCATACAGCGCCTGAAGAAGCTTTATGAGGTCTTAAAGCTGTATGGGGTGGAGGAGTATGTGACCTTTGACCTGGCGATCTTAAGCAAGTACCATTACTACACGGGAATCATCTTCCGTGCCTATACCTATGGGGTAGGGGACGCCATCGTGAAGGGGGGCCGGTACGACAACCTGCTGCATCAGTTCGGCAAGGACGCGCCAGCGATCGGCTTCGCCATCGTGGTGGATGACTTGCTGGAGGCGCTGAACCGCCAGAAAGTGGCGATCGAGATTCCGGTAAAGAAGTCCACGGTTTACTATGGAAGCGATGATTTCGGGGAGAAGCTTTTGGAGGCAAAAGACAGACGGATGCGGGGGGAAGCCGTGGAGCTTGTGCCGCTTACGGCAAAGGGGGCCGAATGAGGATGGAAACGGACAGATACTTAACCTTTGCCTTGACCAAGGGCAGGCTGGCGGAACAGACGCTTAAGCTTCTCGGCAAGGTAGGGATTGAATGTCGGGAAATGCAGGATAAGGCTACCAGGAAGCTGATCTTCGTCAATGAGGAATTGAAGCTTCGCCTTTTCCTGGCGAAAGGGCCGGACGTGCCCACTTATGTGGAATATGGAGCGGCGGATATCGGGGTGGCTGGAAAGGATACGATCCTGGAGGAGAACCGGAACGTATACGAAGTGCTGGACTTAGGGATCGGGAAATGCCGCATGTGCGTGTGCGGCCCTGCGTCAGCAAGGGAGCGCCTCCTGCACCATGAACGGATCCGCGTGGCGAGCAAATATCCGAACATCGCGAAAGATTATTTTTACAATAAAAAAGATCAGACGGCGGATATCATCAAACTGAACGGCTCCGTGGAGTTAGGCCCGTTGGTGGGCTTGTCCGACGTGATCGTGGATATCGTGGAGACCGGAGGGACCCTTAAGGAAAACGGCCTGGAGGTCTTGGAAGTCATTTGCCCCTTATCCGCCAGGATGATCGTCAATCCGGTGAGCCTGCGGATGGAGACGGAGCGGATCAAGGGATTGATCATGAGATTGAGAGGAAACTTAGCGTGAGGATCATTACATTAAATGAAGAAACCAGGGTGGGGCTTAAGAAGGAATTGCTGAAACGCAGCCCCAGCCATTATGGCCAGTATGAAGAGACGGTGAATGCCATCCTGAAAGACGTACAGTCCAGGGGGGATGCGGCATTGTTTGAATATACGCTGCGATTCGACCATTTCGCCCATACGCCCGATACGCTCCTTGTGGGACGGGAAGAAATCGAAGAGGCGTATCGGCAGGTGGATCCGGCCTTGGTAGAAGTCATCCGCCATGCCGCGCAAAACATTCAGGCGTTCCATGCAAAGCAGCTGCGTAACAGTTGGTTCGATGCCAGGGAGGACGGCACCATCCTGGGGATGAAGATCCAGCCGATCGAACGGGCCGGCGTATATGTGCCGGGCGGGAAGGCGGCTTACCCCTCCAGCCTGTTGATGAATGTGATCCCTGCCAAGGTGGCAGGGGTGAGGGACATCCTGATCACCACCCCCTGCAACGCGCAAGGGAAGGTGAACCCCGGCACCTTGGTCGCGGCTGATATCGCCGGAGCGGACCGGATTTATAAGGTAGGCGGGGCACAGGCCATCGCCGCCATGGCCTTTGGCACGGAATCCATCCCGAAAGTGGACAAGATCACCGGTCCGGGCAATATTTTCGTCGCTTTGGCAAAGAGGGCGGTCTACGGACATGTCAGCATCGATTCCGTGGCGGGGCCCAGCGAGATTTTGGTGTTGGCGGATGAGACGGCGAACCCCAAGTATGTGGCATCCGACCTGTTGTCCCAGGCGGAGCATGATGAACTGGCGAGCGCCATCCTGATCACGACTTCTTTGGACTTGGTCCATGCGGTATCGGATTGGATTGAGCACCTGGTTCCGCAAATGGAAAGGAGCGCCATCCTTAGGAAGTCCTTGGACCAATACGGCTTCATCCTGTTGGCAAAAGACCGAAAGGATGCCATTGATGCCGCCAATGAGATCGCTTCCGAGCATTTGGAGATCCTAATGAAGGATCCTTTTGACGTGATGACCCGGATCCGCAACGCCGGCGCCATTTTCCTGGGAGAGTCCTCCTGTGAGCCCTTGGGGGATTATTTCGCGGGACCGAACCATATCCTTCCAACCAATGGGACGGCGCGGTTTTTCTCCCCGTTAAACGTGGATGATTTCCAAAAGAAGACCAGCATCATTTCCTATTCACGGGAAGCCCTGGAGCGCGTGCACCGGGAAATAGAGCTTTTTGCCCTAAGCGAGGGCTTGGGGGCCCATGCCAACAGCATCCAGGCCCGTTTTGAAAAGGAAGAAGAGATTGACTGTAATAGTCAAGTTGACCACATTGGTCAAAAAATCAAGCAAAATTGTGGATAACTTTTGGCGCATGCCGCCAGACGGCGGATAGGCGCAGGAATGAGGAAACGATGGAACGAAAATGTACACTTCACCGGAAAACGAAAGAAACGGATGTCACGCTCTCCCTTAACCTGGATGGGAGCGGCAAGTCCAACGTCCATACCGGAATCGGTTTTTTCGACCATATGTTGGAGGGGTTTGCAAAACATGGCTTTTTTGACCTGGATTGCCAGGTCGCGGGAGATTTGCAGGTAGATGGCCATCATACGGTGGAGGATGTGGGAATCGTCCTGGGACAGGCGATCCGAAGCGCTTTAGGGGAGAAACAGGGCATTGCAAGGTTCGGCTTCTTTCTGTTGCCAATGGATGAAAGCCTGGCCCTG
>CANPWC010000092.1 GCA_947581905.1 uncultured Acetatifactor sp.
GACGCCGCCGCTGCTGACATGGCCGCCTCCGCCGCCACCGCCGCCGGAATGGCTTTCCGGCCTGGGAATGGCGCGATGGGTCACGATACGGTTGACAAGCTGGTCCGACTGGGCCCGCATCCTGGGCCTGCCGCCGACCACGTAAGCCGCTATCGGCACGGTATCCTCGCCGATGGGGGCTTTCAGCTTGACCGCCACGAACAGGAGCATGGCGACCATCGGCCCCAACAAGATCAAGACCGGGAAGAACCATAAACCGCTGGGCTTGGACATCTTGTCGGCGCACGTTATGACGAACGCCTTGTAAGCCTGGTACGGGCTTACGTTGATGTAAGCATATACGGCATCCAGCACTTCGTCAATATCCCGGTCCCCGAACTTCTCATAGACGCTTCCGCAGGTGGAAAGCCAGGTCGCCATCTGCCCTTCGTACCAGTTATCCATCAAAAGGGCGCCGTCCCCGTGTACCTTGTCATAACCAAACAGGTTGTCGTCATAGAAGTCATCCGCCATCACCTGCAGAGAGGCTTCCCTGTCGTAGGGGCGCTCCCCGACCGGCTCATAGGTGGTCACGATCACCAGGTCGCAGTGCGCTTCCTCCTCTTTCCGGGCGATCAGGTCCCGCAGGTCCTCCTCTTCCTCGTCGCTTAACACATCGGCATAATCATATACGCGCTCTTTCGGGGCGCTGTCATTGCCCCTTTCCTCCTCCCCTTTCATGCCCCGATAGATAAGGGACGCCACGAACGCGACAAGCACCAGGCCAAAGGCAAGGAATAAAAACCTAAAATAATGAAAATATTGTTTCCTGGATTCCGCCTTCCATTCTTTCTCCGTCATATCCAATCCCTCACGCGCCGCGCCACGCACGGCCCTTTCCCAATCCGAAACGATACCTTTAAGCCTACATCATCAACATGCCATAGACCATGGCCAAGATCGCCGTTAAAAGCGCCCACAGGGTCGCCCCATAAGCCCAGACCTTGGCGGCGGAGACGGGCACCTTGCCCACGATCTTCGCCGTCTGCCCATTTATGTAAAACGGATACATCTGATCTTTGTATTGGTAGGTGTAGACCCACACGGGCAACAGCCCATAGTCGGCGCTCTGGCTGCCGACCTGGATGCTCTGGCTTCGGTTGATCAGGCTTCCATAGCCTGTTATGGTCCCATGAAGCAGTTTGTTGGCATCCTCCTCCATCTTGGCCTTGGCACGCCCCTCCACCTGCTCCGGAGGCATATTATATTTTTCCCCGAAAAAGCCAGAAAGGTATTCCGGCTGGAACGGCTGCAGCTGCCCATACTGGTACGGCTCCATCAGGTCCATGACATCGTCCGGCATCCTAAGGGAGGCATCCGCCGGGATCTTCTCGAAATCCACGTCCATGTCCCGATAAATGTCGTACACGCTGGTCTCCGTATATTCCGTATCCCCACTGGTCCAGACCCTGACTTTCCGCCCCTCGCCATGGTACTGGCAGTTCACGCCGTAATCATAGAGCCAGAAAGGCACGTAATCGCCCTCCATCGTATTCAGCCTGGCTTCCGACAAGAAGTCCGTCGGGGCGAAGATGCACTTGGAGAACTTCTCCCGCATCAGCTTCTTCACCATCTCCAGGCTATATTGGAATGGAATGATCAGGTGCGGCTCATTGGCGCCTTCCACCCTTTCGTTCAAGATGATGTAATTGTCACAATAGGGGCAGCGGGTCGCGCTGGTGTGCTCCTCCACCATGATTTCACCGCCGCAATTCGGGCAAATGCGGATATCTCCCTGGGAATCCCTACGCTGCGCGCTGTTTATGCTATCGCAATAAGGGCAATACATCGCTTTCTTCTCCGGGCTATATACCGCGTTGCCGCCACAGTTCTTACATTGGAAGATCATCTCGACGTCCTTTCTTACGCTTACCGCGGGCGCATCCTGGCAATCCTTGATGCGCCAGGCGACTTAGGTGGCTTATTTTCCCATCAAGTATAGCAAATTTTATGGGAAATGTAAAGAATCGCAAACGAAAAAGGCAGGAATCCCGCCTTGGAATCCCTGCCCTTTAGTGCGTGCGCTTGGCCGCTTATTTGTTGTAGTTGACGATCGCGCCGAAATCCGGCTTCAAGGACGCGCCTCCTACCAGGCCGCCGTCGATATCGGGCTGCGCGAACAGCTCCGGCGCGCTGGATGCGGACACGGAGCCGCCATACTGGATGCGGATCGCTTCCGCGGTCGCCTCATCATAAATCTCAGCGATGCAGCAACGGATCGCCTTGCAAACCTCTTCCGCCTGCTCGGTGGTCGCCACCTTGCCGGTGCCGATCGCCCAGATCGGCTCATAAGCGATGACGGCGCTTGCCGCCTGCTCTGCCGTCACGTTCAAGAACGCGATCTTGATCTGCTGGCGCACGAAGTCGATGGTGATGCCCTGTTCCCTCTGGGTCAGGGTCTCGCCGCAGCAAATGATCGGGGTGATGCCATGTTCGAAAGCTTTCAGGACCTTCTTATTCACGGTGACGTCCGTCTCCGCGAAATATTCCCTTCTCTCGGAGTGTCCGATGATGACGTACTTCACGCCTACATCATCAAGCATCGCAGGGGAAATCTCGCCCGTATAGGCTCCCTTTTCCTCGAAATACATATTCTCCGCGCCAATCTGGATGTTGGTGCCTTTCGCGGCCTCCATCGCGGGAATGATGTCGATGGCGGGCACGCAGAAGACCACGTCCACGTCTTCATTTACCACAAGGGGTTTTAAGGTATTCACTAATTCTACCGCCTGGCTGGGAGTCATATTCATCTTCCAGTTGCCGGCAATGATCTTCTTTCTAGCCATGTTGGGTTGTCCTCTTTTCCTATCTTCGATTATTTGTCGTCAGCCGCCGCTACGCCGGGAAGCTCCTTGCCTTCCAGGAACTCCAGGGAAGCGCCGCCGCCGGTGGAAATGTGGCTCATCTTGTCGCCGAAGCCTAACTGGTTGACGGCTGCCGCGGAATCCCCGCCGCCGATGATGGTGGTGGCGTCCGTCTCAGCCAAAGCCTTGGCAACCGCGATGGTGCCTGCCGCAAGGGTAGGATTCTCAAACACGCCCATAGGCCCGTTCCAAACGACGGTCTTCGCGTTCTTCACGGCGTCCGCAAACAATGCCGCGGTCTTCGGGCCGATGTCCAAGCCCTGCATGTCGGCAGGAATCTTGTCGGAATCCACATGGCTGATCTCGATGGGCCCGTCAATGGGATCCGGGAACTGGGCCGCGATCGTGGTATCGATGGGAAGCAGCAGGGTCTTGCCCAGGGAAGCCGCCTTATCCATCATTTGCTTGCAGTACTCGATCTTCTCGTCATCCACCAGGGATTGTCCCACTTCCTTGCCCTGCGCCTTAAGGAACGTATAAGCCATGCCGCCGCCGATGATGAGGGTGTCGCACTTCTCCAGCAGGTTGGAAATGACGTTCAGCTTATCCGCCACTTTCGCGCCGCCTAAAATCGCCACGAAAGGACGCACCGGATTCTCAACCGCGTTGCCTAAGAAATTGATCTCCTTCTGCATCAGGTAGCCAACCGCATTCACTCCGCCCTTGGCAGTGATGAACTTGGTGACGCCTTCCACGGAAGCATGCGCACGATGGGAGGAACCGAACGCGTCGCATACATACAGGTCAGCCAAATCAGCCAGCTCTTTGCTGAACTCCTCGCCGTTCTTCGTCTCTTCCTTGCCGCGGAAACGCGTATTCTGGAGCAGGATCACATCGCCGTCCTGCATCGCCTCCACCGCGGCGGTAGCCGCAGGGCCGGTCACATTGTAATCAGCGATGAACTTCACTTCCTTGCCCAGCTTCTCGGACAGCCTTACCGCAACGGGAGCCAGGGATTCGCCCTCGTTGGGCCCGTTCTTCACTTTGCCCAAGTGGGAGCAAAGGATGACCTTGCCGCCGTCGTCAATTAACTTCTGAATGGTAGGAAGCGCTGCCACGATACGGGTCTCATCCGTGATCTCCCCATTCTTGAGGGGCACGTTAAAATCGCAGCGGACTAAGACTCTTTTGCCTTTTGCGTTGATGTCGTCAACGGATTTCTTATTTAAGCCCATTTCTTTTTACCTCCAAATATCAATCTTTCCTCCGGACAAGCCGGAAACTTGCGCGGAGGGCTTTGCCCAAGCCGATCCGTCCAACAGGCCCAGACGAAGCCGCCCGGATGAAAAAGGGCCCGGTCCATAGGACCGGACCCTTTCTTGTCCTATTCCTGATGATTGCGGCGCTTAAAACGCCGCTCGCCCTACATTAAGCGCCCAGCAGCTTGCCGAAGTGCTTGATGGTACGAACCATCTGGCTGGTGTAGGAATTCTCGTTGTCATACCATGAAACGACCTGGACCTCAGCAAGGTCGTCGCTGATCGGCAGGACCATGGTCTGCGTCGCATCGAACAGGGAACCATAGGTCATTCCGATGACGTCGCTGGAAACGATCTCATCCTCGTTGTAACCGAAGGACTCGTTGGAAGCAGCCTTCATCGCCGCGTTGATGGCTTCCTTGGTAGGAGCGCCCTTGACGACGGCGGTCAGGATGGTGGTAGAACCGGTAGGGGTAGGCACACGCTGTGCGGAACCAATCAGCTTGCCGTTCAGCTCAGGGATGACCAGGCCGATCGCCTTAGCCGCGCCAGTGCTGTTCGGAACGATGTTCACGGCGGCAGCACGAGACCTCCTAAGATCACCCTTCCTCTGAGGGCCATCCAGGGTCATCTGGTCGCCAGTGTAAGCATGGATCGTGCACATGATGCCGGACTGGATCTCAAACGCGTCGTTGAGGGCCTTAGCCATAGGAGCCAGGCAGTTGGTGGTGCAGGAAGCCGCGGAAATGATGGTGTCTTCCGTGGTCAGGGCTTCATGGTTCACGTTGTAAACGATGGTAGGAAGGTCGTTGCCTGCAGGAGCGGAAATGATGACATGCTTTGCGCCGGCATCAATATGGGCCTGCGCCTTAGCCTTAGAGGTGTAGAAGCCGGTGCACTCCAGGACGACGTCCACGCCCAGCTCGCCCCAAGGAAGGTCAGCCGCCTTGGACTCCGCATAAATCTTGATCTCCGTCCCGTCAACGGTGATGGAATCTTCTCCTGCCGTAACGGTGTCGGCCAGCGCATACTTGCCCTGGGTGGAATCATATTTCAGCAGGTGAGCCAGCATCTTGGGAGATGTCAAGTCGTTGATCGCAACGATTTCAAATCCTTCTGCTCTGAACATCTGTCTGAATGCCAGACGACCGATACGGCCAAAACCATTGATTGCTACTTTTACTGCCATTTTAGTTTCCTCCTAAAAATAAAATTATCTCATTTCGCCAAAACAGCCTGTCCAAAACCAACGCAGCCGGAAAAAACGTCTGCCATTTCCAGCGCGTCCCTGCCAGGACATCCCACTTTGACAAAATTTTGTCAGCACCTTTATTGTACCTAATTTTCACCAATAATTCAAGACGTATTTCAAAAATATTTGCAAACTTACGCTATAAAAGGAACCTTTCCCACACCTGGGCAAGGCACCAGGCATAGTCGATGGCGGGAATGGGATGCACGGCCAGGATGGACCGCGTCCGATAGACGACGCCCCCGACCCGATAGCGGACCTGCCCGACGCAAGCCCCCTCCTTAACGGGCGCGGAAAGCCCCTGGGGCGGGTCATACTCCATGGAAACGGCCTCGTCCTTGCGAAGCAGCATCCCGGAAACCCCCTCCGGATCCTGGGACAGGACGAGGCGCACCATGGCGGGGGCATCCAGGGACGGGGACTGGCCGCCCCGCACCGGCACGGGATTCAGGCAGGATGGGTCAAAGGGCAGGTCGTCAAAAGAGACATACTGGTAGCTTTCCAACCCATATTCCATCAGTTTCTTCGTGTCGCTCCACTTATAGCCCTTGTTGTTTGGCCAGCCGCAGGCCAAAAGCGCCACCACGAAGGTCTTCCCTTCCCGGGAAAGGGCCCCCACATAACAATAGCCCGCCTTATTGGTAAAGCCGGTCTTGCCGGAAAGCGCCCCGTCCATCATCTGCAAAAAGGCGTTGTGGTTGGCCAGGGAATAGCTGCGCCCATTGGCCGAAAACGTATAGGAGGCGCTGCGCGTGATCGTAAGGAATTGCTCCGACATGGGGGACTGCAGGATGCAGTAAGACATGATCTTCGCCAAGTCCGCCGCGGTGGTGGAATGCTCCCTGACAAGCGTCGTCCCATCCTTTTGCATGAAGGTTTCCGTCGCGTCCAGGCCGTTCGGCGTGATAAACCAGGTGTCCGCGCAGCCAAGCTCCGCTGCCTTGCGGTTCATGAGGCGCACGAAAGCCGCCACCGCCGCCTTGCTTTCCTCCTCGGTCCGCTCGGACGCGCCGGGGATGTCTCCCCCATCCTTAAGGAACATGCTCCCTACCTGCTCCGCGATGGCGACCGCGGAATCATTATGGGATTCCAGCATCAAAGAATAAAGGAGGTCCCGGCAACGGTACTTTTCCCCTTTCCGCAGGTTGAGCCTGACTTTCGGCATGCTGCAGGCATAAGAAGAAACCTCCACCTCGTCCTCTAAGGAAGCGTTCTCCAGGGCGATGATGCAGGTCATGATCTTCGTCGTGCTGGCCATGGGCCTTTTCTCATATCCGGCTTTCTCATAAAGCACGCGCCCGGTCTGCGCGTCCATTAAGACCGCTGAGGAAGCGTACAGGGACGACTGGAACTCATAGGTCCCCTCTCTTTCCTGCGCCCCCATCCCTTGCGCGTCCGCCGTTCCCCCCAGGGAACAGAAAAAGAAACAGAATGCCGCCCACCATGCGTAAAGACGAACCCTTTTTAGGCTTTTCATGCTTAAGAACCACTCTTTCCAATCGTCCCAGGCTCTTTTCAATATATGAAAAGAACTCTCAAAACAGTCCAACTCATTGGAAATTGGAAAAGCGCATCCCCGCCGTCAGACATCCACCTTAAGCTCCGCCTCCGCCTGCTGCCTAAACTCTTCCACCTGGAGCGGATTGATCTTCGGCAGCTCCTCAATGCTTTTTACGCCGAAGCTTCTAAGGAACTGCTCCGTCGTGCCGAACAGCAGGGGCCTGCCGGGCGCGTCCAGCCTGCCCAGCTCACAGACCAGGTCATACTCCAGCAGCTTATTGATGGCATGGTCGCAGTTCACCCCGCGGATGCGCTCGATCTCCGCCCTTGTCACCGGCTGCTTATAGGCGATGATCGCCAGGGTCTCCATCACCGTCTCCGTCAGCGTCACTTTCCGCGGCGTTCTCGCGATTTTGATGAGGTATTCATAATATTTCGCCTTCGTGCATAGCTGCACGGCGTCCTCCAGCCAAATGAGCATGATCCCACGGTCCTGCCTGCGATAGCGCTCCTCCATTCCCTGGAGGATCTTGCGGACGGCGGACGCGCCCATCGAAAGCGCTGCGGCAAGCCTGTCGACCTCCACGGCTTCCCCCATCGCAAACAGGATCGCTTCCAGGGCCGCCTCCACATCGACGGTGGGCGTCACGCCCTCTAATTCCAATTCTACCTGTTCATATTCTTCCATGCTCTTATCCCTTCTTACGCTTCCCGCCAGGCTGCCCTTGCATGCCGCGCCGGATCCAGTTTGGGCGCTTTCCCTATGCGGATTCACCCCTCGGCCAGGTTGGAAATGATGCGGATGTCGTCAAACAATGCTTCCTGCACGACGGTCAGGACCCCCGTCTTCATCATCTCCAGCAGCACGAGGAATGCCGCGATGACCTCCGCCTTGCTGCCCTGCTTCTCCAATAAGGCACGGAAATGGAACACCCTATGCCCCCTGGCATACTCCTCGATGGATTTCGCCTTAGCCTCTATGTCAACCTCGTCTTTTTCAATTTTGCCATACTGGCTGCGGATCGGGTCCACCTTGTCCGCCTGGCGCTTGACCACGGAACGAAAGATTTCATTAAGGCGCGCCAAGGTCATGCCGTCCAAAAGCTGTCCATAATCCACCGGAGGCTGAAAGGAAGCCACTTCCTGGGGCAGCTGCTTGTCCCGGTACAGGTTCTTGGAAGCGTCCATCTGGCGGTCCAAAAGTTCATAGGACATATATTTGTACATCTTGTGCTCCAACAGCTTCTGCACCAGTTCCGACCTGGGGTCCGCCTCCTCCCCGTTTTCATCCACTTCCTTGGGCAGGAGCATTTGGCACTTGATATCCACCAGGGTGGCGGCCATGACCAAAAACTCGCTCATCACGTTCATGTCCCGGACCTCCATCTGGCGGATGTAATCCAGGTACTGCTCCGTGATCTCCACGATCGGGATGTCATAAATATCCACTTTATTTTTATCGATTAAATGAAGCAGCAGGTCCAAGGGACCTTCAAACACTTCCAGTTTCACAGGTATCGGCATCCTAACCTCCAAGCGCGGGCAGGCTACTGCCCTTTCTCATCTTCCGCGGAAAGCTCTACCACCAGAAGCTCTCCCGGATTGAACAGGCGGATCGGAATGGTGTGCATCCCAAGCCCCCTGCTTAGGAACATGGCGGAGCGCCCCTCCCAAAACAGTCCCCCGTCATAGCGCGGGAACAGGCGAAGCGCCGGGGAAACCACGCCGCGCCAGCCCGGTATGCGGACCACGCCCCCATGGACATGCCCCGAAAGCACAAGGTCGGCCCCCCAGGAAGCGTATTGGGGGAAATAATCCGGGTTGTGGGCTAACAGGATGCAATACAGGTCCTGCCTGGGCCTGCCCAACAACCCGTCCAGATAATCATAAGCCATGTCCCGGATGGTGAACCTTTTATAATATTCCCGGTCAATCTGGGAACCATAGACCGTAATCCCCCATTCCTCCAGATCCACATGGGAATTGACCAGGCGCTCCACGCCGATCTCCTTTAGCGCCTCCTCGTAGCGCCCACCCATGTCGCCATACTCCTGGGGATACAATTCCAACCGATGTTCATGGTTGCCATTGGCATAATAAACCGGATAGCTTGCCGCCAAGCGCCTAAGAAGGTCTTCCGCAGCCTTCGTCTTACGTCCCGGGGACGCGGTGATCAGGTCTCCGGCGATAAACACCATG
>CANPWC010000093.1 GCA_947581905.1 uncultured Acetatifactor sp.
AAATATATCACCATCCGGGGCAAGGGCGACATCCTGGCCACCTTGCGCAAGGCGGTGAAGAAGGCGGACAAGGTATATCTGGCGACCGACCCGGACCGGGAGGGGGAGGCCATATCCTGGCATCTGTACCATGCGCTTCATCTGGAGGGCAAGAAAGTCTATCGGATCACGTTCAACGAGATCACCAAGAATGCCGTGAAAGAGTCCTTAAAGCACGCCCGCGAGATCAATATGGACCTGGTGGACGCCCAGCAGGCCAGGCGCGTGTTGGACCGGATGGTGGGATATCGGATCTCGCCCCTGCTTTGGGCCAAGGTGAAGCGGGGCTTAAGCGCGGGCAGGGTGCAGTCCGTCGCCCTGCGCATCATCTGCGACCGGGAAGAAGAGGTCAACGCTTTCGTCCCGGAGGAATATTGGACCCTGGACGTGAATCTGTTGGCGCAAGGGGAAAAGAAGCCCCTGACGGCCAAGTACTATGGGGATGGGTCGGGCAAGGCCACGCTTAGGGACGCTGGGCAGGCAAAAGCGCTCATGGACAGCCTGCAGGGCGCTTCCTATGTGGTCGAGGATGTGAGAAAAGGGGAGCGTGTCAAGAACGCGCCGTTTGCCTTCACGACATCAACCCTGCAGCAGGAAGCCAGCAAGGTGCTGAACTTTTCCACCCAGAAAACCATGCGCCTGGCGCAGCAGCTCTATGAAGGGGTGGACCTTAAGGGCGAGGGCACGGTGGGCCTGATCACGTATCTGAGGACGGATTCCACCCGCATCTCCGAGGAAGCGGAGCGTATGGCGAAGGAATACATTGACGCCCATTACGGGGAGGGCTATGCCGCAGGGGCCGTTTTGGAGAAAAAGGGCGGGCAGAAGATCCAGGATGCCCATGAGGCCATCCGCCCCACTGCCGTAAGCAGGGAGCCGGCGGCTTTGAAAGAGGAGCTCCCAAGGGACTTGTTCCGCCTCTATCAGCTGATCTGGAAGCGTTTCGTGGCGTCCCGCATGGCGCCTGCCCGTTATGAGACCACCTCGGTGAAGATCGGGGCGGCGGGGCAGATCTTTACCGTGGCGGCTTCCCGCCTTGTCTTTGACGGGTTTTCAAGCGTCTATCTGCAGGAAGAGGAAAAGGAAGAGGAGAACCGCTTGTCCGTAAGCCTGGAGCGCGGGATGCGGCTTAACTTCGACTCGTTTTTGCCTAGGCAGCATTTTACCCAGCCGCCGGCGCATTATACGGAGGCCTCCCTGGTGCGCGCCCTGGAAGAGTTGGGCATCGGACGTCCCAGCACCTACGCGCCCACGATCACCACGCTTTTAGGCAGGCGTTATGTGGCGAAGGAGAATAAGAACCTGTACGTGACGGAATTGGGCGAGGTGGTCAACAATATCATGAAGGACGCTTTCCCCTCCATCGTGGATGTGAACTTCACGGCGAACATGGAAGCCCTGTTGGACGGGGTGGAAATGGGGAATGTGAAGTGGAAGACGGTAGTCTCCAATTTCTATCCCGACTTGGAGGAAGCGGTGCAAAGCGCGGAGAAAGAGTTAAAGGAAGTCACGATCGCCGACGAGGTGTCTGATGAAATATGCGAGCAGTGCGGCAGGCGCATGGTGATCAAGTATGGCCCCCATGGGCGTTTCTTGGCCTGCCCCGGCTTCCCGGAGTGCCGCAATACAAAGCCTTATTTTGAGAAAATCGGCGTCGCCTGCCCGAAATGCGGCAAGGACATCGTCCTTAAGAAATCGAAAAAGGGTCGGAAGTATTACGGCTGCATTGACAATCCGGACTGCGATTTCATGGTATGGCAGCGCCCGTCGGGCAAGCTCTGCCCGAAATGCGGCTCCATGCTTTTGGTCAAGGGCAACCGCCTGGTCTGCATGGATGAACAGTGCGGCTACGTGGCCGAACCGGAAGCGGCGGAGAGCGCCAAGCTGCCTTGATTTTCTTCCGAATAAGGCAAATAGTGTTGGAATTGTCTCAAAATTGATAAAAAATTCAAATAAAACTATCCCTTTCGCATTGTAATCTGATTTTATTTATGATACAATAAATGCGTGGTTTTTGGTTTTCAGACGGCGAAGATCCCCCTTTATCAGGCAGGGGGATTCTTTGTGGCGGTCGCATGGGGAGAGAGGCCTGCTTTCCTACAGGAGGACAAGGGATGAGTAGCGTACAATTATTGGATAAAACGAGGAAGATCGGCAAGCTGTTGCACAACAACAATTCCAGCAAGGTGGTGTTCAACGATATCTGCAAGGTTTTACGGGAAATCCTGAATTCCAACGTGCTGGTGATCAGCCGCAAGGGCAAGGTGCTTGGCGTCGGCAAGATGGAGCAGATCGAGTCGATCACGGAGCTGTTGGAGGATTCCGTGGGCGGCTTCATCGACCCTATGTTGAATGAGCGCCTATTGGCCGTTTTATCCACCAAGGAGAACGTGAACCTGGAAACATTAGGATTTGAAAGCCCCAACATCCGGAAGTTCCAGGCGATCATCTGCCCGATCGAAATCGCCGGGGAACGCCTGGGCACGCTGTTCATCTATAAATGCAGTGAGCAATATGATATCGACGACATCATCCTTTGTGAATATGGCAGCACGGTGGTGGGCCTGGAAATGCTGCGCGCGGTGAATGAGGAGAACGCGGAGGAAACCCGTAAGGTCGCCGTGGTCAAATCGGCGATCAGCACCCTTTCCTTTTCAGAGATGGAGGCGATCACCCATATTTTCGATGAATTGGGCGGCATGGAGGGAATCCTGGTGGCCAGCAAGATCGCCGACCGGGTCGGCATCACCCGTTCCGTCATCGTCAACGCGCTGCGCAAGTTCGAGAGCGCCGGCGTGATCGAGTCCCGTTCCTCCGGCATGAAAGGGACCTACATCAAGGTCCTCAATGATGTCGTGTTCGATGAGATCGCGGAATTGAAAAGGAAAAACGGCAGGAAATGATTTTTAGCCAAAAACCCCTTGTCAGAGGGGTTTCCTTATGTTATAATTTTTGCGTTGCGACTATAAAGCACGCGTACTGATTCGGAGTCGGTGTCGCCGGCGGACCGTTTTCCCTGGGGACCTTAAGTGGGGGCCCTGTAGAAAAGCGGGAAGCGGCATGTCCGGGGATAGGCGTCGGAGCGGCCAGCCTTTAACGCGGGGGAAGCCGAAAAGTATGCGGAAGATGGCCCTAGTGGCCAAATTTAACCAAATGGAGGAGAAGACATGAGCGTTATTTCAATGAAGCAGTTGTTGGAAGCAGGCGTCCATTTCGGACACCAGACCAGAAGATGGAACCCTAAGATGGCTCCTTACATCTTCACGGAGAGGAACGGCATCCACATCATCGACCTGCAGAAGTCCGTGGTCAAGGTGGATGAGGCGTATCGTGCCATTTCCGAGATCGCCGCGCAGGGCGGCACGATCCTGTTCGTCGGCACCAAGAAGCAGGCGCAGGACGCTGTGAAGACCGAGGCGGAGCGCTGCGGCATGTATTATGTGAATGAGAGATGGCTGGGCGGCATGCTGACCAACTTCAAGACCATCCGTTCCCGTATCGACAGGCTCCATAAGATTGAAGCCATGGCTGAGGACGGCACGTTCGACGTGCTTCCGAAGAAGGAAGTCATCGAGTTAAAGAAAGAGTGGGATAAGCTGGAGAAGAACCTGGGCGGCATCAAGGAGATGACCAGGGTTCCCGACGCCATCTTCGTGGTTGATCCCAAGAAGGAGAGGATCTGCGTGCAGGAAGCCCATACCCTGGGCATTACCCTGATCGGCATTGGCGATACGAACTGTGATCCGGAAGAACTGGATTACATCATCCCTGGCAATGACGACGCGATCCGTGCCGTGAAGCTGATCGTTTCCAAGATGGCTGACGCCGTGATCGAGGCGAACCAGGGCGAGGCCATGAGCGATGAGCAGCAGCAGGAAGCCGCGGCGGAAGCGACGGACGTGGAAGAGATCGCGCAGCAGGAAGACGCGGAATAACCGTGCGATAAATGGAGTTGCCTGCTTCATGAGGCAAGGCGTTTTATCCATCCTGCGCAAGCTAGGATAGCCAGGCGCTTGTGGGGTAGGAAGCATTTGATTAGAAATCGAGAAGAAGGAGTGATGATATGGCAGTCACAGCAGCAATGGTTAAGGAACTGCGCGAGATGACGGGCGCAGGCATGATGGATTGCAAGAAGGCGTTGAACGAGACCAACGGCAACATGGAAGAGGCCGTTGAGTATTTGAGGAAGAATGGACAGGCCAAGGCGGAGAAGAAGGCTGGCAGGATCGCGGCGGAGGGCCTTTGCCGCATCGCCTGCAAGGATGAGAAGACCGCTGCGGTGGTAGAAGTAAATTCGGAGACGGATTTCGTGGCAAAGAATGAAGACTTCCAGAAGTTCGTGGAAGCGGTGGCGGCGCAGGCGGTGGATACCGATGCGGCGGACATCGACGCGTTTTTAGCCAAGGCATGGGAAGAGGATCCCTCCAAGACGGTGCAGGAGGCCCTGGTTGATAAGATTGCGGTCATCGGTGAGAAGCTGAGCATCCGCAGGTTCCAGAAAGTGGTGGCGGAAGATGGGTTCGTCGCTACCTATGTGCATGGCGGCGGCAGGATCGGCGTCATCGTGGACGTGGCCAGCGATGTGGTGAACGACGCGGTGAAAGAGGCGATGACCAACATTGCCATGCAGATTGCGGCCTTAAGCCCCAAGTATGTGGCAACCGGCGACGTGTCCGAGGAGTATAAAGCCCATGAGAGGGAGATCATTGCGGCGCAGGTCGCTCAGGACCCCAAGATGGCAGGCAAGCCCGAGAAAGTGATTTCCGGGGCGATCGAGGGAAGGCTGAACAAAGAGCTCAAGGAAGTCTGCCTGTTGGAGCAGGTTTACGTCAGGGCGGAAGACGGCAAACAGACCGTCGCCCAGTATATCGCCCAGGTTGGCAAGGAGAATGGCGCGAAATTAAGCGTCAAAGGCTTTGTCCGTTATGAGACCGGCGAAGGGATTGAGAAGAAGAACGAGGATTTCGCTGCGGAAGTGGCAAAACAGATGGGTATGTAAGCGTTTCTAAGACGCAGGATAAGAGAGCTTGAAGATGGCTGCCGCGAAAGTTATGGAACTTGGCTTTTGCGGCAGTCTTTTTGCATGATCCAGCCGGATGCGGGATGCGTCCCGGGATCGGAACGGAGCAGGGATGAACGAGTGGGATGCGGCTAAAAAGTTGGAAGAGAATATCAATCGCTTTTTCGTGGGAAAAGAGGAAGTGGTGGAAAACATGTTGATCTGCCTGTTTGCGGGCGGCCATCTGCTTCTGGAGGATGTGCCGGGCGTCGGGAAGACGACGCTTGGCAGGATCCTGGCACGCAGCATGGAGGCAAGCTTTGGCAGGATTTCATTCACGCCGGATACGCTGCCGGGAGACGTGGTGGGCGTATCCATCTATAACCGCAAGACGGGAGAGTTTGAATACCGTCCCGGCCCTGTCAGCAACCAGATCCTGCTGGCGGACGAGATCAACCGGACTTCCCCGAAGACGCAGTCCGCCCTCTTGGAGGCCATGGCGGAGGGGACGGTGACGGTGGATGGGGAGGTCCATAGGCTGCCGGAGCTTTTCATGGTGATCGCGACCCAGAACCCGATTGAATTTATCGGGACCTATTCCCTGCCGGAAGCCCAACTGGACCGTTTCATGATGCGGCTTGTCGTCGGCTATCCCAGGCGTGGGGAGGAGGTTAAGATGGCTTCCCTGTTCCTGGAGGGCAAGACGCCGGAGCGGGCGGAGGCGGTTTGTTCCGCCCAGGATGTCCTGCGTATCCGGGAAAGGGTCGCGCATCTTACGGTAAAGCCCTCCGTCCTGGGCTATTTGGAGGAGCTTATCTTGCTTACCAGGAGCGAGGACCGCTTCCTGCTGGGGGCGAGCCCCAGGGCGCTTTTATCCTTGCTTCGTGCCTCCCAGGGGAAAGCGTTCTTGGAAGGGCGGGATTATGTGAAGCCGGATGACGTCAAGGCGGTTGCCCCGAATGTGCTGCTGCATAGGCTGGTGCTTTCCGGGGAAGCCAAGGCGAAGAAAGAAAACGCGGCGGACATCTTGGATAGCCTCGTGCGGAAGGTGAAAGTCCCGGTGGAATGAGCCAAAGATAGGGAAGGGGGAAGTCCCGGTGGAGTAAGCCCGGGATGGGGAAAGGGAAAGTTCCGGTGGAATGAGCCCGGGATAAGAAAGGGAAGGTCGGAATGAAGAAGCGAAGGGGTATCTTGTTGGGCCTATGGGTCCTGTCGCTGGTCGGGATCAGCTTCTATGGCGGTACGTTAAGCTACGGCTTCTTCTTTGGCGTGACCTTAATCCCCTTTTTGTCCCTCCTTTATCTGTTCTGCGTCTACGCCCGGTTCAAGATTTACCAGGAAACCTCCATGCGCAACATTGTCTGTGGGCAGCCTCAGCCATATTTCTTCACCCTGCAAAATGATGATTTTTTCGTTTATACGTCGGTAAGCGTCAGGATGCACTCTTCCTTTTCCTATGTGGAGGATTCCTTTGAAAACGAGGAATATGAGCTGTTTCCAGGCGCAAGCTCCACGTTTGAGACAAAGGTCGTCTGTAAATACCGAGGTGAGTATGAGATCGGCGTGAAAGAGGTCGTGATCAAGGATCTCTTCGGCCTGTTCCAGTGGACCTATGCCGTGTCCGGGCAGATCAAGGCCCTGGTCGCCCCCAAGGTCGTGCGGGTGGGCGATCTTGCAAGCATCGCGGATCTGCCCATCCTGCTGCAGAGGGAGGCTTACGGCAGCACGGAGCCGGATGTGGTGGTCCGGGATTATATGCAAGGGGACAGCTTGAAGCAGATGCACTGGAAGGCTTCCGCCAGGGCGGGGAAGCTTTTGGTGAGGCAGTCCGCCGGCAACGAGAGCCGGGGCATTTCCCTGTTCTGCGATACCAGGCGTTACAGCGATGAGATGCGGGAATATCTTCCCCTGGAAAATAAACTGCTGGAAGTGTTTTTGGCGGTCGGCTCCTTTTTTACCGAAAAGGGCAGGTCCTATACGGCCTATTATGGGCAGCAGGGAACTGTGTGCAGGGAGGTTGGCGATCGGAGGGCTTTTGATGAGTTCTATCGCTGCGTCTCAACCATCCGTTTTGAGAGAAGCGAGCGTCTGGAAGCAGTGGCGGAAGACGTGTTTCGGCAAGGCGGCCTGGGCGGCATGGCTTTCTTCGTGGTCCATGAACCTGCGCCTGCCTTATTGGACCTGACGGAACGACTGGCGGCCAGGGGCGTGGTCGTGGTGTTGTATGTGGTCACGGATGAGGACGCCTCCCGGTACGGAAAGCTTGGCAACGGCCGCAGGCGCGTCATGACCCTCCCTGTGGAAGGGGACCTGGAGGGGAGGTTATGATGGATATTCGGCAAAAATTGGATGAAGAAAAGCTTTATAGGCTGTTATACGCCATCGTTTCCTCCGGCATCGGCGTGTTCGCGTTAGGAAAATATTTGGGGATTTTGGAGGTTGCAGCCCCCCAGATGGCGGTCCTTGTGGTGACGCTTTTGTCCCTGTCGCTCCTGGATCAAATGCCGAGGAAAGGAAAAGCGCTGGTACTGGCGGCGTTGGTCATCTTAATCGGCGTCTTCACCTTCCTTGTGGGGATGCGCCAGGTCGGCTTGTTTTTACGTACTTATGTGGATTGGTGCTTGGGCGGCCACGTTGAGCAGGAAGAATGGCGGGCGGCCTATCGCCTGATGCAGACGGCGGTGGTTTCGGCATCGGCTTATTGCCTGGAAATCATGGTTGAAAAAATCCCTATCCTGAGAACGGTCCTTGCATGTTCCACGGCTTTCATCCTGGCGTTTTGCCTGTTTTGGAAAGTGGACCTTACGAAGGCGGGCGTCGCCTTTTCCTTGTTTTTCCTGCTTCTTTCCTCTTTGGAATTTTTGCAGGTGAGATGGGGGAAAAGACGGGGCGGCAGCCTGCGCGGGCAGATAGTCTGGCTGTCCCCATTCCTGCTTTTGTATCTGGCGGCCTTGCTTTTTGCGCCTGCCCCGGATAAGCCCTTTGATTGGCAGTTCGCCAAAAACCTGTATACGAAAGCCGTTGAGGCGTTTCGGACGGTTTCCTGGAACTTGTCATTCGGGCAAGGGGATGATGATTTCGCCTATGGCGGTTTCTCCGATAGTGGTTGGCTGGGCGGCATCGTCGGGCCCAATGAACGGGAGGTCTTGGAGCTGTCCGCGTCCAACAGCCTTTTGACGAATGTTTACCTGGTCGGCAGCATATCCGATTCCTTTGATGGAAGGCAGTGGACCCAGGAGGCGCAAGGGAACGAGGAGGATCGGTTCCTTGACGCTTTGGAGACTTTGTACGCGGTGGAACGTTTGGACGGAGACTATGTACGGGATTATCTTAGGGATACGGAACTAACGATCCAATATGATTGGATTCGGACGGATTACCTGTTCACGCCGCAGAAGGCGATCCGCGTGACCTCCCCGGACTTGACGCTGGACTGGGATTTTGAGGCAGGCAATTTGCGTTCTTCCAAGCGGATTCCCAAAGGGACGCGGCTGAAAGTCCGCTATTATCAGATGAACCAAGGGTCTGGCCTGCTTGAGCGCCTGCTTGCGGAAGCCGGGAAAGAGGAAGTGCGGGAGGATGCCGCCCTCTGGGAAGAGGCTAACCGCATCTTTTCCCTGGACGGCGGAGCGCCTTTTTCCCTGGAGGACCTTGAGGAACATCGCAAGGCGGTTTATGAGGACTATGGAAAGGAAGTCGCCTTATCCCCTCAAGTAGAGGAATATCTGGCCGAGGTCGTCGGCGATGCGCAGACGGAGGTACAGAAGTTAGAAGCGTTGGAAGCGGCGCTTTGTTCCTATCCATATGCCGCCGATCCGGGTCCTTTGCCGGACCAGGTCCAGGATGAAAGCGCTTTCCTGGATTATTTCCTGCTTACGAAGCGAGAAGGGTATTGCACCCATTTCGCCACGTCGTTCGTCCTGCTGGCACGTGCCTTGGGCATCCCTGCCCGTTATGTACAAGGCTTTTGCGTGCCTATGGGTCAGGAAAAGGAGG
>CANPWC010000094.1 GCA_947581905.1 uncultured Acetatifactor sp.
CAGGTAGGTCGCTTGAGGCGTCTGGCGACAGGCGTCCTAGATAGATGATCGTCCGCGACATAACCCGGCTTATAGTCCCGCTTACCTTAAAACCCGGCGAACGCGGCCGCAAGGCTGCTTTTACGCCGGGCTTTTTGCCGCTTTTTTGGCTGGGCGGACGCCGCTTCCATCCCGTAACAGTTCAGCCGCGCCATTCGCAAAGCCGCGCTTACGCGCTTTGCGTCGCTTCGCGACTACCTTTGCTCATGAAATGGCGCTCCCTCAGCCGCCAGACATGATGGAAAATTCGTGCAAGCACGATTTTCCATCATGTCTGGCGGCTGGCTGAACTGTTACTCCATCCCGGCTTTTTATAAAACTTTCACATTAAAATGATTGACAATCGGTCAAATTTGATAGAAAATAAGTCTGGTGGCGTAGAGCCATGAAAGGAAGGATGGAAATGACGAAGATTGATGTTGTATCAGGCTTTTTGGGAGCCGGCAAGACGACTCTGATCAAGAAGCTTCTGAAGGAAGCCTTGGATGGAAGCAAGGTGGTGCTGATCGAGAATGAATTTGGCGAGATCGGCATTGACGGCGGATTCCTGCAGGAGTCCGGAATAGAGATCAAGGAGATGAATTCCGGCTGTATCTGTTGTTCCCTGGTAGGGGACTTTGGCACTTCCCTTAAGGAAGTAATCACCACGTATGCCCCTGAGCGGATCCTGATTGAGCCCTCCGGCGTGGGCAAGCTTTCCGACGTGCTGAAAGCGGTGGAGAACGTGGCCGGGGACCTGGATGTGGAGATCAACAGCGCCGTGGCCGTGGTGGATGCCTCCAAATGTAAGATGTATATCAAGAATTTTGGAGAGTTTTTCATCAATCAGATCGCGTATGCGGGAACCATCATCTTAACTAGGGCGGATAAGGTCAACGCGGAGAAGATGGCTGCCGCCGTTGAGATGATCAGGGAGCATAACGCAAAGGCGACGATCATCACCACGCCCCTTGGGCAGCTGGACGGCAAGGCCGTGCTCCAGACCATAGAGGGCGCGGATAAGCTGGAAAATATGATGCAGGAAATGATGGAGCAGGTCCGTGCCTTAAAGGACGAGGAAGAAGAGGACGAGTGCTGCTGCCATGACCATCACCACCATCACCATGACGATGAGGACGGGGAAGAGCACGAGCACCACCATCACCACGACCATGACGACGATGAGGAAGAGCACGAGCATCATCATCACGACCATGATGACGATGAGGAGGAGCACGAGCACCACCATCACCACGACCATGACGACGATGAAGAGGAGCACGAGCACCACCATCACGACCATGATGATGACGATGAGGAGGAGCACGAGCACCACCATGACCATGACGGGCATGGGCATCATCACCACCATCATCATGGGGACGGCCATCATGACGCGGATGAGATCTTCACAAGCTGGGGGATGGAGACGCCCAACGTATATACCAAGGAAGAGATCGAGAATATCCTGACAGCCTTAGACAGCGGGGAATATGGAGCGGTGCTTCGTGCCAAGGGCATGGTCCCTGCTTCGGACGGAACCTGGATTTATTATGATTATGTGCCGCAGGAGCATGACGTCCGGTCAGGCAAGCCTGTCGTTACCGGCAAGATCTGCGTCATCGGTTCCGACCTGGCAGAAGACAAGCTGGAAGCCCTGTTCCGCCAGTAAACGCGTCGGTCGGCGCAGACGCCCGCCCCGGGGAGCTTCCCGGGACGGGCTAGTTTTACCTGATAGGTACAGAAAGCTGATATGAGGAAGGATGACTATGAAGCCGGTATATATCATAAATGGTTTTTTGGAGAGCGGGAAGACGGAGTTCATTTCGTTCACGTTGGCACAGCCTTATTTCCAGATCCGCGGCAAGACCCTGATCGTGCTCTGCGAAGAGGGGGAGGTCGAATATGAGGAAGCCCTCCTTAGGCAAAGCAGGTCCGTCATCGAGGTCATCGAGGAAGAGTCCGACTTTACGCCCGCGCGCCTGACGGAGCTGGATAAGAAGCACCGCCCGGAGCGCATCATCATTGAATATAATGGCATGTGGAACTTTAAGAACATGAAGCTGCCCTGGTACTGGAAGGTCGAGCAGCAGATCACGACCATTGACGGCTCCACGTTCCCCATGTACTACACCAATATGCGTTCCCTGTTGGCGGAGATGATCCGCAAGTCGGAAATGATCATTTTCAACCGCTGCGACAATGTGAAAGAGGACCTGAACAGCTATAAGCGCAACATCAAGGCGGTAAACCCTCAGGCGGACGTGATCTTCGAGGATGCCAACGGAGAGATTGACGAAATTCTTGAGGAGGACCTGCCCTATGACCTGTCCAAGGAGGAGCTGGTGCTGGATAACGAGGGTTATGGCATCTGGTATCTGGACTGCATGGAGCATTTGGAACGATATTTTGGCAAAAAGATACGCTTCACCGCCATGGTGCTGAAGCCGGAGAACATTCCCGCGGGCTATTTCGTGCCCGGGCGGATGGCGATGACCTGCTGCGCGGAGGATATGGCGTTTCTGGGATACGCCTGCCAATTCCCCGGGGCGGCTGCCTTAAAGCAGCGGGACTGGGTGGAAGTGACGGCTACGGTGGCGCGGGAATATTGGCAGGATTACCAGGGGGAAGGACCGGTCCTGCACGCCATTTCCGTGTTGAAGACCAAAGCGCCTAAGGAAGAGGTCATCAGCTTCACCTAAGCATCGGCGCAGGATGGACGGACGAAGACAGGGGGCTTTACAGATGGCGCTTGATCCGGAAAAGGAATCCCAACAACTGAAGAACCGTTTTCATGACCTGGCGCAGAAGTCGTTTCAGCAGAACATGTTCACGTTCACGGGGTTTCTGGGCTTAGGGGAGCAGGAACTGTTCTGGCAGGAGGAGGGCAAGCTGCGTTATGCTTCTGGGAGGCTTTGGGGAGGGTATCCGCAGGCGGACCGCAAGGTGCTGCGTTTCGGCTCCCCGGAAGAGCTGGGGTATGAGGAACCGTATGCCATCGCCTGCCTCCATATCCGTCCTGTGATGGAGAAGTTCGCGGACGAACTGTCCCATCGGGATTTCCTGGGCGCGCTCATGAACCTGGGGATCGAGCGGAGCACGCTGGGCGATATCCGGACGGGCGGCAAGGACGCCTATCTCTTTTGCCTGGAGAATGTGGCGCCTTTCCTTGGTGAAAACCTGGTGCAGGTGAAGCATACCAACGTGAAGTGCGAGATCGTGACGGATTGGCAGGACCTCCCTTTCGAGGAGCCGCAGCCCCTTGCCGTGCAGGTGGCTTCCTGCCGCGCGGATGCTGTCATAGCCAAGGTCTATCGCCAATCCCGCGCGGATGTGCTGGAGCTGTTTCGAAGCGGGCGGGTATATGTGGACGGCCGCCTCTGTGAGAACAACTCCAGGCTTTTAAAAGAAGGGGAAGCCGTAAATGCAAGAGGCTTCGGCAAATTCATTTATCGCGGCGTAAGCCATGAGACGAGGAAGGGGAACCTCTCCGTGCAGGTGGAGGTATTCCGATGATTTTCCAGGGAGGGGTTGCATGTATTCTTATTCTTTGACGCAATGGTTGTTTTTCTTTTATTTCTACTGTTTTTTCGGATGGTGCTTTGAATCGGCTTATGTATCGATCTGTGAGAGACGCCTTGTAAACAGGGGCTTTATCCGCGGGCCGTTCCTGCCTTTGTATGGGAGCGGCGCGATCATGATGCTGGTCGTGTCCATGCCGTTCCAGCAATATCTTCCCTTGGTGTTTTTAGCGGGCTGCGTGGGGGCCACCGCGCTGGAATATGTGACCGGGGCGGTGATGGAGGCCCTGTTCAAGGTCCGCTACTGGGATTATTCCCACAAAAGGTTCAATGTGAAAGGTTATATTTGCTTAAGCTCCACCATCGCCTGGGGCTTTTTGACCATCCTGATGACCCGGTTCGTGCACAAGGCCGTGGAGGGCTTCGTCATGTCCCTGCCGGAGGGGCTGCTTACTGCCATCGTCCTGGTCCTGACGATAGGGATCAGCGCGGATTTCGCGTTATCGTTCAAGGCTGCCCTGGATCTGCGGGATGTGCTGGTGAAGCTGGAAGAGACGCGGAAAGACCTGGCGCGCATCCAGAAGAGGCTGGACGTGGTGATCGCCTTGGCACAGGAGGATGTAGAGAACCGCAAGGAAGAAATGGAAGCCCGCAGGGAAGAGCTGCTGGCGCAGCTGCATAGCCATAAGGACGAGTTGCTTACGGACCTGTTCGGGCATAAGTTTGAAGATTTGAGCAGCGATGTGGAGGAGAAGCTTAAGAAGCTGCATGAGGAGGTCCAGGAACGGCGCATGGAGCTTTCCGAAAGCCTGCGGGCGGAGTTAGGCGAGCTTTCCAGCAAATACCATGTCAGCCGGGAGTCCCATATTTCCTTAAGCCGCATCCAGGATTTCTTCCAAAGGGACTTGCTTCGTTCCAACCCGACCATGAGTTCCAGGAAGTTCGGCGAGGTTTTGGAGGAACTGAAGCAATCCGTCCAGAAGCATGGCCCCGAACGGCAATAGGATGGCAATAGAACGGCAATAGGAAGCCCTGCATCTTTTTTTCGTATGAGATGGGCGGCCTTACCCTGGCGGTCGAACCAGCCGGGCAAGGCCGCCTTAAAAAATTCTTAAACAATTTCCCTGTTTATTCTTAAAGCCCTTTTATTATATAATGACCTTGTCCCGGGAGGGATTGCCTGACGGGAGCGCGCCTTAAGGAGCGGCGAGGAGGACGAAAGATGTACAACATCCTGATATGTGATGATGAAAAAGATATCGTCAATGCTTTGAAGATCTACCTGACGGACCCGGATTACCAGTTGTTTGAGGCGGATACGGGCATGAAAGCCCTGAAGATCATTCGGGAACAGGAAATCCACCTGGTGTTAATGGACATTATGATGCCGGTGATGGATGGCATCTCGGCCATGGTGAAGATCCGGGAATACAGCAATGTGCCGGTGATCCTCTTAACCGCCAAGAGCGAGGATACGGACAAGGTGCTGGGGCTGAACGTAGGGGCGGACGATTATATCACGAAGCCTTTCCATCCCATGGAGGTGGTCGCCCGGGTCCGTTCCCAGCTGCGCCGTTATATGCAGTTGGGCGGCGGGCAGCAGCAGTCCGGCAGCCTGCGGGTCGGAGGCATTGAGCTGGATGATCGGGCGAAGCAGGTGACGCTGGATGGCGAGCCGGTGGCGTTCACCCCTACGGAGTACGAGATCCTGAAGCTTCTGATGCAGCATCCGGGACAAGTGTTTTCCCCCAAGGAGATCTACCGGAAGATCTGGAACGACTTGCCTTATGGCAGTGAGAACACCGTGGCGGTACATATTCGGCATATCCGGGAAAAATTGGAGATCAACCCGGCGGAACCGCGCTATCTGAAGGTGGTATGGGGGCAAGGTTATAAAATGGAAAGGGGACCACGGGAATGAGGAAGAAGAGGATAACGGAAATCGGGTTCGTCAAGGGGATCGCGTTTGTTTTAACGGTGGCGTCCTGGGGCGTCGCTATCGCCGCCCTGGCTGGGACGTTGCTGCTTTCTGAGGGCGGTTATTATTCCGAGCCCCTGGAGCAACTGGTCGCAGGCCAGATCAGATATCATTCGCAGTCGGATGCAAGAAGCATCATGACCGCCCTCTTTCGGGGGGATTGGGAGGAAGCGCGGCACAAGTTTGAGGATACGAACCTGCGCTTCCTGATAGAGGATGTAGGGACCAAGGAAACGATAGGGACTTATCAAGGCGACCTGGAGGAGGCCATGTATGCCCAGGAAGGGTATTGGAACACGGAGGAAAAGGCATATTATGTTTACCAGGACTATTATTCTTTTGAAAAGGAGGATTTCTTCCGGTGCGAGCCGGATGGGGCGGACTGGGAGCTTACCCTGTTCGTGGACGCCTCCCTCCCGATAGATGACGACTATCATAGGGAAGCATGGCGCGTGCGCTTCCTTTTTGATTATCGGATGGTCCCGCTTTATATCGCGCCGTTTATGGCATTGATCGGACTATGTTTCTTCCTGTTTCTGATGTGCTGCGCAGGACGAAAGTATGGCGAGGAAAGGGTCAGGCCAAGCGGCTTTGCCAGGATCCCTTATGAACTGGTGCTTCTCTTCCTTCTTGGGTCCTTCGTGGTCGGGTTTGAACCGTTGCTGTCAACCTATGGCCTGCTGGATTTTGGGGATGGGACCTTGGGCAGCATGATCTGGATGGTCGTATGGTCCGTCGGCATTTCCATCCTGGGCGCGGCTGCCGTAGTGGGCTGCCTTTACGTCCTGGCCGTCCAGGTCAAGGCGGGCGCTTTCTTAAGAGGCACCCTGATTGGAAGGGGCGTGCGGTTGCTTCAAAGGATCTGCCGATGGCTGCATGGCGTGCTAAGGACGTTTTTCCGATATTTGCCAATGACCTGGAAAGCGCCTCTTTTGTTGATCCTTGTTTATCTCGTGGAAGTGGGGTCCTTTATCGCGGGAGGAGAGTTCTTCTTCCTCCTCTGGGCGGTGGAGCGGGTAGCCCTGTTCGGGCTGGCCAGCTATTTCGCCATTGTCTTATACCGCCTACAGACGGGGGCGAAGCGGATCGCGGATGGACAGATGGATTATCAAGTGGATACGGCCGGAATGTTCGGGGAATGCAGGCAGCATGGGGAGAACCTGAACCGCATCGGGGAGAGCATGAACCAGATCGTGGAGGACCGCCTGAAGAGCGAACGCATGAAAACGGAGCTCATTACCAATGTCTCCCATGACATCAAGACCCCGCTGACCTCCATCATCAATTATGCCGACCTAATTTCAGAGGAAACCACGGAGAACCAGAAGATCATGGAATATTCCATGGTATTGAAGCGTCAGTCGTCCCGCTTAAGGAAGCTGATCGAGGACCTGGTGGAGGTGTCCAAGGCGTCTACCGGCAACCTGGAGGTCAACCTGGCCGCCTGTGACGCGGAAGTTCTGCTGACCCAGGTGGTCGGGGAATATGAGCAGCGCCTGGAGGACCAACAGCTGGAGCTGGTGGCGAAACATACCGATGAACCCTTGCGCATCCTGGCGGACGGGAAGCTGTTGTGGAGGGTGTTCGATAATCTGTTGAATAACATCATCAAATATGCCCAGCCGGGCACCAGGGTCTATATCACGGTGGAAAAGGCGAAAGGGCAGGTGGAGGTCGCGTTTAAGAACACCTCCCGATATCAGTTGGACATTTCCGCGGAAGAGCTGAAAGAACGCTTCGTCCGGGGAGATCGGTCTAGGAGCACGGAAGGGACGGGGCTGGGTCTTTCCATCGCTGAGAGCCTTACGACGCTTCAGGGCGGCACCCTGGATTTGACCGTGGATGGAGACCTTTTCAAAGTGGTCCTTAAGTTCCCTTGCCTTGCGCCGGAAAAAGGAGTATAATTGGGGCGCATCGGAATGGAATGGAAGGAGGCATTTGAAATGCCAGAAGAGGAATTGATCGAACGGATCTTGAAGCACTTGGATGGGGAGACCCAGCTGGGGGTCGCCCGGATGAGCGTGGAAATGGATGAGAAAAGCGTCCGGGAGGGAACGGTTTCCCACAAATGCTGCCGGATGTACGGACGTCCTGCCAATGAGACGGTAGGGCTGTTAGATGGATATATGGATACAAGCGCCGGCCGGCCGGACCGGGAAAACTTTTAGGGCCGGCCGGACGAGGCTTTCGCGATAGCGACAGGCAAAGCAAGGCATGCCTTGCTTTATCTGTGTTGGGAATTTTCAGAATATTTCTCTTCACAATATTTGCAGCGGTAGATTTGTTTCTGCTCATCCGCCAACACGAAGATATGGGGCAGCTCCTGTTCGATGGAGGTGATGCACCTGGGGTTGTGGCAATGGATGACGTTGCGGATCTGCTTGGGCAGGGTCAGCTCTTTTTTCTCCACGATTTCCCCGTCCTTGATGATGTTGACGGTGATGTTGTGGTCGATGATGGCCAGCACGTCCAGGTCAAGGCTGTTGATGTCGCACTCTATCTTCAGGATGTCTTTTTTCCCCATTTTATTGCTCTTGGCGTTCTTGATGATCGCTACGGGGTAATCCAGCCGGTCCAGCTGCAGGTGCTCATAGAGCGCGAAGCTTTTGCCGGCCTTGATGTGGTCTAAAACGAAGCCCTCTTCAATTTTGCCTACGTTTAACATATCGATTCCTCCTCGTGCGCGTTGCGCGCTTTCTTCCAGGTCGCCGCCCCTTATTGTTCGGGCACGGAGATTTCCAACAGGGTCAAGATCAAGGCCATCCTTACATACACGCCGTACTGCGCCTGCTTGAAATAGGCGGCACTGGGGTCGTTGTCCACTTCTACGGAGATTTCATTGACCCGGGGCAGGGGATGGAGCACCAGCATATCCGGCCTCGCGAGGGTCATCTTATAACGGTCCAGGACGTAGAAATCTTTCAGGCGGACGTAATCCTCTTCATTGAAGAAGCGTTCCCTTTGGACGCGGGTCATGTAAAGGAGGTCCAGGCGGGGCATGACGTCTTCCAGGCGGATGACCTCTTCATAAGGGATGCCCTTGCCCTTTAACATTTCCGTGATATAGTCCGGCACGCGCAGTTCCTCCGGGGAAATGAACAGGAAGCGGATCCCGTCATAACGGACCAGGGCGTTGATCAAGGAGTGTACGGTGCGCCCGAATTTCAGGTCGCCGCACAGCCCGACGGTGAAGTTGTCAAGCCTTCCTTTCATGGAGCGGATGGTCAGCAGGTCGGTCAATGTCTGGGTGGGATGCTGGTGTCCGCCGTCGCCCGCGTTGATGACGGGGATCTTTGAGTGCTCCGCCGCCACGATGGGCGCGCCTTCTTTAAAATGGCGCATGGCGCAGATGTCCGCGTAACAGGAGATCACGCGGATCGTGTCCGCGACGCTTTCCCCCTTGGATGCGGAAGAACTGGAGGCATCGGAGAAGCCGATGACGCGGCCCCCGAGGCGCGTCATGGCGGACTCAAAGCTTAGCCTTGTCCGGGTGCTGGGTTCATA
>CANPWC010000095.1 GCA_947581905.1 uncultured Acetatifactor sp.
GGTCAAGGGTGGATCTCATGCGTGTACTGGTGGATCTCAAAAGCGTACTGGTAGCCCTCACAACGCGAAATAATCATTTGACGAGTATTCCCATCGAGACGCCAGTCGAGATGGGATAATAAACTTCAGGATCCGCCTGCTATGCGGGCGCAGTGCTGCCGCACTGTCTGATTCCGTCGGCTTAGGGGGTGTCTGGATTATCATAGAAATTTTATAGATGAAAGGTGGAAAGATGGAACGGTTTGTGATAAAATAAAAACTGGACTGCTAACAATCAACAAGGGGGAACTTGAAGCCCCCTGGGAATAAAGCGATTTAGATGGGTGGAGGACAAATGTGCGAAAGTAAGGATCCAATGGAAGAATATAGACTGGACGAAGAGCAAGGGCAGGCATCGGAGCAGGTACAGGCGCAGGCTCCCTTGAGCCAGCCTGAGGGTGGCGCGGAAAGCGTTGAAGCGGCTGGTGGCACAGGTGAAGCCGTAGCTGGCAATGCAGGCGAAGCTG
Source organism: uncultured Acetatifactor sp. (assembly GCA_947581905.1). GTDB lineage: Bacteria > Bacillota > Clostridia > Lachnospirales > Lachnospiraceae > Acetatifactor. Next base: position 507 of record CANPWC010000095.1, read on the forward strand.
CTGCCTCTGCTGATAGTGCGGGGGAAACTGTAGCCTCTGCTAGTAGCGCAAGCGAAGCCGCCGCCTCTGCCGAAGTGCGCATCGAACCGGCAGAAGAGGGACAAACGGATGCGTCAGCACAATCGGCAGCAGAAGCGGCACCAGGTCCGGCAGAGCCGGCGGACACGGGTGTGGCAGCATCGTCTGAAGCCGCCGCCGTCCCGCCGATAACCCCGATTTATTTTTCAGCAAGCGCGGACCGCGTCGGGAAGGTTGGGAATCCGCAGGTACAAGCGCCGTTTACGAATCCCGTCCCGCCCCAAGGGCCGGGGACGGCCCAGCCGCTGCCGCCAGAGCCGCCCTACCAGCCAGGGACGCCCTACCAGCCAGGGACGCCGGTCCAGCCAAGGACGGAGCAGCCTACAAGGGCGTCAAAGGAAAAGCGCAGGCCGCCGCGGGAGCCTAACGGGACCAAGGGGAAGCGCAAGAAGCAGGGGTTCTTTAAAAAGGCTTTGCTGTATGCCAGCCTGGGCTTGTTGTTCGGCATTTTCGCCGGCATCGGCTTTTACGCCGTGATGCAGGCATATGATTTTGAAAAGGGCGAGGAAGAGCCGGTTACGGAGAACCTGGTCACTTGGGAAGACCTGAATGCCGTGCTGCAGAACTGGGAGGCAGGGCAGCCGACGGCTCCCCTTTCCCCACAGCAGGCATCCGTTCCCGCCACGGCCGCTGATTTGTCAGACGTGGTATCGGATGTGATTCCGGCCATGGTTTCCATCATCAATAATTACCTGGAAGAGGGCACCACGATCTTCGGACAGACCTACAGCGAAGTGGTCCCTGCCAGCGGTTCCGGCTTCATCCTGGGGGAAAGCGAGACAGAGCTTCTGATCGCGACCAATTATCATGTGGTCAAGGACACATTGGAGCTGCAGGTCACTTTCGTGGACGGTTCCAGCGCGGAAGCGCAGGTCAAGGGTACGGACAGCGACATGGACTTGGCAGTGATCGCGATTCCCTTGACGGATTTGGAACAGGAGACGTTGAATGCCATCTCTTTTGTGAAGCTGGGCAACAGCGAGACCATTAAGATGGGGCAGCCTGTGATCGCCTTAGGCAACTCTTTGGGCTATGGGCTTTCCATGACCGGCGGCTATATCAGCGCGCCGGACCGGGAAGTGGTCATGGAGGATGGCTCGACGGGCAACTTCATCCAGACGGATGCGGCGATCAATCCGGGCAATTCCGGCGGGGCCCTGTTAAATACCCGGGGAGAGGTCATCGGGATCAATTCCAGCAAGATCGGCGACACCCTGATTGAAGGCGTGGGCTTCGCCATCCCGATTTCCGCTGCGGAACCCATCATATCGGACCTGATGCTTCGGGAGACGCGTACCAAGGTGTCAAGCGACGACAAGGGGTATATCGGGATCACGATGGAGGAGATTGACGACCTGTTCGCGGAGGTTTACGGAGTGCCCGACGGCGCTTTCGTAAAAGAAGTGGCGGCAGGGTCGCCGGCCGAGGAAGCAGGGATTTTCCCGGGCGATGTCATCGTAAGCTTTGACGGGCAGGACATCACCTCGATCCAGAACCTGCAGAAGACCCTGGAATATTATTCACAAGGCACTACGGTAGAGATCACGGTCATGCGCCTGGAGGAGGGCCGTTACCGGGAAATCATCCTAACCATTACGCTGGGAGAGCTTCCGGAGTCGCTGCGCTAAAGGCTGGCGGCCAGGATGCTTTGATGAAAAGAGCGATCAGGAGATTTTTACATGTCAGATTATAACGAACACAATGATTCCGAACTCGATGAGGACAAGGAAGAAAAGAACGTGAAAAAGAACGGGGACGCCTCCACCACGGCGAACGCGGGGAAAAGCGACAACAGCGAGTATGAGGATGTCTGCTTCGTCTGCCGCCGTCCGGAAAGCAAGGCGGGGAAAATGTTCAAGCTTCCCAACAATATCTGCATCTGTGACGATTGCATGCACAAGACCATGGACATGGTGTCGCAGTTTGATTACCAGGGAATGCTGAATAATCCCCATGTCCAGGATGAGATCAACGAAATGGCGAAGAAGAACGGGTTCCCGAAGATCAGCTTCGTGAACCTGGCGGACCTAAGGGGGGACGGCGGAATCCCCAATAAGCAGAAGTTGAAGAAGAAAAAAGAGAATGCCGGTCAGGCGGGGCAGGACCCCATCCTGGATATCAAGAACATACCGCCCCCACACAAGATCAAGGCAAGCCTGGACGATTATGTGGTAGGGCAGGAGTATGCGAAGAAAGTGATTTCCGTAGCGGTCTACAACCATTATAAAAGGGTCGCCACGGGGACCATGGATGAGATTGAGATCGAGAAGTCCAATATGCTGATGATCGGTCCTACGGGCTGCGGCAAGACCTATCTGGTCAAGACCCTGGCGCGCCTGCTGGACGTGCCCTTGGCTATCGCGGACGCCACATCCTTGACGGAAGCGGGTTATATCGGCGATGATATCGAAAGCGTGGTTTCCAAGCTTTTGGCCGCCGCGGACAATGACGTGGAGAAAGCGGAGCGAGGCATCATTTTTATCGACGAGATTGATAAGATCGCCAAGAAAAAGAATACCACCTCTCGGGATGTGAGCGGCGAGAGCGTCCAACAGGGGATGTTGAAGCTGTTGGAGGGCGCCGAGGTGGAGGTGCCGGTAGGGGCCAACAGCAAGAACGCCATGGTGCCTTTGGCGACCGTCAACACCCGCAACATTTTATTTATCTGCGGAGGCGCTTTCCCGGATCTGGAGGGCATCATCAAGGAACGCTTGACCAAGACGGCCTCCATCGGCTTTGGAGCCGAACTTAAGGATAAGTATGACAAGGACAAAGACCTTTTATCCAAGGTGACGGTGGAGGATATCCGTAAATTCGGCATGATCCCGGAGTTTATCGGACGCCTGCCCATCATTTTCACCTTGCAGAGCCTGAACCGGGATATGATGGTGAAAATCCTCAAAGAGCCGAAGAACGCCATCCTGAAGCAGTATCAGAAGCTGTTGGAGTTGGACGAAGTGAAGCTGGAATTTACCGACGACGCGTTGGAAGCCATCGCGGACAAGGCGATGGAGCGCGACACGGGAGCCAGGGCGCTGCGTTCCATTATCGAGGAGTTCATGCTGGACATCATGTATGAGATCCCCAAGGATGATAATATCGGCAGGGTGACGATCACGAAAGAGTATATCCAGGGGACCGGCGGGCCGATCATTGACATCCGGAGCAACCAGATCGCCGGCAGGCTGGAGGATTTGAAGCAATATCCTACAGACGCACCCTAAGGATAGGGCGCGTCCCGCGTCGAATGGCCCCATGAAAAGAAGGAGAAACAATGACGACGATCAAACTGAACGAAAATTGGAGGATGGGAAAGGCCGGGACGATGGATTTCATTCCGGCGTCCGTCCCGGGCAGCGTCTATGCCGACTTGCTGGAAAACGGCAGGATGGAGGATCCCTATTACAGGGACAATGAAAAGAAAGCCCTGGAAATCATGGAGGACGATTTTGAATACGTGACGACTTTCGATGTGCCGGAGGCGCTGCTTGCAGAGGAAGAAGTGCTCCTTTGCTTCGACGGCATCGACACCCTTGGGGACATTTCCTTAAACGGCGTGCCGGTCGCCAGCGTGGATAACATGCACCGCGCCTGGGAGTTTGCGGTAAAAGGCCTGGTCCGCGCCTCGGGGAACGAGCTTAAGGTGGTGCTGCATTCCCCCACCAGGTTCATTCGGGAGGCGTTCCAGAAGCAGTGGATCATCGGAAGCCGGGATGCCATGCCGGGCTACCCTTACCTTCGTAAGGCGAATTGCATGTTTGGCTGGGACTGGGGTCCGAGGCTCCCGGATGCCGGCATATGGAAAGAGGTCCGGCTTGTGGGATTTTCCGGCGCAAGGCTCGACGATGTCGCCATAAGGCAGGTGCATGAGGCGGGCAGCGTGGTGCTGCGGCCCATCGTCGGGGTGGAACGGCTTGTGGCGGATTCCTCTGACGAAGAGGTCTGTTATGATAAGTACAAATACTGCTTCGGCAAGGATGACCGGAAGCTTAAGGGGCTTACGCTGCGCATCACGTTGACGGATCCCGACGGCAGGCAGACGGTTTATGGGACGGAGGCGGTCCGGGACGGCATCCGTGTGGACCAGCCCAGGCTTTGGTGGCCCAACGGTTACGGGGACCAGCCGCTTTACCAGGTCTGCGTGGAATTGCTTAGCGGAGGGCGGGTCCTGGATGCCTGGACCCGGCGGATCGGTCTGCGCACCCTTACCATCCATCGGGAAAAGGACGAATATGGGGAATGCTTCTGCCACCAGGTGAACGGCGTGGACATTTTCGCCATGGGCGCGAACTATATCCCGGAGGACAATATCCTGGCCCGGGTGACGCCGGAGCGTACCTTTCATTTGCTGTTGCAGGCAAAGAACGCCCATTTCAACTGCATACGGGTCTGGGGCGGCGGCTGTTATGCCAGCGACGCCTTCCTGGACGCTTGTGACGAGCTGGGCCTGATCGTGTGGCAGGATTTCCTGTTCGCCTGCTCTTCCATCAGCGTGCCGGATGGCTTTGAGGAGAACCTGCGGGCGGAATTTGTGGATAATATCAAGCGGATGCGCCACCATGCCTGCCTGGGGCTGTTCTGCGGCAACAACGAGATGGAGTCCAATGTCAGGGCGGAATGGATCCCGGCTGAGCAAAAGAGGGATTATATCAACCTTTACGAATATATCCTGCCGAAATTGGTGAAGCAGCACGCGCCGGACACTTTCTATTGGCCGGCCAGCCCCTCTTCCGGCTGCGGCTTTGGCAAGACGGATTCCGAAGACAGGGGGGATGTGCATTATTGGGAGGTATGGCACGGCGACAGGCCGTTCACCGTTTTCCGGAGGCACTATTTCCGCTACCTGTCGGAGTTCGGCTTTGAATCCTTCCCGTCCCTTAAGACCTGCGAAGCCTTTACCCTGCCGGAGGACCGCAACATTTTCTCCTACGTGATGGAGAAGCATCAACGCAGCTTTGTGGCCAATGGCAAGATCATGAGTTACCTGGAGCAGACGTTCCTGTATCCGACCAAGTTTGAGACGATCCTGTACGCGTCCCAGCTTCTGCAGGCGGAAGCCATGCGCTATGGCGTGGAGCACTTTAGGAGGAACCGTGGGCGCTGCATGGGCACCCTGGTCTGGCAGCTGAACGACTGCTGGCCGGTGGCGAGCTGGTCCTCCATCGACTATTTTGGCAGATGGAAGGCTTTGCATTATTATGAAAAAAGATTTTATGCGCCCATCCTTTTGTCCTGCGAGGAAGTGGGCATGATGACGCGGGAGATCAATCCCAACGCGTATCCGTTCCCTACGGAGAAGTCCATTCACCTGAACGTGGCGAATGAGACCAGGCAGGATGTTGCCGTCCTGGTGAAATGGCAGGTGCGTGACGCCCATGCCCGGATCCTGCGGCAGGAAGAGAAGACCCTTACGGTGCCCGCCCTGTCCAGCGCCTGGCTGGATAAGCAGGAACTGCCTGATTTGGACCCGTTTGAGGAATATGTCAGTTACCAATGCGTTCAGGATGGCAAGGAAGTGTCCGCGGGCACGGTCCTGTTCCTGCCCCCGAAACAATTCCACTTTGTGGACCCGGGGCTATGCGTGGAGACGGACGGCGAATACCTGGTGGTGAAAGCTTCCGCTTATGCCCGCTGCGTCGAAATCCTCAACGAAGCGGAGGATATGCTCTTAGAGGACAACTATTTTGATATGGACGCCGGCGAACGCCGCGTCAAAATCCTCTCCGGCACCCCCGCCCCCCTCAAACTCAGAAGCGTGTACGACGTCCATTAAAAGCTTGGCACTAACAGCTTGGCCAGCCCCCTCGCAAACGCGGGAATCGTGCTTGCACGAATTCCCGCGCATGCGAGGGGGCTGAGAAAGCGCCCGCAGATGAGCAAAGCAGCATGCCGCCAGGCATGCGGGAAGCGCCGTAGGCGCGGCTTTGCGAATGGGCGCGGCCAAGCGTGCCAGTGGGCGAAAGAAGCGCCCGCAGATGAGCAAAGCAGCATGCCGTCAGGCATGCGGAATGGAGATTTTTATGCAAAGATACATCATGGCTTTGGACCAGGGAACCACCAGCTCCCGCTGCATCATCTTTGACAAGCAGGGGAACATCTGCTCCATGGCGCAGAAAGAGTTCCCGCAGATCTACCCCAAGCCGGGCTGGGTGGAGCACAACCCCATGGAAATATGGTCCTCCCAGCTTGCCGTCGCCACGGAAAGCATGGCCTTGTTGGGCATTGACGCCGAGGGCATCGAGGCGATCGGCATCACGAACCAAAGGGAGACCACCATCGTCTGGGACCGCTATACGGGCGAGCCTGTCTACAACGCCATCGTCTGGCAGTGCCGCCGCACCTCGGACCAGATCGACGCCCTCAAGGAAGATGGCTTTGACCAGGTCATCCGCGAGAAGACCGGCCTGATCCCGGACGCATATTTCAGCGCCTCCAAGATCGCCTGGATCCTGGACCATGTGCCTGGCGCGAGGGAACGGGCGGCGAAAGGCGAACTGATCTTTGGGACGGTGGACTCCTGGCTGATCTGGAACCTGACCAAAGGGGCGGTCCATGTGACCGACTACACCAACGCTTCCCGTACCATGCTTTTTGACATCCATAGCCTTTGCTGGGATGAGGAAATCCTGGAATATTTCCAGATCCCGGAGGCGATGCTCCCTGAAGTGAAGCCCTCCAGCTGCATTTTCGGATGGACGGATCCTTTGGTGTTTGGCAAGTCCATCCCCATCGCCGGAGCTGCGGGCGACCAGCAGGCCGCCTTGTTCGGGCAATGCTGCTTTAAGCAAGGGGAACTTAAGAATACTTACGGGACCGGCTGCTTCCTTTTGATGAATACCGGGGAGGAAGCCGTCGTTTCCAAGGCGGGGCTTCTTACCACCATCGCCGCGGGCGCGGGCGGGCACGTGCAATACGCCTTAGAGGGCAGCGTGTTCGTGGCCGGGGCGTCCGTCCAGTGGCTAAGGGACAGCATGCGCCTGATTGGTTCCGCTTCCGAGTCCCAGCGGTACGCGCAGTCTGTGGAAGATACGTTAGGGATGTACATCGTCCCGGTATTCACCGGAATGGGAGCGCCCTATTGGAACCAGTATGCCAGGGGGACCGTGGTAGGCCTGACGAGGGGCTGCACCAAAGAGCATTTCATCCGGGCGACCCTGGAATCCATCGCATACCAGACGGCGGACCTGATCCATGCCATGGAGCAGGACAGCGGGCTTCGCCTGGAAAGCCTGAAGGTGGACGGGGGAGCCAGCGCCAACGATTTCCTGATGCAGTTCCAGGCGGATATCATGGGGATCCAGGTGCGCCGCCCGGAATGTATTGAAACGACCGCCTTGGGCGCCGCTTACCTGGCCGGATTGGCTACCGGATATTGGAAGAGCCAGGAGGAAATCCTGGAAAACTGGCAGATCGGGCAGACGTTTACGCCGGAAATGGAAGAGGAGAGGCGAAAAGGGCTTTTGCGCGGCTGGAAGCGTGCCGTCAGGTGCGCTCTGGCCTGGGCGTAGGATGAGTGATGTTTTGGAGAGGAGATTGTTATGATCGTACAGAAGTATAAGGACATGTTGTCCGCCAAATCCGTGATACGCCAATTGTCGGAGTTCGCTACCGCCAGGGGCGCGGAAATCGGTTATGAGAACGTTTTCGATTATAGCCTGGGCAACCCGTCCGTGGCGGTGCCCCAGGAATTTACCGATAAGATGATAGAACTGCTGTCCACGAAGAACTCCGTGGAACTGCACGGCTACAGCCCCAGCCTGGGCATCACCAGCGTCCGTGAGGCGGTTGCGGCTTCCCTGGAAAAAAGGTTTGGGATCCCTTACCGCAAAGAGCATATCTTCATGGCGTCCGGCGCTGCGGGGGCCCTGTCCCATGCGTTTCGGCTGGTGACGCAGCCTGGGGATGAAATCCTGACGTTCGCCCCGTTTTTCCCGGAATACCATCCCTACGTGGACCTGACCGGAGCGGTCCTTAAGGTGGTCCCTCCTGATACGCGGACGTTCCAGATCAATTTCCAGGCATTTGAGGAAATGCTGAATCCCAAGACCATGGCTGTCATGATCAATACGCCGAATAACCCTTCGGGAGTGGTTTATTCCGTAGAGACCTTGAGCGCCCTGGCGGAAACGTTGTCGCGCAAGTCCCGGGAATATGGGCATGTCATATACCTGATTTCTGACGAGCCTTACCGCGAGATCACTTTCGGCGGGGCTGCCGCCCCGTGCCCGGCCCGGTTTTATGAAAATACGATCATGTGCTACTCTTTCTCCAAGTCCCTGTCCCTGCCGGGGGAAAGGATCGGCTATGTGGCCATCCATCCTGCCTGCGAGGAGGCGGAGGTCATGGTGAACATGTGCGGCCAGATTTCCCGCGGCATCGGCCATAACTGCCCTCCTTCCATCATCCAGCTGGCGGTGGCCGAGGTG
>CANPWC010000096.1 GCA_947581905.1 uncultured Acetatifactor sp.
CCGGCGATAAACACCATGTCCGGCGCTTCCTTGTCGATCGCCTCAAGCAACAGCCCGTTTTCCCTGCCATAACGCTTATTGTGCAGGTCGGCAAGGACCACGGCCTTAAGCGGCTTGCGGACCCTGGCGTCCCGGAAGCTGTGCCGGACCACCACGAAGCGGTTGCTGTCGAACAACATGACCCATATGCAAATCAACGCGGCGACGCCCACGATCACGGCAAGCACATTCCACATGACTCCCTCCTGCCCCTTAAGCCTCCCCTAAGCCTTCGTAACCCCTACATCATAGCATATTTTTTTACAAAAGGAAATATCCAAATGCCTTAAAAAGATAATCCAGATAACGCGCCTTTTCCACGTCTGAGGCATACAGGATGGGGACGCTTCCGATCTCCTGGCCATCCAGGTAATACCTTGCGTATCCTGCCACCTGCCCCTTGGCAATGGGGGCGACGCCTCCCTCCGGGGGCAGGTCGATACGCTTCTCCACCCCGCCTAAGTCCTTCCCGGCAATGTCCAGATACCGGAACGGGCCCTCATAGGCAATCGGGACGAAGTCTTCCACGCCGCCTTGCACGGATAAGTCCTCCAGCGCGTCCTGGTTTACGTCCTGATACAGGTTGCTTACGCTGAAGCCGTAATTCAAGAGCACCTTGGCGTCCTGGAAGCGGGACTTGGGCTCCGGCGCACCCATCACGACGGCGACCAGGTCGATGCCGTCGCGGTTGGCAGTGGCGGAAATGCAGTATTTCGCCTTAGAAGTGGAGCCGGTCTTTAGGCCAGTCGTCCATTCATATTGTTTGAGCAGCTTGTTGGTGCTGGACAGCGTAAAGGTGCTCTCCCCCTGCGCCGTAGCGTGGGTGAAGTCTTCCATCCAAATCTTCGTATACCGGTAAATATCCGGATATCGCGTGATCAGCTCCCGGGACATGATGGCCACATCCCGCGCCGTCGTATAATGCCCATCGGAATCCGTCAGGCCCGAGCAATCCTCGAAATGCGTATCCGTCATGCCAAGGGACGCGGCTTTGGCATTCATCAGGTCCACGAACGCTTCTTCGCTCCCTGCGATATATTCCGCCACGGCCACGCTGGCATCGTTGGCGGAAGCGACCGTGATGCACTTAAGCATCGTATCCAGGGGCTGTACTTCCCCCGCGGCCAGGTAAACCTGGGATCCGCCCATGGAACTGGCATATTCACTGACGGGCACTTCGTCCTGATAATCAATCTTCCCATCCTCAAGCCGTTCCATCGTCAAAAGCAGGGTCATGATCTTCGTGATGCTGGCCGGGCTCCGCCGCACAGAGGCCTCCTTTTCGAAAATGACCTGTCCCGTGGACGCCTCAACCAGGATCGCGGAGGGCGCGGTGATGCTTAAATCGACCGCCTGCGCCCGTAAGGCCGCGCTAGGGTCCAGGAAAAGGGACATAAAAAGGCAAAGCGCCGCCCACAAGCCCGCCGCCAGGCGCGCGCGCTTTTGCCTGCTTGGAAATTTACCCATAAAAATCGCCACACTCCATATCTTCTTCTACTGTAAAGATATGGAAATGTGGCGCGTCATATGACATAAACCTCATCCGGCGGCTTAATACCATCTGGCCTTGAAAGAACGGTACTTCTCCACCAGCCACTCCTTCCGGGAACGCACATCCACATGGAACGCACGGCAAAGCTGGATCGTATAGTCCAAAATGACCACCGCCAGGATCACGAAGATGAGCCGCTCGCCCGCCTTTCGGCTCACGCTGTCGATCATGTGGTTGATCCTGCCATGGAGGAACAAGACGATCCCCAACGCGTAAAAGCCCCAGGCGATGGTGCTTTCCAGGCAAATGATGCCCTTGTAATTGAACGGCTTGTCATGGTAATCCCACCAGATCTCGCCAAAGATGCGCAGCATGCACTTCCCCACAAGGAACTCGAATATCGTGGCGGACAGGGCGCCCACCAAATATAAAAGGAAGACGTTGCCTCTAAGGGGGCTGAAAAGGATGTAGCAGCCCAAGGCGCCAAAGCCATAGATCGGGCAGAACGGCCCTTTGGCAAAACCGCGGTTCGTCAGCTTACGGTTGCAAAAGGACATATAGATGGATTCCAACAGCCATCCCAACATGCTGTATATGATGAAAGCCCCAAGCAAATGGTAAACATCGGTTCCCAGCAATTCTTTCAACAATTTTACCTCAACTCCTGTACAGGTATACCCCAAAATGCACAAAGTCCTCGGTCGCAGGCGGCCAAGGACTTTCGTTGGACTTAGTTATATTTGCGCTTTCTCGCAGCTTCAGACTTCTTCTTCCGCTTTACGCTTGGCTTCTCGTAATGCTCTCTCTTGCGAATCTCTTGCTGGATTCCCGCCTTCGCGCAACTTCTCTTGAAACGGCGTAAAGCACTATCTAAAGTCTCGTTTTCCTTCACGATTACGTTCGACATTCCGCACCCGACCTCCCTTCAGTCCCTCTAGCATTATGACTGATTGGGTTATTTATGTACACTTTCATGCACATTTAACATTATATCACAATTTTCCCATCCGTCAACTGTTTTTGAAAAAAATAATCGAAATAATCGAAAAACTTTCCATCCCTTCCCGGGCTCATCCCTTGACCTGGCCCTCCAGCACGCTGGCCGCCTTCTCTATGGCCTGCGGGATGCCGGCCGGATCCTTGCCGCCGGCCTGGGCCATATTGGGCCTTCCGCCGCCGCCTCCGCCGACGCAGGAAGCGATTCCTTTGATCAGGTTGCCGGCATGGGCTCCCGCCTTCACGGCGCCATCCGTCGCCATGGCGATCATGTTCACCCTGCCGTCCTGCTCGGACAAAAGCACCACTACGCCCTCTCCAAGCTTTTCTTTAAGCTGGTCGCCCAAGTCCCTAAGGCCGTTCATGTCCACCCCGGCCACCTTTACCGCCAGAAGCTTCAAGCCCTTAACTTCCTTCACCTGGTCCATCACATCCCCCAGGGCGCTCCTGGCCGCCTTGCTCTTCAAGGATTCGATCTCCGAATGTAAAGCCTTCACCTCGGCCAAAAGGTGTTCGCATCTTACCGGGACGTCCGCAGGAGTCGTCTTAAGCGCCTTAGCCGCCTGGTTCAGGGTCTGTTCCACGTTCTTATAATACTGGAACACCCCTTTCCCGGTAAGGGCCTCGATCCTCCTGGTATTGGCAGCCACGCCGCCCTCGGAAAGGATCTTGAACGCGCCGATCGCCCCAGTGTTCGACACATGGGTGCCACCGCACAGCTCGGTGGAGAAATCTCCCATGCCTACCACGCGAACCGTTTCGCCATACTTCTCCCCGAAAAGGGCCATCGCCCCGGTCTTCCTGGCGTCCTCCATGCTCATGACCCTCGTCACCACAGGCAGGTCCTCGGCAATCTTCTCATTCACCAGCTCTTCCACCCGGTCAAGCTCTTCCTTAGTCATGGCCGAGAAATGGCTGAAGTCGAAACGCAGCCTTTCATCGTCCACATAGGAGCCGGCCTGCTGCACATGGTCGCCCAAGACTTCCCGAAGGGCTTTCTGCAGCAAGTGGGTGGCGCTGTGGTTCTTACAGATATCCGCCCTTCTTCCGCCTTCCTTGCCCTGGTCCACAAGAAGGGCAGCCTGGTCCCCTACCTTGATCATGCCCCGGGCCACGACGCCCACATGGCCGACCTTGCCGCCCATGAGCTTTATGGTATCCTTCACCTCGAAAATGCCTTCCGCCGTCTCGATGCGCCCGGTATCCCCGACCTGGCCGCCCATGGTGGCATAAAAGCAGGTCTCCTCCACGATGACCGTGCCCGTCTGCCCGTCGGTCAAGGCTTCCACCACCTCGGATTCCGTGGTAAGGGCGGTAATCTTGGACGTGTGCCGGATCCTGTCATAGCCCACGAACTGGGTGGTAAGGGCGGGATCGATGGATTCATACACTGTCACGTCGGCTCCCATGTAGTTGGTCGCCTTGCGCGCCTTACGGGCGGTGTCCTTCTGCACCTGCATACGCGCGGCGAAGCCCGCCTGGTCTATGGTAAAGCCTTTTTCCGCCAGGATCTCCTCCGTCAGGTCCACCGGGAAGCCATAGGTATCATATAATTTGAAGACATTGTCGCCGGACAGCTCGGTGACGCCCGCCTTCTTCATCTCTTCCTCCATCTCTCCCAGGATGCTTAAGCCCAGGTCGATGGTCTTGTCGAACTTGTCCTCTTCCTGGGTCAGCACGTTCAGGATGAAGGACTTCTTCTCTTCCAGCTCCGGGTAGCCGTCCTTGCACTCCGCGATGACGGTTTTGCTTAAATCGGCCAGGAACTTCCCCTGGATCCCCAGGAGCCTGCCGTGCCTTGCGGCCCGGCGGATCAGGCGGCGCAGCACATAGCCCCTGCCCTCGTTGGAGGGCATGATGCCGTCGCTGATCATGAACGTGGAAGAGCGGATATGGTCCGTGATCAGGCGGATGGACACGTCCTTCGCCTCATCCGTCTCGTATTCCACGCCGGCGATGGCGCAGATGCGGTCCCGGATCGCCTTCATGGTGTCGATGTCGAAGACGGAATCCACGTCCTGCACCACGACCGCCAGCCTCTCAAGGCCCATGCCGGTATCAATGTTCTTCTGCTCAAGCTCCGTATAATTGCCGTGCCCGTCCCCATCGAACTGGGTGAACACATTGTTCCAGACCTCCATGAAGCGGTCACAGTCGCAGCCCACCTTACAGTCCGGCTTGCCGCAGCCATATTTTTCCCCCCGGTCATAATAGACCTCGGAACAAGGGCCGCAGGGGCCCGCCCCATGCTCCCAGAAATTATCGCACTTCCCGTTTTCATCGCGGTAGAAGCGGGTGATCCTCTCCGCGGGCACGCCGATCTCCTTCGTCCAGATGTCGAAAGCTTCGTCGTCCTCGCTGTAAATGGACGGGTACAGCCGGTCGGGATCCATCCCCACCACCTGGGTCAAGAACTCCCAGGTCCAGGCGATCGCTTCATGCTTGAAATAGTCCCCGAAAGAGAAATTGCCCAGCATTTCAAAGAAAGTCAGATGCCTAGCCGTCTTTCCCACATTTTCGATGTCTCCGGTACGCACGCACTTCTGGCAGGTAGTCACCCTGCGCCTGGGAGGGATCTCCTGGCCGGTGAAATACGGCTTCAAAGGCGCCATGCCGGAATTGATGATGAGCAGGCTGTTGTCGTTATGCGGTACCAGGGAAAAGCTTTTCATTTTCAGATGTCCCTTGCTTTCAAAAAATTCCAGGAACATTCTTCTTAATTCATTTACTCCATAAGGCTTCATGGCTATCTTCCTCTCCAAATTGGTTTAAAACTCAAATTTATCCGCAAAGTACGCGTCAAGGCCGTCGATCGCGACCCTCTCCTGCTCCATGGAATCCCGGAAGCGCACCGTCACGCAGCCGTCCGTCTCGGATTCAAAGTCATAGGTGACGCAGAACGGCGTGCCGATCTCATCCTGGCGCCTGTAGCGCTTGCCGATGTTGCCCCGGTCGTCGTATTCGCAGTTATATTTCTTGCAAAGCCGCGTATAAATCTTCTCCGCGCCCTCCGACAGCTTCTTGGAAAGGGGAAGCACGCCGATCTTGACAGGGGCGAGCGCCGGATGGAAATGAAGCACCGTGCGCACATCGCCGCCCTCCAATTCCTCCTCGTCATAGGCGGCGCAGAGGAATGCCAGCACCACGCGGTCCGCTCCTAAGGAGGGCTCGATCACGTAAGGGATGTAACGCTCCTTCTTCTCATCGTCAAAATAGGTCAGGTCCTCCCCGCTCACCTTGGCGTGCTGGGTAAGGTCATAATCCGTCCTGTCAGCGATGCCCCACAGCTCGCCCCAGCCGAAGGGGAAGAGGAATTCGATATCCGTGGTGGCCTTGCTGTAGAAGCTCAGTTCCTCCGGGGAATGGTCGCGCACCCGAAGCTCTTCCTCCTTAAGCCCTAAATCCTTAAGCCAATGGATGCAGAACGTCCTCCAATACTGGAACCACTCCAGGTCCGTATCCGGTTCACAGAAAAATTCCAGCTCCATCTGCTCGAACTCACGGGTCCTGAACGTAAAGTTGCCGGGCGTGATCTCATTGCGGAAAGACTTGCCGATCTGCCCGATGCCGAACGGGATCTTCTTCCGGGAGGTCCTCTGCACGTTCTTGAAGTTCACGAAGATGCCCTGGGCCGTCTCGGGACGCAGGTATACCGTATTCTTCGCATCCTCCGTCACGCCCTGGAACGTCTTGAACATTAAGTTGAACTGCCTGATATCGGTAAAGTTATGCTTGCCGCAGGAAGGGCAGGGAACCTGGTGCTCCTCAATGAAAGCCTTCATTTTCTCCTGGCTCCATCCGTCGACGCTTTCTTCCGCGGCGATCCCCTGCCCGGCCATGTAATCCTCGATCAGCTTATCCGCACGGAACCGCTCATGGCATTCCTTACAATCCATCAAAGGATCGGAAAAGCTTCCCAAGTGGCCGCTGGCCACCCAGGTCTGGGGATTCATCAGGATGGCGCAGTCCACGCCCACGTTATAAGGGTTCTCGGTGATGAACTTCTTCCACCATGCCTTCTTTACATTATTCTTCAGTTCCACGCCCAGGTTGCCATAATCCCAGGTATTGGCCAGTCCGCCGTAAATCTCGGAACCCGGATAGATAAAGCCCCTCGCTTTGGATAAAGCCACGATCTTCTCTAATGTTTTCTCCATATGAAAATATCCTCCATCGCTTATTGAAAGATCAGATAGGTGAGGGCGTCCGCCCCCATAGGATCCACGCCGCCGTCTGAAGCGGGCACGGCCCCCTGGCTCACATACAGGGGCTTATAGGGAGCATAACTGCGGACAGGGCCTTCCACGATCATGACATGGCGCTTCGTCTTCTCCAGGACGGCCGTAGCCGCCGTAGAAGACAGGTCCTTAACCGCCGTCCAGCCTACATCCAGGGAATATCCCATGGCATAGGCCTGTTCCAAGGTGCCATAGAACAGGGCAAGCCCCGTATACGCCTCATAAGCCCTGGTGTCGTTGAACGTAAGCTCCACCACGACCTTGGAGCCATCCTTGGTCCGCTGGACGGACGCGGCTTCGGCGCGAAACCCTTGCGCCTGATGCTGCGCGTTAAAGGACGACAGGTCCTCGTCCACCATGCGCTGCAGTTCAGAGACCTGGTAATAATCCTGCGCAAAGTCCTCCACCAGCCAAGCCGTCACCGCCCCTTCCTGGGAAACGGCGACAGACGCCCTCTCCACCTCCTGCGGCGGTTCGACCCGGCCGCAGCCAGACAAAAGCGCCGCGCAAAAAAGCAGACCCGCCGCCAAAAGCGGCCATGTCTTACCTCTTCCTTCCATGTCTAATGCTCCTTCATATCCTAATGGATGAGTCCTAAACGCCTCATTAGGATATCATATCAAATCGGCAAAGAATTTTCAACAGAGAGTTTGCAATATTTCCAAGCTTTTAAAATCCCGGTCCATGAACCGCAGGCGGTATTGGGAGGCGACCTCCTCCAGCTTAAGGAGCACTTCGTCCGTAACCCGGAACGTATAAAGCTTCGCAAGGGGAGCGTTCACTATGTAATCCAGGGCATAAAGCACGTCCGCCCCATATCCCGGGCCTTGGGGCGGCCCGGGATACTCCCCGTTCTCCACCAGGGCCCTGACCTCAAAAATACAGCGCACCAGCCGATTGGGCAAGGCTGGTGCGCACAGGGCGCGGATCGATTGGTATAAAAGGCCTAAAAGCCCTCTCTCATCATTGTTCTCTCTGCCATAATAATCCGCCACCTCTAAAAAGTACATGCCATAGCAGGCTCCCAGGTAATCCTGGCGGAGCCCCTCGAAATAATTCTGGATCTCCAGCTCCGTCAGGGTATAGGAATCCTTTCCCTCGTACAGGCGGAACCTGCCGAAGGAAAAGGGACCGGTCCCCGCCGCCAGGCGGCTGCCCACCTTGCGCGCGCCCCTGGCGAAAGCGGATATCTTCCCTCTTTCCAAGGTCAGGATGCAGACCCTCCTATCGGACTCCCCAATAGGCATCTGATTTAGGACCATTCCCGTCACCCATATGAATTCCCTCATGCTGCCCGGCCCCCGCATCTAACCTGCGCGCCATCCCGTCCGGCCCCTCCGCCTCCATACGGACGTAGCGCAGATAGTCTTCTACTTTTCCACTGTCCATAAATTGCTGCCAGTAATTCCATGATTTCATCCGTCCGCTCCCCCTATCCGCGTTTATCGTGTGGCATCCTCGCATATAGGGTTTACTTTTTCCCGTTTTCTATTCGCCGGACGAAATATCTTTTGGATCATACCCGAAATTCTTCATCAATAGGTCGCTGTCCCGCCAATCCTTTTTCACCTTGACCCAGAGGCGCAGGTTCACCCTGCATTCCAGCAGCTCTTCTATTTCCGGGCGGGCGATGGAGCCGATCTTCTTTAACATGGAGCCGCCTTTCCCAATGATGATGCCCTTGTGGGAATCCTTTTCACAGACGATGGTAGCCTCGATATCGCAAAGGTCCTTGCGGTATTTCATGCCCTCTATCGTCACGGCGATCCCATGGGGGATCTCATCCTCCAGGATGCGCAGCGCCTTCTCCCGGATAAGCTCCGACACGATCTGGCGCATCGGCTGGTCCGTGATGGCGTCTTCCTCATAGAACGCATTGCCCTCCGGCAGGTATTTCAGGATACATTTTACCAGCACGTCCGTGTTGTCGCCCCGCAGGGCGGACGCGGGCACGATCTCCGCGAAGTCAAGCACTTTGCGGTAAGCGTCGATAAAGGGAAGCACCTGGTCCCAGGTGATGGCGTCCACCTTGTTGATGACCAGGATCACGGGCGTCTTCACCTTCTTCAACTGCTCGATGATGTGCCGTTCTCCCGCGCCGATGTATGCCGTAGGCTCCACCAGCCACAGGATGACGTCCACTTCTTCCAGGGTATGCTCCGCCACATGGACCATGTAATCGCCCAGCTTGTTCTTCGCCTTATGGATGCCGGGGG
>CANPWC010000097.1 GCA_947581905.1 uncultured Acetatifactor sp.
CGACGAAACGCTTTTGTAACAGACAGTAAATGACGATCATGGGGACCAGCATCATGACGATGCCCGCATATAGGTAAAGCTGCGTCACCGCGCTGTCCTGGATCTCCAGGGCGTTGGCGATGGTTTCCTGTACGGTGGAAATCCTCATGCTCATCAAAATCCGGTTGCTGATGCCGAACAACTGCGCATAAAAAGTATCATTATACTGCCACACCATGGAGAAGATGCTGACGGTCAGCACGCTGGGCATGGCGTTCACCAGCATGATACGGAAGTAGGTATAGAACGAACCCGCCCCATCCACGAACGCCGCTTCCTCGATTTCCTTAGGCAGCCCGCGGAAGAACTGGTTGAAGATGTAGATGAACAAACCGCTCCTTAGGCCGCAGGCGAACAACGTCATGATGTACATGGGCGTCGGCGAGGTCAACAGGTTGAGCCCCTTGCCCGTCGCCAGGTGCAGGATCCCGAAAATGTCGAAATTACGAAATTCCGTATACCAGGGAAGCATCAAGGTATCAGTAGGCAGGACGATGGTCAGGATCACGCAGCCGAACAAGATCTTCTTGCACGGAAACTCGAACCTGGCGAAGCCGTAACCCGCCATGGAGCAGATGATGACCTGGATGAACGTCAGGGACGCCACATAAAGCACGGTGGTCATCAACGTCTTGGGGTACTGCATCGTGGTATAGGTCTGGATGTAATTCCCCAGGGTCCCCTCCACAGGAAAGAGGACGACCACGGGATTATACAGGTCTTTCTCAGTGAAAAACGAGCTCGCCACCATGGAGATCAAGGGACCTAAGATGATATAAGCGATACCGACTAAGATGACCAGCTTGCCGATCCCCAGCACGAACGCCTGGACGCCTCGGCCGAACTTCTTGGCCTGGACTTTGTCGATGGATTGGATTCTCTGCGCTAATGCCATTTTCACTTCTCTTCACCTCCCTAGTTATAATAGAAGACCTTGCTGGATATCAGCTTGGTGACGACCGCCAACAGGATACAGACGACGAACGAGCTTACCAGGCTCATGGTCACGCTGATGCTCCAGTTGTAGTTGGTGAATGCCATTTCGTATGCCATGTCTACGACTTCGCTGTTCATGAAGCCGTCCACGATGGTGTAGACCACGTTGGTGACGATCAGGGGGGACACCATCGGGAACGTCACCTTCCAGAACGTCTCATAGGCCGTCGCGCCTTCGATCTTGGACACCTCATAGAGGGCGCCGGGCACGGACTGCAGGGCGGCGATAAAGATGATGATCTGCACGCCGGAAGCCTGGACGATGTCGAAGATCCTGCCCACGGCGGCGATGATGTAATCCGTAAGCGTCGCCGGGAAGCCTAAGTCGGTCAGCATCCCAAGCAGGTATTCAATATTGACCCCGCTGGAGACCGCAGCCTCCGTGGAGACTGCAGCCACGCCGCCGCTCACCGCCTGCTGCGCCAACTCGATGGAAGCGCTGATGGCTCCGGAGTTCATGATGATGGGCAAAAACAGGATCGCCCTCATCAGGGTACGTCCCTTGAACTTGCTGTTCAAGAGGATGGCGATGAACAAGCTGAAGAAGATGATCAAAGGCACATCTATGATCATGTTGCCGACGGAGCTTACCAGGGTCTGGTTATAGCTGGCGTGCTGCAGGAAGATGTACTTGTAGTTGTCCAGCCCTACGAAATCCAGAAGATACCCTCCCGTTTCCTGCATGGTCATATTGCTTAGGCTGAACCAAACCGCCTGGACGAAGCCTTTCGCATAAAACCACAGGAATCCGATAAACCAGGGGAGGATGAACACAAAGCCGGTAATCGCGCGCTTCTGGATCAAAGACATTTTTTTCTTTTTCGTATTCATGCCGCACCTCCCGTTATCTGATAACTCATTGCTTTAACGGTCAAGCCGTCCATCTCAATGTCCTCATCCGTCTTATTGATGTAGAGGGACACGCCGTTATCGTACCGTACGGCGATTATGCCGTTCTCCATCTTTTCATGACGGACCATCGCGGCCCCCTGCACGTACCGCAGGGCGTTATTGATCTGATCGTAAATATCCTGCGCATCCTCCATCCAAGTGGTGTAGCAGACGGAATACATGTCCGCGGAGGAAGTATACTTGATATTGCTGGAATCCTCATAGGACATGGTGAACTTGGGCGATACGCCGTATTCGATCCAGGAGAGGATCGTCTCCTGGTCCACATCCTTATCCCGCAGGTTCAGGGATTCGCCCGCATAATTGATGCAGCCGTGGATGACCATTTCATAGAAAGGCACCTGTTCGTCCACGATATAGAACTTGCTGTAGTTGACCGGCGCTTCCGTCACATCCGACACATAACCCAGGCTGTAGGCGTTGCCGCCCTCCTCCATCAGGCTCTTGCCGGTCGAACGAAGCCCTTCCATCTGGGCCATGACGATCTCTTCCGCGGACTGCCTGTCGATGACCTCCGTCCTCTTCTTATCGGAAGCCAGGATGCTTCCCAGGTCGCTTAAAGCGATGCCGCCCACGTCATATTTTTCAATCTTGTCCTGGAAATGTCCCACATACCAGGGCAGGAACTTCGGCGACATGATGTAGTAAGCCAGCTCGTCATACCATTCCAGCGTGCTGGTCTGGCGCATGGTGGCGGGGTTCAAGGCTCCCAGCTCCACCACGTAGCCGGAATAATACTTGGAAGCCTCCAGCAAATGGTTGAAACGCTTGGAGGTATAAGGGACCTGCTGGAACGCCACATCCACGAACAGCTTGCCGCCATTCTCTTCCAGCCTGGCGCTTAGCTCTTCCAGTTCACGCTTGCCGCCTACCGACTTGATCAGCTTGACCTTGTCGGCCGCGTCATGGTAGACGCCTCGGTTGAACCATCCCATGTAATTCATCCGCACATTGCCGATGCCCGCCTGGTAAAGCTCATCCAACAGCTCCTGCGCCTGGGCGTAAGTGGTCATGGTGTAGATGCCCCGGTAAGGGACGCCCATGACATGCTTCTGGATTTCCACGCCTCCCAGGATGTCCAGGTAGAACGGGATGTCTCCCTGTCCTGCCGCCCCGGCCGTAAGGATGCCTTCCGAAATCAGCTGGTTGCGGTATGCCTTGGCCATGCCGGAATAGTCCGCGTCCTCGCCGTGCAGGAACGTATAAGTGATGCTTAAGTTTTCATCATAAATCTGTTCTTCCACCACCGGGATGTCGGACTGGTTGCCGGTGACGCCGAACATGTTCAGCAGCTCGATCTCACGCAGGCTGAATTCCGCGTAAAGGGTATTGTAGCTGTTGGTGTTGCCGGACACGTTGGCGTTGATGTTCGCCAGGGCGTCCCCGCCGGTGATCCGGGCGAAGTAAGCATTGTCCCCGTTCTTCATGCCGAATATGGGAAGACGCGCCACCTCAGACAGATCCGTCACGGTGTAACTCTGCACCTCAGGGTCGATGCCGTAGACGTTCTGGGTATAGGCGGAATTCCTGGTCCCATTGTTTAAATAAATCAGGGAACCGGACCCATTCGGGACTAACATATAGCCCTCCGCCTCATTGTCGGCCGCCCCGAACGCGGGAAGCACCTGGAGCCTGGAGATGGTGGCCCCGCCGCCCTCCTTAATCTCGCTGGCGGGGACGGATACCTGGAGCCCATCCTTTGTCAGCCTGTATTCCAGGGGGATGGTAAAGGAAATGTTCTCCTTGCCCTCCAAGCCCTCCATATCCAGTTCGTAGTCCTCCTGGGTATAGCCGCTCTCCTCAAAGAAGCGGTTCAACCGGCTCATGCCGATCTTGGAATTCATGGCCGCCTCATTCAAGGTATAAACGCCATCTTTTAAAGTAAAGTAATTGCGCACCGTCCTGGCGTCCTTCTCGCCCAGCTTATCCAAGATCAGGCTCTGCATCCTTTCCTCGCTGATCTGCATGGGGATGATGCCGGTGGAATTGGCAGGATCCTGCAGGGTGTAGACATAACGGATGCCGTTTTCAATCGCCTGGGCCTCGAACTGCCCATATTGGATGCTCATGTTGTAATTGTTCATGGTCGCCCTGGACCTGGCGCTGTTATAATAGACCAGGTTCAGCGTAGAGCTTAGGATCTGGGCGTTGACGCCGGAAGCGATCGGGTCGTCCTCCCGGTCCACGGGATTGGAATAGGTGATATTGCCCGTCGCCTTCTCATATATGGCGACCTCCGTCGTCTCCAGGTCCGTGTAAAGCTTTAATTTATCATTCTCCGCGGCCAGCACCATGCCCGGCACGTCCTCGGACGCGTCATCGAGCGGCTTAAACTCGCTCCCCTCCTCGACCTCATAGGGAAGGAGGTGCTGCTTATATGCGCTGTAACCAAAATAACGCGTGATGATAAATACCGCGGCAGCCACTATAAGGAGCAGCACCACGAGGATGCAGGCTGCTAATCTCCATTTCTTTTTCTGTTTCATCGCAACTCCCATCTGCACCTTCCGTGCCACTTATACTCTCAACATCAGCTCGTTATAGATGCTGGTGAAGAAGGAAACGACCTGGCTGATCAGCGAATACAGCAGCATCGCCAGAAAGATGATGATCAGCATTGCTACAAAGGTGAAGATCATGGTGAGCAAAGTCTTGCCGAGCGTGTAGTTATGCACCGTCATGATCCCCGTCAGGACCAGCATCACGAACCAGGCGATGCCAAGGCCCATCAAGATGTAATAGAACGCTTCCTCATCCGCCACGACGAACCGTGAGAAGATGATGGCGGGAACGAACGTCAAGATCATGGGAAGCATGGAATAGCCCGTCACCGTCACGATGTCCTTGAACCTTCCCTCGCCGTTCATCAGGCAGGTGATGGACCAGTTGCCCACGCAGAACAGGAGGAACAGGACGAACACGGACAGGATTTCCGCAAAGCTGTTGATGCTCATCGGGTTGATGAAGTTCACGACGAAGCCCGCGTACTGCCTGTTAGCCGAGAAACAGATGCCGAACAGCAGGACGAACAGGAGGGACAGGACCACGCTTCCGCGGCCTCTATGGCGGATCTCGTAGAATCCGTCCATGGGATGTCCTATCGTATAGAAGGCATACTTTATCTTCTCCTTAAACATGGCTCATCCTCCTCTCCTGCAACTTCTTGGACACGAACTTCTTGCCTGCCTTCTTCCATACGATGACCAAAACGACGATCACGATGAGGGCGGTCAGGATGAAGTTCAGGTTTTCTTTCAGGATCTCGTTACGATACCGCTTATAAGCGATGGAGTAATATTGCTTGTTGTTGCCGATCTTGAAGCAATTCATGGCTTCCTTGTTCTGCCCGGACGCAAGATAGCTCTTGCCGATGCCGACATAAGCAAGCTCGAAGTTGGAATCCAGCTTTAACACTTCCCTCCAGCATTCCACCGCCTGGGTCTCATCCCCGTCATAACGCAGGCCTACCGCCTGGTTGATCAGGCTGCCGTAATTGGTGGCGGAGAACTTATCGATCAGGTTCTTATTGGAATCCAGCACCAGGATCTCTTCCCCGATGGTGTCGATGGCCACCGGAGTGGTGAAAGTCCCTTCCTGGCTGCCTAAGCCGCCGAAGATATACAGCAGGTTCCCTTCATGGTCATAGGTGAAGATCCTGCCCCTGGAGGAATCCAGGATGGAGTAGATGCCCTTGCCCCTTACGACCACGTCCACGATACGGGAAGCGCCGGAATAGGTTCCGGAAAGCCTCCAGGTCAGGTCTCCGGAAAGGGCGATGCTCTGCTGCTGGATGACGTCCTCGCCGCTGGGGTTCAGCCTGCGGACGGACTGTTCGCCCTCCGAGTCCACGTTGGTGGCATAGACGAAGCCGTCCTGGTCAATCTCCATCCCCGTGAATTCCGTCGGGATGAACAGCTGCTGCCTCGCCCTCTGCTCCCTGGTGGAGAAGCGCCTCCAGAAGATCTCCCAAGGGGTGATCTGTACATTGATGGTTCCCGTGAATCCGATGAACTCGCCCACCTCATCGAAAGCCATGATGCCCTCGAACTGGTTCTGCGCGATGACATAGACACGGTCCGCATAGTCCACGGCGACCTTTAAGGGAGTGAATACATAACCGTCTTCCAACACGTCAGACTTGGGATTCTGGATGATCTGGACCAGGTTGCCATCACCGTCCAGCTCCACCACCCGCAGCTTGCCGGTATCCGCCACATAGAGGTTGCCGTTGGAGGAGACGTACACGCCGTTCGGAGAAGAGAAATGGTCTTCTTCCCCGTCCTCATTGAGGAAGGAATCCACTATTTTGACCAGCCGGAAAGAGGGGTCCGTCACCACGATGCGGTTGTTGCCGGTATCCGCGATATAGACGTTGCCATCCTCGTCCGTGTTCAGGTCCTGGGGGCTTAGGAAGCTGCCGCATCCGATCTGCTCCCCATTCACCGCCCCGTCCGGCACATAGGCCGCGGGCGTATACTTGATATCTTCATAATAATCGTAGGTATAGGTCTCATAGGGCACGTTCTGTCCGGCATGCGCCGTAAGGCTGCCGAAATCTGTCAGGCACAGGGCAAAGACGCAAAACGCCACGGACATCCCTTTGAAGAGCCCCGTCATTCTTTTTCTCATCTCTTGCCCTCCTTTAATCCTTCATGCCGGAAGTGGTCATGGTCTCAATGATATTGCTCTGGCAAATGATGAAGAACGTGATCGGTATTGCCGCAATGATCAACTGGACCACAGCGCCCGCGCCCTGCCTCGCCACGCCGCCGCCGACGATCTGGTACAAGGCGTACTGCAGGGGCTTCAACTGCTCACTCCTTAAGAAGCCGCTGCCGGTATTGGCCCACAGGGACTGGAACTGGAAGATCGCCAGCGTCAGCCATGCAGGCTTGACGTTCGGCATCACGATGCGGAAGAAGATCTTAAATTCCCCCGCGCCGTCCAGCCTGGCGGATTCAATCAGGGAATCCGGGATCTGCTCCATGAACTGTTTCATCAGATACAGGCCCAGCCCATAAGCGAACGCCGGAAGCACCACGGCCAGGTAGGTATTGTTGATGCCCAGCCAGGAAATGATCATGTAGTTGGGGATGGCCGTCACGTTGTAGGAGAACATGAGCGAAAGCACGACCATCTGGAACAGGAACTTCTTGCCGGGGAACTGCCACTTGGCAAGGGGGTAAGCCGCCAGGGAGGCGCAGAGCACATGTCCGACGGTGCCGCAGCCCGTGATGATGATGGTGTTCAGGATGTACCTGGTGAAAGGCACCCAGGAACTGGACATCAGCACGTACAGGTCGCCGAAGTTGTCAACGGACGGGTTGCGTACGAAAATCTGGGGCGGGAAGCGGAACAACTCATCCAAAGGCTTGAACGCGTTGTTGATGATCATGACCAGGGGAAGCGCCATGAACACGCCGCAGATGCCCATGATCACGAACAGGATCGTGTTGCCCGCCATGGAACGGTTGAGCTGTTTCTGTTTTCTTTTCCAGAAAGGCAATTTCTTCAATTTCGCTTCTGCCATGTCACTCACCTACCCTTCGTAAGAGCTTCTGGATGATCTGGTTCGTGCCTACCATCAGCCCGAACAGGATCGTGGCGATGGCGCAGGCATAACCCATTTCATAACGGGTACCGCTGCCGTAGTCCATCAGGTGGGTCACGATGGTCGCGCCGGCGTAGTTGACGCTGGGGTTGCCGGCCAGGTTGATGGAGATGTCGGCCACCGCGAAAGACTGGGTGATCTGCATGACCGCGCCGAACATCAGCTGGGGCTTCATGGAAGGCAGGGTGATGTACCACAGCTCCTGCCACCGGTTCTTGATGCCGTCCATGGCGCCTGCCTCGAAGAGGCTCTTATCCACCGTCTGCAAGCCTGCGATGAAGGTTAAGAAGCCGGTACCTAAGCTTAACCACAACTGTACGACGATCAAGATGGGCAATACATATTTTTCCGTCTGCATCCACTGGATGGGGGCGTAGGTGAACGCCCACTTCATCAGCCAGCCGTTCAAATAGCCGTAACGGTCGCCGGAGATGATGATGGACCAGACCATGAACGCGTTGCCGGAGATCGAGGGCGCGTAGAAGATCAAGGTCAGGAAGGCACGGAGCTTTCCATGGAACTCATTGATGATCCAGGCGAACAAAAAGCACATGATGTAGCTTAAAGGCCCTGTGATCACGGCGAAGATGATGGTGTTCTTAAAGGCTTTCTTGAAGACGTCGTCTTCCAAGATCAGCTTGATGTAGTTCTTCCATCCCACGAAGTTGGGAGCTTCCAGCATGTTGAAATCGGTAAAGCCGATGATGACGGAGGCTAGCACAGGCAACACGGTGAAGATGAAGAACAGGATGAAGTAGGGCGCCAGCATGACATAACAGGTCCGGCATCTATGCAATTCCGACTTCAAATACTGCCCTTTGGTCATTTTCTGCATTTTCTCTCCCCCTTCCTTAATTCTGCGCGATCGTCATTCCAAATTCCTGGCGTTTGCCGGTGATCTCGGAATTGATGTACTCGATGAATTCATACATTGCTTCCCTGGGCTGCATCTTCTTGTCCGCGTCCGCAGCCACCACGGAATAGAACGCATTGTTCACGTTACGCCAGGTGAAGTAGCTGCCAGGCACCTGACGGATGCCTTTCACGTTCTCCAGCTGCTGTTCCAGGGCCTCGTAATCATCTGAGGGCCAAGGGAGGTTGGCGAACGCTTCCACGTTGGCGGTAGGATATCTGGCCGCCTCGCCCATCAGGCCCTCCATCTCCTTGCCGTAAGAAGTCTGGGTCTCGGCGGAAAGCCACCACTTCATGAACTCCCAGGCGGCATCCTTGTCCTTGGCTCCGCTCATCATCATGCAGGCAAGCCCCGTGCTGGCGGACAGGTTGTTCACCGTGCCGTCCTCGTTAAGCACGCCGGGCAGGGTCGTAAAGCCCCACAAGCCCTTGATGTCCGGGGCGGAAACC
>CANPWC010000098.1 GCA_947581905.1 uncultured Acetatifactor sp.
ATCGGCATCTGCGGCGAGCTGGGGGCGGACCTGGAGCTGACGGAGCTGTTCTTGGCCATGGGCGTGGATGAATTGTCCGTTTCACCGGTGAGCGTGCTGCCTTTGCGCCAGAAAATCCGCCAGACCGATGTGGGCGCCTGTCGGGAGAAGGAACTGCAAAAATGGCTGGGGACGGGCGGCGGCACGGATTATCAGACGATCAACGCCATGCTGGAGGGCCTGATCGGGGGAGTGCCCCACCAGCTTGCCAACCTGGCGAACGCGTCCGCCTTGCTTTATCAGGAACTGGAGGACCTTAACTGGGCGGGCTTCTATCTGATGAAAGATGGGAAGCTGGTGCTGGGGCCGTTCCAGGGCAGGACCGCCTGCATTGAAATCCCGGTTGGGAAAGGGGTTTGCGGGACGGCGGCCTTGTTGGATGAGGTGCAGCTGGTGAAGGACGTGCACAGTTTCCCGGGGCATATCGCCTGTGACAGCGCGTCCAATTCCGAAATCGTGGTCCCCATCCATTGGAAGGGGCAGGTGGTGGGCGTCCTGGATATCGACAGCCCCTCCTTGGGACGTTTCACGAAAGAGGACCGCATAGGGCTTGAGGCATTCGTGCGGATCCTAGAGCGGGAATGGAGAGGGGAATGAAGCGAAAGGGATAAGGAAGCTCCTGGTCAGCCCTTTCGCCGGATCAGGATGAAAGGCGTCCGCTGCCGGCTTTGCCCGGCGGGATTGTCTCGGATCAGCTGTTTTAACAGGGCCTCGTCCCAGGAAAGGCTGGAACACTTCCCCAGGATTTCCTGCCCCAGGTCATTGGCGTCCACGATCATGCACAGGACGCCCAGCTTTTTCTTGATCTCATCACAGACGGCATCGGGATCTTTCGGGATTTCGATGCCGATATCCTTATATTCGTCCCATACGCCGTCATAAAAGCCGTCCAGGCCGCTTACCTCCTGTCCGGCGATCCGGTAAAAGACTCCTTTGATGCCGAAGAGCTTGCAGAATCCTCCCGCCACGCCCGCGGCCAGGATCCTGGCAAGTCCTTTTTGGTCAATGGCATATTGCATTTTAACGGGTTCGCTTACCCCGACCCCGCGTGAGCTTGCCGGGCTGGCGAACCTCGCCAAAAACCTTGCCCAGAAGCTTACCCGGATGTCCTCCCGACGTTTGATGCGGTGCTGGCAGATGCTGATGACCTTTTCACTGATGGACAGGAGGTCCCCCTCCTCGTAGAGGGGCAGGACGTATTCCCGGATCAGGTCGATGTAATTATCCCGCGTGGTGATGAACCTTGTCTGGATCGCATGCCGCAGGTAGGTTGTGCCGGCGACCGCAATCTCAACGCGTTTTCCTTGGTTCGCAATGAATTTCATGATTGCCTCCAGTTTTGCATTGTATTGGAATGTCTCCTGCCGTCACAAATAGTCTAATGCCATTAGACACATATAGTCTAACGGCATTAGACAAAATTGTCAATACAAAACCGGAGGGGAAAAAGTTAAGTTTTCTTTAGAATTGGAAGATGGGCTTCGGATGCCTGGCGGGAAGCCGGACGGGTTTGGCGTGAGGTTTACATTTGCTTGCGCACCACGCCGTATTCGTCATCCAACTGGAAATAAGGGCAGGAGGAGTTCGTTCCCGTCAGGAAACGGTACATTTCATCCTCATCCAGGTTGACCAGGCAGGTATAGCATTCGTATTCTTCGTCATAAACGTAGTTGACGCAGGCGTCACAATTTGTCGCGGCCATGATTCCTCCTTAATAATAACATTATTTGAAATTAAATGATTGATAAAATGATTGGCCAGGAATCGAAAAGGATCAAAATGGGGACCGCATAGTCCCGCCGCTTCCATTATAATGGATAAGGCGGAGCGCATGCAACGACTTTTTCTGCCGCAAGGTGGAAATGCTTGCTTTTCCGGCGGTATATGGTAGAATTTTGACAGAGGATGTATCTGCCATCAGCAGATGTTGTTGGAGGAAACAGGCATTGCCCGAGGAAATGGAGGATAGGAAGATGAAGATGGAAACGAGGAAGCGGCTGCAAAGCTTGCTGGATGAAGCGGTAGAGAAAGGGGAAATCCCCGGGGGCGTTTTCCTGGAAACGAGGGAGGGGCGCGAGGAATGCTGCCTTACAAGCGGTTATTCCGACCTTGAACAGGGCAAGCCGATGGAGCGGGACTGCATTTTCCGGCTGTATTCCATGACGAAGCCGGTCACGGCGGCGGCCGCGATGGCTTTGATGGAACAGGGGAAGCTGGATCTGGCGGAGCCGGTATCTTCTTTCTTCCCCTCTTATTGGGGGCAGATGGTGGAAGAGGACCGGCATGGCCGGGTGAGCGCCCAGCGGGAGGTTTTAGTCAAGGACCTGTTGAACATGACGTCCGGGCTTCTTTATCCCGGTTACGGAAAGCCTGCCGGGATCGAGGCGGACCGCGTCTTCGTGGAGTTGGACGAGAGGCTTTTTACGGACGACCCGATGAGCACGTCGGAATTTGCGGACCGTATGGGGCATTCCACCCTGGCGTTCCATCCGGGGCGAAGCTGGCAGTATGGTTCCGGGGCGGACGTCCTGGGGGCGGTCATTGAAAAGGCGTCCGGAATGCGCTTTTCCGAATTCTTGGACCGCTATTTCCTGGAACCCTTGGAAATGGCGGATACCGGCTTTGCCGTGCCGCCCGAGAAAAGGGAGCGCCTGGCCAAGGTTTATGAAAGGGACCAGGACGGCTGGAAGCCTTATTTGGGCAACCACCTGGGCATCATCAACGCCATGGACAGGGAGCCTGCCTTCGAATCAGGCGGGGCGGGGCTTTCTTCCACGGCCGCGGATTTCACGAAATTCGCGCGGATGCTGTTGGACGGCGGCGTCTGGGACGGCAGGCGCATCCTGCAGGAGAGGACGGTGCGGTACCTGACAGGCGGCAGGCTCTTGCCCTGCCAGCAGCAGGTATATGAGCAATGCTTCTGTACCTTGGCCGGCTTCACCTATGGCAACCTGATGCGCGTCGCGTTCCAGGAGGGCGGCTTTTACCAGCTGGGCAATGTGGGAGAGTACGGCTGGGACGGCTGGCTGGGCTGTTATTTTGCCAATGACCCGGTAGAGAAGCGCAGCTTCGTGTTCATGACCCAATGTAGGGACGGGGGCATCCTGCCCGTGGTACGCAAGATGAAGAATGTGATCTATGCGGAAAGCCTTGGGTAGGCCGCAGTGGAACGCCATGTCTAAGCAATCCGCACGCGTAAGCGGGCGCTGCGGCGCGTGTTTGCAAGCCGGGCAGGTTCGGCGGTTGGACGATTGTTTTCTTGTTTTCAGGGGAAAATATTTCCCTTGCATGAGCGTGAAAAATAAGATATAATGTCTCTGTATATGTGGTGCGGCGGGCCACGGGCCTTAAGCGTGCGCAAGCGCGCCGGAATGGGGAAAACTATGAAATATGTGGTCAGGTACTCCTGTGTCAGCCATAGGGGCAGGAAGAGGAGTTTAAACCAGGACAACTTCATATGTGACGGACGCTATATGCAGGTGAAGATGGATGAGACGGAATTTCCCCTGACAGGCAGCGTGACGAACCAATCCGCTTCCGTTTTCGGCGTTTTCGACGGAATGGGAGGGGAAGAGCGGGGCGAGATGGCCGCTTATATCGCTGCCAAGGCCGCGGCCAGCTTGACATTGGGCAAAGATGGCGAGGAAGGGCTTTTGCGTTTCTGCCGGGATGTAAACGGGGAGATATGCAGTTATGCGCAGGAGCACGAGATCTCCTCTATGGGGACGACGGCAGCCATGCTTGCTTTCCTGGAGGAAGAAGTCGTCCTATGCAACATTGGCGACAGCAAGGTGTTCCGGTTCACGAAAGAGGAAGGGCTTCGACAGCTCTCGGAGGACCATGTCATGATCGCCGCCTTTGGAGCGAAGCCTCCGTTGTCCCAAAGCTTGGGCATCCCGCCGGAGGAGCTGATCATTGAGCCTTATGTGGCAAAGGATTCTTATATGGACGGCTGTCAGTACCTGATCTGTTCCGACGGGCTCACTGATATGTTGAAAACAGAAGAGATCTGCAGCATCCTGGAGGATGCCAAGGGGCAGGATGTGGCGCAGTGCCTGCTTGAGCGGGCGCTTGCAGGCGGCGGGCGGGATAACGTGTCCATCATCGCCTGCAAGGTGGAGAAAGACAAAGGTTGGTTGATGAAGCGGTTTAAGAGGGCTTAGCCGAAAGGGGTTTTATCATGGCAAACGATATCTTACAAATGATTTGGCCGGAATGGGAAGTAGAGAAGAAGCTGGGGAGCGGCGCGTTCGGCGTGGTCTACCAGGCGGTCCGCAGGGATTATAATGTGGAGAGCAGGGCTGCGATCAAGGTCATTTCCATTCCATCGAACGAGTCGGAAATCGCTTCCTTGCGTTCCGAGGGCCTGGATTTCGAGGGCACCCGTACTTATATGCTTGGGATCGTCAATGACTTCGTCAGCGAAATCCAGTTGATGGAGTCCCTAAAAGGCGTCCAGAACATCGTCAGCGTGGAAGATTACAAGGTCGTGGAGCGGACGGAGAGCCTGGGATGGGATATCTTCATCCGTATGGAGCTGCTGACGCCCTTTAATGAATATGCCCGTGACAGGCTGCTTTCCGAACAGGAAGTGACCAAGCTGGGCTATGACATCTGCAGCGCCCTGGAGATCTGCAGCAAGAGGAACATCATTCATCGTGACATCAAGCCTGAGAATATTTTCGTCAATGACTTCGGCGATTTCAAGCTGGGCGACTTCGGGATCGCCAGGAAGCTGGAGAATGTGTCCGGCGGCCTGTCCCAGAAGGGCACGATCAACTATATGGCCCCCGAAGTGGTGAGCGGCACGGATTATGACGCCAGGGTGGACATTTATTCCCTGGGGCTTGTCCTGTATCGCTTGTTGAACGAGAACCGCCTGCCTTTCCTGGATTCAGACAAGCAGCTTTTAAGCCCCAGTGAAAGGAAGCTGGCAAATGAAAGAAGGTTCCGCGGGGAGCTTCTTCCCATTCCCTGCAGGGCTTCCGCGCAGATCGCCAACGTCATCCTGCGTGCCTGCGCTTATGACCCGAGGCAGAGGTTTGCCACGGCGACGGATATGAAGCAGGCCCTGGTCGAGGTCATGAACGGGACCTACCAGATCGTGCCGGTCACGCTTCCGGCAGGGCAGGAGGCTTCCGCCTATCAGGACGCCGCGCCGTTCTTTGCGGACGGGGCGAACATGAATATGAGCATGAGCATGAGCGGGTCGGGGCAGTTCTCTAACGTCCAGGGCCCGAATCCGAACCCGGAGCAGCAGCCTATTGGCAAGACGAAGAAGAAAAAGAGCAAGCTGCCGATCCTGTTGGCAGCGGTGGTCGTCGTGGTGCTTTTGGGCGTGGTTTTGGTGCCGCGCCTGATAGGCCCTAAGGAGGAGCCGAAAGGGGAGTCCCAGGATCCGGGAAGCGTGGCTGCCATAAGCGGACAGCAAACAGGAGAGGATGCGGGAGGGACGCCCGTTCCTAACGAGGCCGCGAAAGAGAAGGAAGCCGACCAAAGCCAGGCCGCCATAGCCGCCATCCTGGCGGATGCGCAGGCTTTGGCTGATGCGGGGGATTATGAAGGGGCCCTGTCCAAGGTGCAGGAGGGCACGGCGTCTTACCCGGACGACGCTTCCCTGAAAGAGAAAGCGACGGAGTATACGGCGGCGATCGACCAGAAGCAGCAGGTCGTGTTGGATGAGGCGGCGGCGCTTGCCGAAAAGGAAGATTACCTTGCCGCCATGGACGTGCTTTCCAATGCTTTGAAGGAAGAGGAGAACGAGGCGTTCCAGAGCGCGTATGACGGATATTTGGGCGACTATAAGGATAAAATGTTCCAAGATGCGGACGCCTTGGCCGGCAGCGGCGATTATAGCGGCGCGATCCAGAAGGTGCAGGAGGCGTCTGCGGCGCTTGGCGGCGGAGAAGAGTTTGACAAGAAAGTGACGGACTATGAAGCCCGCTGCATCACGGGTGCGGTCGCCAAGGCGGACGCGTCCCTGGAGACGTTTGATTTTGATTCCGCGGCAGCGGCTTTGGATGCGGCTTTGGGCATGTTCCCGGACAATGAGCAGCTTTTGGCGAAGAAGGCCGCCCTGGAGGAGGAACGCGCTTCCTTTGAAAACAGCCCGTCCACGTTCCTGCTGGCATCCAACCCTCCTTACCAGACGGCGGGATATCATACGGAGAAGACTTATTCCCTGGCGGGGAATACATACATGAACGGCTTCCATTTGGACAATAACGGAGGCATCTCCTATTTCAACTTAGGCGGCAGATATAACGTGCTTAGCTTTGACGTGGGCCATGTGGACGGAAAAGATTTGGAGACCGGGTATTATTATATCTATTTGGACGGCGTCTTGGAGAATACGCTGAAGCTGGATCCGTCCATGATGGTGGAACACGTGGACATCCGCGTCAGCGGCGTGAAGCAGCTGATGATCCAGGGCGGCGATTGGAGCAGCTGTTATGCCCTGACGAATATCATGATCACCGGCAACCCGGATAACTCCCCGCTCCAGGCATCTTCCATCCCAGAGGGCGCGCAATATTTGCTGGCGGTGAATCCGCCTTACCAGTCGGCGGGATATCATACGGAGAAGACGTATGTCATGACTGGCATCACTTATATGAACGGCTTCCATCTGACGGACAACCAGAACGGCGTGGCCTACTTTAACCTGGGCGGGAAATATGACGTCTTAAGCTTTGACGTGGGGCATATCGATGGGACCGACCTGCAGCTTGGAACCTATTATTTCTACACGGACGACACGCTGGTGAACACGCTTACCTTGGATCCGTCCATGATGGTGGAGCATATCGAGATCCCTGTGGCCAATGTGCGGCAGCTGGTGGTGCAGGGCGGAAGCTGGAGCGAATGCTATGCCTTGACGAACATCGCCGTGACGGAGAACCCGAACGCGACGCCGGTCTCGGCTTTGACGCTCCCGGAGGGCGCCCAGTATCTTTTGATGGTGAACCCGCCTTACCAGACGAAGGGGTATTATACCGAGAAGAGTTATTCCCTGGCCGGCGAACCTTATATGAACGGGTTCAACCTGGAAGACAATGAGGGAGGCGTGGCGTACTTCAACTTAAACGGGGCGTATTCCACGCTAAGCTTTGACGCGGGGCATATCGACGGCAAGGACCTGCATGAGGGCATCTATTATATCTATTTGGACGGCGCCCTGGTGGAGACCCTGAACCTGGAACAGGGCATGATGGTGGAGCACTTCGAGATCCCTGTCGACGGCGTCAGCCAGGTAGTGTTCGAGGGCGGCGGCTGGAGCGAAAGCTACGCATTGGTGAACGTCGCGGTTTATTGACCTTGAAAGCTTTCAAAATGTTTTGAATCCATTCGTTACAAAGTGGGAAGAGGCTGCTTACGATTTTGCTAAAACGGCGAAAAAGGGGCAGCCTTTCTTTATCAGTCAGGGGGATGGGATGAGGTATTATATCGCGGATCTGCATTTTTTCCATGAGGCGCTCAACCGGAAGATGGATTGCCGGGGCTTTGCCAATGTAGAGGAAATGAATGAGTATATGATCCAGAAATGGAACGGCAAGGTTCGCCGCAACGACGACGTGGTGGTCTTGGGAGACTTGTCTTGGGGAAAGGCGAAGGAGACGAATGAGGTTTTGAAGCGGCTCAACGGGAAGCTATACCTGATCCAGGGCAACCATGACCGGTTCGTGTCCGGGCGCAAGGCGCTCCTTGACCGTTTTGAATGGATCAAGCCTTATGAGGAGCTTTATGATAATACGCGCAAGGTCATCCTCTGCCATTACCCCATCGTTTGCTATAATGGGCAATATCGTCTGGACAAAGACGGGAAACCGCGCACCTATATGCTTTACGGGCACGTCCATGACACACGGGACCAGCGGCTGGTCGAATGCTTCCAGGAGATCACCCGAAGCAGCGTGATCATGGACGCCCAGGGCGTAGAGCAGCACATTCCCTGCAACATGATCAACTGTTTCTGCGGTTATTCAGATTATGAACCCCTCACCCTGGATGAATGGATCGAGTGCGACCGGAAGCGGCGCGCCTGCCCGAGCGAGCCTAAGGCAGGGCCTGCAAGCTTCCCGGGGTGCCTGGCGGAAGATTAAAGCCTTTCGTGGTCTTTTCAATCTTTCTTTGGGAAAAGGAGCGGACATGGATTATATCACGGAATATGGGTCGGTTTTGGGAACCCTTACGATCGCGTCGGATGGCAGCCATATCACCGGCTTGTGGATAGAGGGGCAGAAATATTTCATGCGTTCCCTGCAGGGGGAAGTCGTGCGTTGTGACCAACTGGAGACGTTCGAGATGGCGCGGGATTGGCTTACGAGGTATTTTGCCGGGAAGAAGCCCTTGCCTGGGGAATTGCCGCTTAAGCCTTACGGGAGCGGCTTTGCCTGCCTGGTGTGGGAGTTGCTTTGCAAGATCCCCTATGGGGAAGTGACCACCTATGGGGCCCTTGCCCGCCAGGTTGCCGACCGGTTGGGCGTAAAGTCCATGTCCGCCCAGGCCGTGGGAGGCGCGGTAGGCAGGAATCCCATTTCCATCCTGATTCCCTGCCATAGGGTGGTGGGGAGCGACAAAAGCCTGACGGGCTATGCCGGGGGACTTAAGAAGAAACGCTTCCTGCTTACGCTGGAAGGGGCCTTGTTGGAAGAAAGGGGTTTACCTGGTTAAGTTGCCTTTCACGTCTTCCGCTTCAAAGTCGAAGATACACCGTTCGTAAACATTGATGACATGTGTGTCCTTGTACATGTCATACCTTTTGTGCTCCCGGCCGTAGGACATGTGGACATGCCCATGGAGGAAGAATTTGGGGCGATAGCGTTCCATCAGGTCCAAGAAGACCTTGAAG
>CANPWC010000099.1 GCA_947581905.1 uncultured Acetatifactor sp.
TGAGCTGGAAGCTTGGTTGGACGGTTATTTCCTGCGGGTCCAGCGCTCCTTTATCGTCAACCTCCGGGAGGTTTTGCGGATCAACCGCGCCGAGGTGGTCCTAAGAAGCGGGGAAGCGGTGCCCATAAGCCGGGGCATGGCGGACAAGGTCGGGAAAAAGATCATAGAACTGTTTTAGGAGATTACAATGTTTTTAGACAAGGTGGTCAATAGGAGAATCGAGCGGTATCAGTCAGAGCTTTTGCAGAAGTACTGTGACGAGGTGGAGTCCATGTATCGCAAAATGCGGGGGTGGAGGCACGATTATCACAACCATATTCAGGCGCTGCAGGCCTCCATGGCTCTGGGAAAGTATGACGAGGTGAACCAGTACCTGGCGGACTTAAACCAGGATCTCACCGCGGTGGATACGGTGGTCAAGACCGGCAGGGTGATGGTGGACGCGATCCTGAACGGCAAAATGAACATCGCCGCCCAGAACGAAATCCCGGTCAACGCGAAAGCGAAGATCCCGGAGGGCACGCCGGTTTCCGACATCGACCTCTGCGTCATCATCGGAAATCTGCTGGATAACGCTATCGAGGAGAACAAACGGCTCCCTCAGGATTCCCGATTTATCCGGGTTTATATGGGCAGGAAGAACAACCAGCTTTACCTTTCCGTCACGAATGCCGCCGGGGAAAAGCGGACGAAAACCGATTCCCGTTTTCTGTCCGCCAAAGGGGTGGAGCACGGCTTCGGACTGGCAAGGGTAGAGTCGGTGGTAAAAAAGTACGGCGGATATTTTGCCGCGGACAGCGAGGACGGCGGGTTCACGGCGGAGCTGCTGATCGGGATCCAAGATGCGTGTTAAACAGGGGACGGAGGGTGAAAATCCTTTGAAACGACAATATGATTAGTGGTTCGCGAGCAGGGATAGAGATTTGTAATGGGGACTGGAAAGCCGGTCCTCATTTTTAATTGCATTTCGTACACGAAAAAGAGCATTTCGTTCCCCAAATTCACATTTTTTCTCTTAAATGTACTATAATCTGGGTATGAAAGCCGGGATATTCAATCATCACGGTGAGTGAGATGAGAGGCTTAAAAAAGGTGAAAACCTTAAAAGAAGCGAAAAGTTGAAAGAGCTGAAAGATTAAAAGAGATGAAAACCTTAAAAGAGGTGAGAGGGTTAAGCGAGATGAGAATGTTAAAAAAGAAAAAAGAGAAGGATCAAAAGCGTAAGCCAAAGTATGGGATGTTCTCCTGCGTGGGCTATATTTACCGCGTGCTG
Organism: uncultured Acetatifactor sp.; assembly: GCA_947581905.1. Classification (GTDB taxonomy): domain Bacteria; phylum Bacillota; class Clostridia; order Lachnospirales; family Lachnospiraceae; genus Acetatifactor. The sequence goes on from CANPWC010000099.1 coordinate 1,274, forward strand.
TGGGAAAATGAGCGGTTTCTGGTGTTCGTGGGGATTGCGGTGGTGCCGCTGTCCCTTCTTACGGCTGCTTTCGGGCTGTACGCCACTCCCGCGATCCTAAACGCCATCGCTGGCTACAGCAGTTTCGGCTATGCGTCCCTTGTAATCGCGGGGATCGTTCTTGCCAAGGCGATTGCGGATGCAGCGGATGGGACGCTTCGGTCGATTATAGGAAATGCCCAGCACAATGTTTTGGGCATTTTAATATATCAGGCGGAAGTCGCTTACCGCACCATGGACTGGTATCTGAATTATGAGGAAGACTATCTGGAAATCAATGATCGGGCTGGGGAGGCGCTGCGCGATCACACGCAGGCAATGCATTTCCCAATGGCTTTTGCGGAAACCGCAGGCGAGATTTTTAAATTTTTCCTCTTCGGCGCAACAGCGTCCATGCTTCATCCGGCTGTAATCGTATTCTTGATCGTCGGCGCGGTGATAAACCGGCAGATGTCCAACTGGCAGTGGCGGGAGCGCTACAGGGAACGGGATCATCGGAATGGTGTCGAGCGCAAGCGCAATTACGTGGGTTCTTTCGGGGGAAACCTCAAATATCAGAAGGATATTCGCCTTTTTCACATGCAAAATCCTTTGCATGAGCGCCTCTCAAGGCACATTGGGGAAACTCTTGCATGGCGGAAAAAGCATGAACGCCGCGGGGTCCTGGTGTCCTTGGCAGATTTCCTGATCGTGCTTTTGCGCGACGGGATCGCTTATGCGTTCCTGATCGATAAAGCCTTAAAGGGCGAGGTGGATGCGGCGCAGTTTGTGCTGTATTTTTCAGCCATCAGTTCCCTTGCAAGCCTTTTAGGGGGCATTGCGGGACGCTTTCAAGGGGTAAGGGAAGGCGCGGCACAGATCAGCGACATCAGGGAGTTGCTGGAATACGATGGCAAACTCAACCATGGCGAGGGCGTCCCTTTGCCGGAAAAGCCTTTTTCCATCGAGTTTAAAAACGTGACCTACCGATATCCTAAGGGCGAGAAAAACATCCTGGAGAACTTGTCCTTTCAGATCAAGCCGGGGGAGAAAATCGCGCTTGTGGGCTTAAACGGCGCGGGAAAGACTACCCTCGTCAGAATGATGTGCGGGCTGATCCTGCCCGATGAAGGGGAGGTGCTTCTAGACGGCCATACGCTTTTTGAATACAACCGGGACGAGATGTATTCCCTCTTCGGGTTCGTCCCCCAGTCCTACAATCTGCTGCCGGTGTCTCTGGAAAAAAACATCGCCTGCACGGCGGACGAATCGAAAATCGACCGCGAAAGACTAAAGAAAGCACTTGCGCTTTCCGGTTTTCAGGAAAAGGTGGAGAGCTTGCCCCTGGGGCTGAAAACGCCCCTGGACCGGACCGTAAACGAGGATGCGGTGGAACTTTCCGGCGGCGAAAAGCAGAGGCTTCTGCTGGCAAGGCTCATTTATAAAAATCCCCTCTGCATGATTTTGGACGAGCCTACGGCAGCCCTTGACCCCATCGCCGAGGACAGGATGTACCGCCGCTACAACGAGATTTCCAGGAATGCGACGTCGATATTCATCTCCCACCGTCTGGCTTCCACCCGCTTTTGCGACAGGATTTTCCTCCTGGACGGCGGGAAGTTCGCGGAGGTCGGAACTCACGACGAGCTGATGGCAAAAGGCGGAAAATACCGGGAGCTGTTCGATGTCCAGAGCAAATATTATCAAGAGGAGGTGGGATTAAATGGCTAAAATGACCCTGAAAGAAGACCTGCCCTGCCTGAGGCGGGCGGTAAAAATCTGGCGGGGATACGCGCCGAAATACTGGAGCTTCGCCATCGCCCAGAGGATTGTTCAAAGGGTTTCCGCTTATTTTTCCCTGACGATGTCGGCTCTCCTTTTGGATGAAATTTCCGGCGGCAAAGACAGGGACAGGCTGATCTTGTTTGCCTGCTTGACGGTTTTCGGAGGATTCCTGTTCTCAATGGCTCGCCGCCTGCTGCAGATGAAGACTTCCGTGATAGACAGCCAAAATTTCTATCGATATAGACAAATCATGTATGACGAAAGCTGCAGGCTTTCGTTTGAACACCTGGAAAATCCGGATGTCCGGCTTTTAAGCGAGAAAATCGATGCGAACACCCGAACGGTCTACGGAGGGCTTATGAATGTTTTATACATTGTTCCAAACATGGTGGATGCGCTGACAGAGCTGATCCTGTCCTTGTCCTTAACGGCAGCCGCGCTTTTTGCGGGATCCTCCGGGCAGTTCAGCGGCCTTTTGGGGTTCGTAAACTCTCCGCTGTCGGCGTGTCTGATGCTTCCGGCGATCGGGGGATTTTCCGCTCTGACGGGGAAGCTTCAGGGAACCCGCCGCAGCCGGGAAAACGATGCGCGAAGCGAGGTTTCCCTTGGAAGCCGCCGCTATGAAGCTTATGGCAGACTTTGGGGCCCGGATATGACGATTTTCGGGCTTCACCCCATCGTCCTTGAGGAATATAGAAAATATACCCTGCGGCCCTCTTGGCTGTTAAAGGTTCAGAAAACCGGGCTTGTGTTCGGCGCTTTAGATGCGCCCAAAAACGCCGCTATGCAGATCCTCATTCATCTATATGTGGCGGCAAAGGCGTTTTGCGGAGCCTTTGGGCTGGGCAGCTTCGTGCTTTACCAGGGAGCCATCAGCCGCTTTGTGGGAGCGTTGGATAGTCTTGCATGGAATTTTAGCGAGCTTCGGTTCAACACCGGCTACTTGAAGACCACCTACGAATATTTTGACCTGCCCAACCGCATGTATCAGGGCACTCTGGCCGTGGAAAAACGGGACGACCTGGACTATGAGATCGAATTTCAAGACGTCAGCTTTCGGTATCCCAGGACCGAGGCCTGGGTGCTGCGGCATGTTTCCATGAAATTCAAGATCGGGGACAAGATCGCCATCGTCGGTGAAAACGGTTCCGGCAAGACCACCTTCATCAAACTTCTTTGCCGGCTGTACGATCCTGTCGAAGGGAAGATTTTGCTGAATGGCATTGACATTACCAGATATCGGTACGAGGAATACCTGGGGCTTTTTTCGGTGGTTTTCCAGGATTTCAACCTGTTTGGCTTTTCCCTGGGGGATAATGTTTCGGCAGGTCTTGGATATGACGAGGCGAAGGCGAGGGACTGCCTGGAACGGGCCGGGATGGGTGAAAAGTTAAAAGGGCTTGACCAAAAGGGCGCTAAGGAGGGCAAATCCGCCCTGGATTACTGTATGGGAAGGGAGTATGACATCGGCGGGATGGATTTTTCGGGCGGCGAGGAGCAGAAGACAGCCTTTGCCAGGGCGCTTTACAAGGGGGCTCCCTTCGTCATTCTGGACGAACCCACGGCGAACCTGGATCCCCTCGCGGAGGCAGCGGTGTATGAAAATTTCAACAAAATCGCCAAGAACCATACTACGGTGTTCATAAGCCACAGGCTGTCCAGCTGCCGTTTCTGTGAGCGGATCCTGGTCTTTGACAAGGGGCGGATTGTGCAGGATGGCGGCCACGAGGCGCTTTATGCCCAGCCGGGCAAATACCACGAGCTCTGGGACGCCCAGGCGGGATATTATCGGAAAGAAAGTGGACCTCGCTCCGCAATCATAGGTTTACGCCACACTTCCTGAGGAAATGTGGCGTAAGAAATGTTTATTCAATTGCATCCGTCCGGTAAATGAATTTCACCTGACCGTCCATATCCTCGCTTGCGCCTGCAAAATTCTTATAGCGGCGGGACACCTCTTTTGTCGCGCGCAATCGGTTCAAAAGTCCGTCAAGATCGCCGTCTACCGCATCCACCAGCTTTTGGATGCCCTCTTCGTTAAACTCTTTCAGCCCATCGGAAAGCTGCATGGAGCCGTCACGAAGCTGGGTGATCCCGTCCGCTAAAGCCGGCGTTCCGTTTTTCAGTGTGAGGATTCCATCGGAAAGCTGCGAAGCTCCGGCAGTAAGCTGGGAAGCACCGGTCTTCAAGTCATCCGTTCCGGTCTTCAAGGTTCCGGCTCCTGCCGCCGCATCGGCCACGCCGGCTGTATAGCTTTGCAGACCGAGATAAAAGGCATTATAACTGTCAAGGGAGGATTTGAGCTGGATGACCGATTTCGCGCCCTGTGCAGCGGCGGTAAGCTGCGCCTGCACCGCTTCAGAAGCCATTTGTTCCGAGCAGGCCTTCTGAATCTGTTGCTCTGTCTGTTGTGCGATTGTCTGATTGATGGCTTCGCTTTGCATTTGTTCGTTCACATTTGCGGCAATGGCCTCCTGAATCGGTTGGGTTGCCATCTGCCCCTCTATCCCCGCCTGAATCTGCTGGAGCATCTGCTCGGATTGCATCTGTTGCTCAATGGCCGTATCGATTTCTCCCTGTATCTTTGCATCTACCTGACCGGCGCTGACGGCGGCATCATAAGATGCTTTATCCATTTGTAGGACGGACTGAATGACCTGCTCTGCCACGGTACTGCGGACGGTCTGTGTAACCTGGGTCGCCACTTCCTCTTTGACGGCGGCTGTGACCTGTGCGATCACCTGCTCCTGAACGACCGCCGCAACCTGCTGTTCTATCGTGCCTCTCTGTGCTTCCACGGCTGCCGCCACCTGACTCTGCGCCTGTCCATATACGGCGTTTTCGTCCAGAGAGGCAATGACGTTGGTCAAAACCTGTGCATAATTTTCTATCGTCAGGGTCGGGACGTCCAGTCCCGCGGCTGCAAGCTGGGTGTTCGCCATGGAGAGCAGCGTGTTAAATACCTGCCCGGCTCCGCCGTTTAAGCTGCCGTTGTTCGATGCAAGGGTATTCAGTCCTTCGCTCAGCCGCGCCGCTCCGGCCCCGAGTTCGGCTGCCCCTGCATCCAGGCTTTCGGCTCCCTTTTTGAGGCTTTCCGATCCTACAGCAAGCTGATCGATCCCCTCCGTAAGTTCTTCCGATTTCTCAAGTAATGCGGCGATTCCATCATAAAGCTGGGAGGAACCATCCAAAAGTTGATCCATGGCGCTTGTCAGTTGATCCATGGAGGCATCAAGTTCCGAGATGGAATCGAAGCCGTCCGCGTCAAATTCGCTGAAAAGCCCATTGGCAGCAAGCGTCATCGTCATATCGAGCCGGAAGTTGCTTACATCGGCGGTGATTTCCACATAGTCAGGAATTTCCAGTTTATCTTTGGAAAGCGCAAGGTTTTCCTGCAGGCCGGGGAAGGCGATTCCAATCACGACGGTGCGGCCGCCATCATTAATCAGTTTACCGTTCGTGACCTCCACATTCGCAAACACGTCATCGTCTAAGAAAACGCCGGTCAGCATGGTGAACGGGACATAAATTTTCTCCTGTTTCCCGTTGATCTCTACGGTCTCATATTGCTTGTCTTGATAGTCAAAACGAATGGTCACTCGGCCGCTTTTTCCGACCAGGTCATCTGCCGAGATAGGCTTTCCATCCAACATATAAGAGACAGACAGGTCAACCGGAAGATCTTTTTTGATGTTGCCCTGATAGTAAATGTCATTGCCCTGGGCATTCCATACACGCATATTGTCGCCGTTCATGGTGTAAGTTTCATCGCCCTCGACATTTTCCACATCCGTCAGTTCAGATTGATCGCTCACCGCGGCATTGCCAAGGGAATTCTTGAGCCAATCGCTGACAATGATTTTCTGTACGGATCCGTCCGCTCCGGCAAGGACATATACGGTTTCATCCTTGGATACACCGGTATCATCGCCGGAAACACCGGTTTCATCACTAGAAACACCAGTTTCATCGCCGGATTCTCCTGTATCACCGGCTGCCATGGTTTCACTCCCATCTTGCTTTTCAGGCTCATTTTGCTTTACTGCTTCCTCCTGCTTTTTGGCTTCCTTTCCGTCAGGACCCAGGGCGAAAGCATTTGTGGCGATCACTCCTGCCGCTAAAAGGACGCAAAGGCAAAGCGCGATGATTTTCGTGGAAAACTTTTTCATTTTAAAGTACCTCCTGTTCGGTTTTGTTTTTCTTTTTCATTCCCAGCGTGGTCGCGCAAATGACCTTATCCAGCAAAAGCAGAAGCGCCGGAAGGATCAAAATGACGCAGAGCATACTGATGATGGCGCCGCGGGCAAGCAGCATACAAATGGAACTGATCATATCGATTTTTGAATAGAGCGCCACGCCGAATGTGGCGGCAAACAATCCGAATCCCGAAACCAGGATGGACGGGATGGATATGGTCAGGGCACATCTCACTGCCTCCTTTTTGTCCTGCCCGCGGATTCGCTCGGACTTGTACCGTGTCGTCATCAAAATGGCGTAGTCCACGGTTGCGCCAAGTTGGATGGTGCTGATGCAGATCGGCGCGATAAACGGAAGGCTTTGGCCCAGGTAATGCGGAAGACCGAGGTTGATAAAAATCGCCAGTTCGATCACCGCAATCAAAATAAACGGCAAAGTGACGCTTCGTTCCACCAGGGCGATGATAAGAAAGATCGCAACAATGGAAATCGCATTGACAACCTCAAAATCGTGGGAAGTAACGTCGATCATATCCTTCATGCAGGGCGCTTCTCCGATGAGCATTCCGGTGGGATCGTATTTTTTCAGGATGGTATTCAGAGATTCGATCTGCGCGCCGACTTCATCGCTGGCCACAGGATATTCCGAGTTCAAAAGCAGCAGTTCCCATTTGTCGCTCTGTAAAAGGCCGGTAACGGATTCCGGCAGAACCTCCTCCGGTATGCGGGGACCGATCACGGATTCCAGTCCCAGCACATATTTGACCCCGTCCACCTGTTCCATTTCTTGCATCATGTCCCGAACGGATTTGGGCGAAAGATTCTTGTCAACAAGGAGCATATGGGTCGAGGCGATATCAAAATCCTCCGACAGTTTGCTGTTTGCGATCACATATTCCATGTCATCCGGCAGGGACTCTGCCAGATTGTAATAGGTCTCGTTGTTGGTTTTGTTGTATCCGTAAAGGGCAGGCAGGGTCAGCAGCACAAACAGGCAGAGGAAAACCGGGAAAGCTTTCACCACGCCATTGGCGAAACGGTGCATATCCGGGATCAGCGACCTGTGCTTTGCCTTTTGCAGCGGTTTATCCAGTATTAAGATCAGGGCCGGCAGCACGGTGATACACCCGACCACACCCAAAAGCACGCCTTTCGCCATCACGATGCCGAGGTCGCGGCCGAGGGTAAAGGACATAAAGCAAAGGGCGATAAATCCGGCAACAGTGGTGATCGAACTGCCGACAATGGAGGCAAACGTTTCCCGAATGGCGTTCGCCATAGCTTCCCCGCGGTCCTCGTGTTCCTTAAGCTGCTCATTGTAGCTGTTCCAGAGGAAGATGGAATAATCCATGGTCACGGCCAGCTGTAAAACGGCGGAAAGTGCCTTTGTGATATAGGAAATCTCCCCAAGGAAATAATTGCTCCCAAGGTTGATGAGGATCATCATGCCGATGCTCACAAGAAAGACAAAGGGCGTCAGCCAGTTATCCAGCAGAAGCAGCATCGCAAACAGCGCCAGGGCAACTGCGATCCCCACATAGATGGGTTCTTCCCTTTCGCACAGATCCTTTAAATCCACTACCATGGCCGTAAGT
>CANPWC010000100.1 GCA_947581905.1 uncultured Acetatifactor sp.
CTGCCGGGCATTTTCTCCCCGTTCGCGGTATTCCTGCTGACGAAGTTCATGCGCAGGATCCCGGTGTCCACCATTGAGGCGGCGCAGATCGACGGGGCGGGGGAGTGGCAGATTTATCGTAGGATCTGCCTGCCGCTGTGCCGGGGGACCATCTGTTCCGCGGCGATCCTGGTGTTCATCGATTATTGGAATATGGTGGAACAGCCCCTGATCCTCCTTAAGGATTCGGAGAAGCATCCTTTGTCCGTATTCTTAAGCAAGATCAATGAAGGCGAGATCGGGTTGGCGTTCGCGGTGGCGACCATTTACATGGTGCCCAACCTGTTGGTGTTTTTGTATGGGGAAGAATATCTGGTGGACGGCATTACGTCCCAGGGCGGTATAAAAGGATAGGAGAGGATGAAAATGAACGAGAATGGAAGCAAAAGAAGAGATTGGGTGAAGAACGCGGCGATCATCTTTCTGACGATCATGCTGCTCCTTACGTTTTTCTCGAACACGATCATGAATTATTCCCTGCCGGAGGTCGCGGTACAGTATGTGCAGTCCGGCTCGATCACCACGAAGATCCGAGGGACGGGCACCGTGGAGAGCGACGATCCGTATGAGGTGAACGTCAAAGAGACCCGGAAAGTGGACAGCGTGCTGGTCAGGGAAGGCGATTCCGTCCAGAAGGGCGATCCCCTGTTCTTATTGGCTGATGTGGAAAGCACGGAGCTGCAGGCGGCGAAAGATGCCGCCAAGGCGGCGCAGAACGCGTTGGACGTGGCCGTGACCAGCCTGGAGCTGGCGATCCTTAAGGGGGACATTTCCAATGCCACCGCCAACAACATCCAGAACGGCAACGTCATGTCTTTCGCCAATTACCAGAAGCGGATGGAGTCGGCGAACGCGGACGTGGAGAAGCTGGAGAAAGGCGTGGAGGACGCAAACGCCACGATAGCGCGCCTGGAATCCCAACAGGGGAGCCTTGCGGGAAGCACGCCGGATACCGGCAAGGAGCAGGAGGCGTTCAACGCCGCCCAAAACGCCCTGAACGCCGACCCGGTGAAGAAGGCTTATGACAAGATCCAGGATTACGCGGGAAAGATCGCGGAATGCGACGCGGTCATCGCCGAGCGGCAGGAAGGCATCGTGACAGGCTATATCACCGTTTCCAGCGGGGACCTGGTCCCGATCTTAAGCGTATCCGATGAGGAATACCAGATCGCCCTGGTGAACCGTGCGAGATATATCGAACTGATGGGCAAGGAACAGGAGACGGTGGCAGTCCCGGAAGCGAAAGCCGAATATGACCGTCTGCTGAAAGTTTATAACGACGCACAGGCCGCTTTGGAGAGCAAGCAAAATTCCGTGACGAACGGCACCAATGCCATTGCCGCGGAGCTCAACAAGCAGAGGGCGCTGCTGGCGGACACCACCGCCAAGCTGACTGCCGCGCAGGACGTCCGCGCGGACCTTTTGACGGAAATCGAAATGGAACTGACCGGCGGCACCTCCTTAACCGGCGGCAGCAGCATCAAGGACCTGCGGGAAGCCCTCGTGAAAGCCCAGGAGGCAGTGCTTAAAGAGGAAGAGAAGTCTGTCGGCACCACCATCGAGGCCCCGATTTCCGGCACGATTTCTTCCATTAACGTGGTGTCTGGCCGTGAGACGGATCCGACCACCCCCGCCATCACCATGCTGCCTGAGGGAAGCAAGTTCTCCATGAGCTTTAAGGTGACGAACGACCAGGCGAGGAGGCTGTCTCCCGGCATGCAGGCGGAATTGGTCAATTCCTGGCGTTATGACGACGTGGTGGTGACGCTTTCCGCCATCCGCCCGGACCCGGAGAACCCTTCCCAGCAGAAGCTGGCGGTCTTCGACGTGACCGGAAGCGTGACGGACGGGCAAAGCATCAGCGTCTCGGTAGGGGACCGGAGCGCCAACTATGAGATGATCGTGCCCAACAGCGCGGTACGTGAGGACAGCAACGGCAAGTTCGTCCTGATGGTGGAATCCAGGCCCAGCCCGCTGAGCACGCGCTATATCGCGACCCGTGTGGACGTGGAGGTCGTGGCGAGCGATGATACCCAATCCGCCATCACAGGTGGTCTATATACTTACAGTTATGTGATCACCACATCCACGGCGCCCGTGGTTGCGGGACAGCAGGTGAGGCTGGCGGATAACTAGAGAGGTGGATGAAGATGAAGAAATTCTTGCATTCCTTGTCTGTCCGACAGATCATCTTAGGGATCAGCGGCATCCTTTCCTTCCTGGTCTTCCTAGCCCTGCTGGCGGCGTTTTGGCTGCTGCAGGGTAAGGAACAGTCCCAACGGATGGCCAACCGGTGGGACGCGGATGGGGGCATGGCGCAGGTGAGCTGCTTCTTTTCCCATGATGCCGCCATTTCAGAAGATATGTTGGAGACGTTCCGCCATTCCATCGATTCCGCCCTGCAGGAAGCTTCCGTCACGCAGGATTCGCCCAACGCGAGCGCCAGGCTGTGGACGGACGCTTACAGCGCGGACGGCATGATTACGGTGGAGAGCGATAAGTCGAAGCTGGATGCCCATGCCATCGGGATCGGAGGGGATTTTTTCCAGTTCCACCCCCTAAGGCTTTTGGATGGCTCTTATTTCTCGGGCAATGACCTGAACAGCGATTATTGCATCCTGGACGAGGACGGCGCATGGCAGCTGTTCGGTTCCAATGATGTGGCGGGCATGACCGTAATGATTGCCGGGATGCCCCACTTGATCGCGGGCGTGGTTCATCGGGACGACGGCTATCTGGCGAGGGCCGCCGGATTGGAAAGCACCATTGTATATGTCTCATACAGCACATTGGAGCGCTATGGGACGAATTATGGCATCAACCATTATGAGGTGGTCATGCCGAACCCCGTACGGAGCTTCGCTTATCAGTATGTGGCGGAGCACATCGGGGTGGACGAGCAGAACCTGGAAGTGGTGGAAAACAGCAAGCGGTTCAAATTGCTGGAACGCATCAAGGCGATCCCCGCGTTCGCGACCCGTTCCATGAATGGGAAAGCGATCATTTATCCTTATTGGGAAAATATCGCCAGGGGTTATGAAGACCTGTTGACCGTCATCGCCTTGTTCGGCATCCTGTTTTTGGCTTATCCGGCCATCCTGCTTACGATCTATCTCATGATCCGGTGGAAGCACAAGACCTGGACGGTGAAGGGCGTTTACCTGCATCTTAAGGATAAGGGAGAACGCAGGATGGAAGGGGCGAGGGCGAAAAGGCGCATAAAGCGCCAGCGAAAAAAGAAATATAAAAACCGATTTGATGAAGAGGAGGAGTATCGTTGAAAAAGAGGAGCATCCCGGAAAAAATGAATTGGATGAGGATTCTTGCCCTGTTCCTTGCGGCGGTTTTGTCCATAGGGCTTGTTTCCTGCAAGAAAGAGGAGGGCGATGGCGTGAAAGGGGAAGATAAGACGGAGCAAAGCGCCAGCGACCCCAAAAAGAATCCAAACGGGGAGATGGCGAAGCAGTATGTCTTTTCCCATGAGGATATGGCCATATCAGACTTGGGGGATGATGTCTATGTGTCCGGCTTAGGATATAGGGACGGCAAAGTATATGCCGTTGCCGAAGTCTATCGTTATGGGCAAGGGACGCTTGAAGATGGTGATGCGGTGCCGGTGCCTTTGGTTGAAGAGGTCGCGGAGGAAGAGGTCACGGTGGATGCCGATGTCACGGTGGATGCCGAAGTCGTTGAGGAAGACGGCGGGTATTCCCATAAATTCCTGCTGGTGTCATTCCCCCTGGATGGAGGGGAACGTCAGGTCGTCCCCCTGGAGGGCTTGGACCTGGACGACAGCAATGCCTGGGTCAACCGGTGGACCGTTGCTTCCGATGGCTGCCTGTATGGGGTGGTAGATGAATATTATGAGGATTATTCCGACCCGGACAACCCTATCTATGAAGAAAGGTTAAGCCTGGAAAGCTGGAACCTGGATGGGACCTTCCGTTGGACCGCGTCCTTGGACGAGGGCATCAATCGGCAGGAAGAATATGTCTATATGATCGATATGTTCGTCGCAAATGACGGGACGGTGCAGGCGTTCATGAATGGCAACAAGATCAGGGCCTTGACGATCGGCGCGGACGGGACGGTGCAGGGCGAGTCGGGATTCCCGGAGGACCTGTTTGAGAACCTGAATTCTATGTTCTTAAATCCTGATGGCGACCTGATGCTCATCACGGCCAATGAAGAATGGACGAAGATGTATTACAGCACATTCGACATGGAGACCGGGGAAAGCACGGATAAGGTGGAGCTTCCCGGGAATGTGATGATGTTCAGCCTTTACCCGGGAACGGATGGCAATCTGATCATGTCGAACAACACGGGGCTGTTCAAGCTGAATTTGGAGGACAATTCCATCGAACAGTTCTTCAGCTTCATCAATTCCGATATGTCGAGCAATTATTTAGGTCAGATCGTGGTCCTGGATGACGACCATTTCATCGCTACCTTTAATGACGAAGATTATCGTACGGTCATGGGTTATTTCACCAAGGTGGAACCGGAAGAGATACCGGACAAGACGGTGTTGGTCATCGGGTGCAACTACCTTGACAGCAACCTGCGCCGCCGCGTGGTGGACTTCAATAAGTCCAGTGACCGTTATCGTTTCACGATCATGGATTATAGCCAGTATTCCACCATGGAAGACTATATGGCAAGTTATACCCAACTGAACAATGACATCATTTCCGGGAAGATGCCGGATATCCTGGCGGTGGATTACAACATGCCCATCCAGAATTATATTTCAAAGGGCCTGATCGCCGATGTGGGGAAGCTGATCGAAAACGATCCCGAACTGTCCCAGGTAGAGTATGTCCAGAATGTGTTTGACGCTTATTCCGTTGACGGCAAGCTCTATTATGTGGTTCCGACTTTCAGCGTCAGCACCGTGCTGGGCAAGACTTCCTTGGTGGGCGACCGCCAAGGCTGGAACATGGAGGAGTTCAATGAATTGCTGGCCCAGCTTCCGGAGGGGACGAAGGGCTTCAGCGATATGACCCGCGACAGTTTCCTCTATTCTGTGATGAATTATTGCGGCACGGAATATGTCAACACGGTGACTGGGGAATGCACCCTGGATTCGGATGAGTTCATCAAGGTGCTGGAGTATGCCAAGACCATGCCGGTGGATTACGAATATGATTATTCGGATGATAATTTTGACTATTCGTATTATGAGAACCGTTATCGGAACAATAATGTGTTGTTAATGCCTATGACGATTTATGATTTCCGCAACCTGAATCGGACCATGGTGGGCAGCTTCGGGGAGGCTGTGACCCCGATCGGCTTCCCGACGGAAGATCGCAACGGCTCCCTGGTGCGGGGCGACAGTATGTACGTGCTTTCCTCCAGGTCCACGGATCTGGACGGCGCATGGCAGTTCGTCCGATATTATCTGACGGAAGAATACCAGTCAGATACGGATTGGGGCATGCCTACCATTAAGAAGCTCCTGGAAGAGCAGGCCAAGTCCGCTACCGAGAAGCAAAAGTTCGAGGATGAAAACGGCCAGATGGTGGAGCAGGATGATTTCTATTGGCTAGGCGATGAGCAGATCGTCATAGAGCCGATGTCCCAGGAGGTCATGGAAAAGATGCTCGCTTTCGTGGAAAGCGTGGATCGTACCTCATTTTCGGATGACGAGATCGTAAAAATCATCCAGGAAGAGGCGGCGCCTTTCTTCGAGGGACAGAAGACGGCGGAGGAAGTCGCGCAGATCATTCAGAGCCGTGTCTGGATCTACGTGAACGAAAAGATGTAAATGAAAAATGCAGGAACGGGGCCGTGCGCCATTGGCGCCGGCCCCGTCTGCATGGATGCCGGGGACCTCTAGTCCCGCCGCGGCTCTTTAAGGCCGCCTGGAGCACGGCCCTTACAGTCCCAGGGGAATCCCCTTACGCGCAAGGTAGCCCTCCAGGGTCAGCTCCCGCCCGTGCTCACGCAGCCATTTCTGATAGATTTTATAATCCGGCATCACGCTGGCCACCATGTTCCAGAAATCTTTGGAGTGGTCCATATGGGTCAGATGGCACAGTTCATGCACCACCACATAGTCCAGGACCTTGGGCGGGGCGAACATGAGGCGATAATTAAAGGAGAGCGTGCCGGTAGAAGAACAGCTCCCCCAGCGGCTCCTTTGGTCCCGTATGGTGATGCGCCGATAAGACCCGCCTGTGGCCTGGTGGTAAAAGCGCACCCGGGCCGCAAAGTAGTCCCGTGCCGCTTCCCGATAGCGATGTTCTAAGGCCTTAAGCCTTTTTTGTTCGATTTCATCCATAAGTCCATGCCTCCTGCAGGTCCTGGATCGAGAAAGGAATCCTGATTATGAAAGAAAAAACCTGTCATGTCATTGGCGCGGGCGACCTGGCCGTTTCCAAGGTGGAACGGTCCCCAGGCGACCTGGTGATCGCCGTGGACGGCGGATTCTCCTATTGCCCCCTCCTTGGCCTTGAACCTGACTTCATCCTTGGGGATTTCGATTCCGTAGGGGAGAGGGAGCTGGAAGTCATTCGCCATATGGAAAAGGAAGAACCCGAACGTATCCTGCGCCTGAATCCGCAAAAGGACGACACCGACCTGTTGGCCGCCTTAAAGTTCGGGCTTGCCCGGGGATATCGTTCTTTCCGCATATATGGCGGGACCGGGGGCAGGCTGGAGCATACCATCGCCAACATCCAGTGCCTGCTTTTCCTGAAAGGACAAGGGGCGGCAGGGTGCCTTTGCGACGGCGAAACCCTGATCTTCGTCCTGAAAGACGAAGAGGTACGTTTCCGCCCTGGAACGAAAGGGCTTCTTTCCCTGTTTTGCCTAGGAAAGGAAGCCAGGGGAGTGACGATACGGGGGATGAAGTATCCCCTGGACGGATATACGATGAAGAATGACTTCCCCATCGGGATCAGCAACGAATTTATCGGGAAAGAAGCGGTGGTCAGCGTGGAGGACGGGGAATTGGCGGCGATCCTTCGTTTGGGATGACCGCGGAAAAGGCGGCGAGCTTCCCACGGTGCTTCCTGCGCGCTTTCCCTAGACGCGGTCCACTTCGATGACGGCGCGGAAGGCAGGGCCTAATTCCTGCACATATCGTTCCATGGCATCGATCAATTCCTGATCCGTAAGAGGGCAGCTATAGGGGGCGGCCACATCGAAGACCACCTTGGTGTGGGTGGCGCATTTGACCAGGCGGAAGTCATGCAGCGTCAAGGCTTCCCCTAATTGGTGCAAGCCTTCCAGGACCCAGGACTTGGCCTGTTCGGTTTCTTCATCGTGGGTGCGGACCGGGTCCATATGGATCACCGCATGGCAGTGGAGGCGTTCCTGCAGGTCGTGCTCCACGGTGTCGATGACTTCATGGATGGACAGGAAATCTTCCTCGGCCGATACCTCCGCATGGAGGGAGATCAAAGTCTGCCCGGGGCCGTAATTATGTACGATGATGTCATGGACATCCAGGATGCGCTGATAGGAGAGGACCAACTCTTTTACTTTTTCCACAAATTCCGGGTCCGGGGCGGGACCGGTCAAGAGGTTGATGGTATCCCGCGCCGCGTCCACGCCGGCATAGCCGATGAAAAGCCCGACCAACACGCCGCAATAGCCGTCGATCGTAAGTCCCAGATAATGGGCGGCCAGGGTGGAGGCAAGGACGATGGTGGTGGCGATGGCGTCGCAGAGGCTGTCCAGGGCGGTCGCCCGCATGGCCGGGGACTGGATCTTGCGCCCGATCGTGCCGTTGTAATATGCCATATAGCATTTGACGGCGATGGATGCCGCCAGGATCATAAGGATCAGCGTGGAATAGGCAAGCTCCTGTGGATGCAGGATCTTTTGGAAAGAGGACTTCACCAGTTCGAACGCCATGATCAGGATGACCACGGACACCAATAAGCCGGAGATGTATTCGAACCTGCCATGGCCGAAAGGATGGTCGGAATCCGGCTTCTGCCCGGATACCTTGAAGCCGATCAAGGTGATCACGCTGGATGCCGCGTCCGACAGGTTATTGAACGCGTCCGCCAAGATGGCGATGGAATGGGAGAGGAGGCCGGCGGCGCATTTCCCGGCAAAAAGCAAGAGGTTTAAGCAGATGCCCACGATGCCGCAGAGCATCCCATAAACCTGCCTGGCGCGGCCATCGGCGGGATCGTCCCCTTTTTTCAAAAAAAACCTGGATAATAAAGTGATCATGGCAACCTCGCAAAAGTACTGTTCTTTCTATTTTAGGGCGAAACAGGGAAAAATACAATCCCCAAAATGAAAATGCCGTCAACCCACTTGCGCAGGCTAAAGCCCGCGTGTATAATTTTAAATATTATTATATATAGGTAAAAACGGAAATCAAAACAAGGTTAGGAGGAAAGGATTTTATGGCAAAGGTGACACTTGGTTCCACCGGCATCACGGTGGAGAAAAATGCTTTTGGCGCGCTGCCCATCCAGCGCATTGCCAAGCAGGAGGCGGTCGCCCTGCTGCGCAAGGCTTATGACGGCGGGATCACCTATTATGACACCGCGCGGTGGTACACCGACAGCGAGGAAAAGCTGGGCGAGGCTTTTGGGGGGATGCGCGACAAGGTCTATATCGCCACGAAGACCGGTTCCGTCACGGCAGAGGGCTTCTGGAAGGATTTGGAGACATCCCTGCGCAACCTGCGGACGGACTATATTGACGTTTATCAGTTCCATAACCCCGCGTTCTGCCCTAAGCCGGACGATGGAAGCGGCTTGTACGAGGCCATGCTGGAGGCGAAGGGACAGGGCAAGATCCGACACATCGGCATCACCAACCA
>CANPWC010000101.1 GCA_947581905.1 uncultured Acetatifactor sp.
CCTGCCAAATGTGCGCCGGGGCCATCGTCCAGGCCAGGATCCCGGAGGTCGTCATCGGCTGCATGAACCCCAAAGCGGGGTGCGGCGGCTCCATCCTGAACATCCTGCAGATGCCCCAGTTCAACCATCAGGCCGTCGTCACACGAGGCGTCCTGATGGAAGAATGCAGCGAACTGATCAAGGGCTTCTTTTCTTCCCTGCGCATCCGCAACAAGGCGGAAAAGGAGCTGCGCAGGCAGGCCTGATCACTTCTTCTGGAAAACGGACTTGGGCTGCTTGCAGACAGGGCAGACGTAATCATCCGGCAAATCCTCGAAAGGGACGTCCCCTTCGTAAACATATCCACAGATGCCGCAGACATAACGGGACGCTTCCGGCTTAGACGCTACGTCCTCCTCCGCAAGGTACGTAGGCGCGTTCTTCGGGCTCTTGCCTTTGATGACGGAATGGTAATAGGCATAAGTCATGGCGTCATCCTTTTTCAGGACATCCGCATCCACCACCTTGCCCAAAAACACGGTATGGGTCGAGGTCTCCATGCGGTCTACCACCTCGCACACCAGATAGGCGCAGGCATCGGAAACCACCGGCAGATGAGCCTTGACCACGCTCTCCACCTGGTCGAACTTGTTTACATCCTTACCGCTCTGGAAGCCGAATACGCCGATGATGCCCGGGTCGGAATGCTCTCCCAAAATGGAGACCGCGAACCTTCCCGTATCCTCGATACATTGGTTCGTATAGTTATCATGGTTGATGCTGACGGCTATCGTCGCCGGATCAGAGGTAATCTGCATGGCACTGTTCGCCGTGCAGCCTGTCGCCCTCCCCTTGTCCCATGTGCTGACCACATAGACCCCATAGGAAAGCTGCCGAAACGCATTTTTATTCATTGTCTTCCTCTTTCTGTGCCACAATCATGTAAACGTCCCGCGATATGGCACCGGCACGGGACGCCCCTAAAAAGATGTTTCTTACCATCAATCCCAGTATAATGGCTTCCCAAAAGCTTGTCAATGTCACCATTTTAAATTCCCGTCTTGACAGGGCTGGTAAAAGCAAGTACAATAAAAGAACCGTATCGGTCGGGCAGCCTAGCTGCAATGTTGATATCTGGTCTTACGCAATGGAAATCCGTGAACCGTGTCAGGTTGGGAACAAAGCAGCACTAAGCGGAACCTTCCATGTGCCGTAAGGGCGCCGGGTGGAGTTGTGGTCAGGTCCGGCTGGTACGGTCTTTGTGTTTTTTATAACTGTAGTCCACGGTTTGTAAGGTTATGGAGGAAGAAAGTTTGAAAGTAAACTTTCAAATTTTGTTTGGTACGCGTGCCAAGGCACGCATGGGGGTATAAAAATGAACGGCTCCGACGAATCCTCTTTGGTCGCGCGATGGATGGCGGACTGCACGCTCTGCCCCAGGAATTGCCATGTCAACAGGCTCCTGGGGAAGAGGGGCTTCTGCGGCCAAGACGCTGGGATCGTGGCCGCCAGGGCGGCGCTGCACCCTTGGGAAGAGCCTTGCCTGTCCGGTACGAACGGCTCCGGCACCGTATTCTTCTGCGGCTGCAACCTGCAATGCGTCTTCTGCCAGAACAGGGACATCGCCGCCAGTAAGATGGACGGCGTGGGAAAACGGATTACCTCGGACCGGCTTGCCCAGATCTTCCTGGAACTGATGGAAAAGGGGGCGCACAACATCAACCTGGTGACGCCCACGCATCTCATCCCTCAGATCCACGATGCCATCCTAATCGCCAAAAGCAGGGGGCTTACCCTGCCCATCGTATATAATTCCGGCGGTTATGAAAGCCCCGAAGCCTTGCGCATGCTGGACGGGTTGGTGGATATCTATCTTCCAGACTTCAAATATGTTTCTTCGGAACTTAGCGCCCGCTATTCCCATGCCGCGGATTATTTCCCCCGTGCCTGCGCCGCGCTAGAGGAAATGTTCCGCCAAGTAGGAAAGCCCGTCTTCTCGCCCGGCACCGGGCTGCTGCTGCGAGGCATGGTGGTCCGCCACCTCCTGCTGCCGGGACAAGCGAAAGATTCCAAGAAAGCCTTACGCTACCTCCACAATACCTATGGGAACGACATCCTCTACAGCATCCTGAACCAATATACGCCCATGCCGCAGGTAGCATGCCTGCCGGAGCTGGCGCGCAAGGTCACGGAGGAGGAATACCAGCGTGTGCTTCAATTCGCCATAGACATCGGCATCGAAAACGGCTTCCGCCAGGAGGGCGAAGCCGCAAGCGAAAGCTTTATCCCCCGTTTTGACAATGAGGGCATCTAAGGGTCATAGGTCCACGCGAATGCAATAATATCCGAAATCGCCGTCCCGCACCGGCTCCTGCTTACATTCAAAGCTTTCAAAGCCGAACAGGACGGCCACTTCTTTCTCTTTTTCATAAAAATTCCCCGGGACGCCTACATAGTAGCGCAATTCGCCCATCCGCCGCACCCTGGCCAGGATCAGGTGTCCATAATGATAATAGCCGTGCAAAAGGAAGCTGTTGGCGACCAGGCGATGGTACTGCTTTTGAAGCACCACGAAGTCCTCGGGCCCAATGCGCAGGTAGCCACGCTTGTCCTGAAACGGCGTGATGTGCGGGTATATGCTGGAAAGCTGCTCCCATTTGTCCTCATAGAGCCTGGGCGGGTGGGGAGGTTCGGGCAGTGTGGCGGACGATGTAGCGGATGCTTCGTCCTGACGCAGGTCTGGCAGGTCAGCTGACACCAAGGATGCCTCACCCTGGTGCGGCTTAGGCGGGGCGGCTGGAATCTCGTCCTGGCGCGGTTTAGGCAGAGCTGCTGGAATCTCGTCTTGCCGCGGCCCAAGTATAAGCTCAGGGACCACATCCGGCAATTGCTGGGGTATGGTGACGGACGCCTCACTCTGGCGCGGCTTAGGGAAAAGCGCTGGGACCGCCACCTCTTCCTCCCCTACCGGGGCATCCCAGGGCAGCGGCATCTTAGCGTCAGACACTTCCCAGCCCGGGATTTCCTTTCTCCCTGGTTTTGCCGCCGCTTCTTTTAACGTCGCTTCCCCAGCCTGCGGCTCTCTCCACCTGCAGGCCAATTCCCTGCCCTTTCCCAAATCCACGAAGATTTCCTCCAACTCTTCATAAGAAATCCGTTCGGACGGCTCCCCACTTCCCCCAAGGTCCTGCGCGTCCCGATGCCTCAGGTACAGTCCCCCTTTCCCATCCCGCAAAGGGAATCCGCCAAGGACAACCTCTTTCCCGCCGCCACGCGCCCGCACTGTAAGATCCTGCCTGTCCATAAGGTGCAGCCCGCCCACCTGCACCTGGATGTTGCACAGCCCATCTTTCCTGTCCGTTTTCACGAAGCCTGCGCTCCTAAGGCGGCTTCCTCCATCCAAATAGTCCAAATACCTTATTTTCCTGTCATATAACATAAAAAACCCTCCGAATCCCTGTACTTGGGCGCTACCATAGCCGCGCCCCCATACATTATATTCGGAGGGTTGTCCAGATTATTCCTTCCGTCCCGGACGGCTTAGTATTCCAGGCTGTCCAGGTACTTCATATAGTTGACCACCATCAAGGCGATCTTGAATGTCAGGGCGTCGTCAAAGTTCCTCAAGTCAAGCCCCGTGCTCTTCTGGATCTTCTCAATTCGATACACCAGCGTGTTACGGTGCACGAACAACTGCCTGGAGGTTTCGGATACGTTCAGGCTGTTGTCGAAGAACTTATTGATCGTCGTCAGGGTCTCTTCATCCAGGTCTAAAGGCACATTGTCCCCAAAAATCTCCTCAATGAAAATCCTGCACAGGTTGATGGGAAGCTGATAGATCAAGCGCCCGATCCCTAATGTGCTGTAAGCTACCACATTGCGCTCCGCATAGAAAATCTTGCCCACGTCCAAGGCCATCTTCGCTTCCTTATAGGACTTGGATACATCCTTAAGCTCCGGCACGATCGTGCCGAAAGCGACCTTGACGTTCAGCATCGCTTCCGCGTTCATCATCGCCACGATCGTTTCCGCGATGACGGACAAATCTTCATATGTAGTATCCTGCTCTACCGCCTTGATCAGGATGACGTTGCTCTCATCCACCGCCGTGATGTAATCACCGCTTTGGTTGGAGAACATCCCCTTGAGAAGCTCCGTGACGATGCTGTCCTTTTCCATCTTCGTCTCAATTAAGAAGACCGCCCTGGGGACCGCCACCTCCACATGCAGCTTCTTGGCCCGGTTATAAATATCCACCAAAAGCAAGTTATCAAGCAAAAGGTTCTGGAAGAAATTATTACGGTCAAATCTCTCCTTATAAGCAATGGCAAGGTTCTGGATCTGGCAGACGGCAATCTTGCCCACCATGTAGACATCATCGCTTAAGCCTCTTGCCACCAGGACATACAGAAGCTCGCCTTCATCCAAAATCTTCAACAGGTGGTGCGGCCCGATCACCTGGCTGTCCGCCGGAGACATGGCGAAACCGACCACCAGGTTGGTCGTGATCTCCGGCATGTCCGCCGTAGACGCCACCGACCCGCCGTTTAAATCAAATACACATAAGTCCACTTTCGTAATGGCCTTTAATTCATCAATGCTCGTCTGAATGATTTGACTTGAAATCATATTCCCTCCATTTCATTGCGCTTCCTTATCATAAAATAAGCTGCCTGTCGACATCTTACCTTATTTTCAAAATCAATGCAAGCATAATTGGTTATAATTAACAAGGGGCTGTGCCGTAGCACAACCCCTGTCATTTCTTGTAGAAAGGAAGTCCTTAGTTGGTGATGACCTGCTCGGTTTCCTTATCGAATACATGGATCTTCTCGACATCCATAGCGAACTTGATGGTATCGCCAGGCCTTGCGGTCGTCCTAGGATCAACCCTAGCGGTCATGGCAAAGCCATCCAGCTCGAAGTACAGAAGCACTTCAGCACCCAGCAACTCGTATACGTTGATGGTGGAGGTGAACACGCTGTCCGGGGAAGACTCGATGTATGCTGCGGAATCATATACATCCTCAGGACGGATACCGAAAGTAACGGTCTTGCCTTCGTAACCGCCAGCGATCAGCTTCTTGGACTTCGCAGGAGGAAGCTTGATGGAATGTCCCGCGATCTCCAGGCAAGCGGTGTCGCCCTTGACGCTAACGACAGCATCCAGGAAGTTCATCTGCGGGGATCCCATGAATCCTGCAACGAACAGGTTCTGAGGCTTGTCATACAGATGCTGAGGAGTATCAACCTGCTGGATGACGCCGTCCTTCATAACGACGATCCTGGTACCAAGCGTCATAGCCTCGGTCTGGTCATGGGTAACGTAGATGATGGTGGTGCCCAGTCTCTGATGCAGCTTCGCGATCTCGGTCCTCATCTGGACACGCAGCTTAGCATCCAAGTTGGACAGAGGCTCATCCATCAGGAACACCTTAGGGTTACGCACGATAGCACGTCCCATGGCAACACGCTGTCTCTGACCACCGGACAGAGCCTTCGGCTTACGATCAAGCAGAGCGGACAGGTCAAGGATCTTAGCGGCTTCTTTAACCATCTTATCGATCTGGTCCTTCGGAACCTTCCTCAGCTTCAGACCAAATGCCATATTATCATACACGGACATATGAGGATACAGAGCGTAGTTCTGGAATACCATTGCGATATCCCTGTCCTTAGGCTCAACATCGTTAACCACCCTGTCACCGATCTTCAGTTCGCCGGAAGAGATATCTTCCAAACCAGCGATCATACGCAGCGTCGTGGACTTACCACATCCAGAAGGACCTACGAAAATGATGAATTCCTTGTCGGCAATCTCAAGGTTGAAGTTCTTAACGGCTTCGAATCCGTTCGGATAAACCTTGCAGATGTTCTTTAAAGATAAGCTTGCCATAACTAAATAACTCCTTTCATAATAAAGAAATACTTTCTTCGACATGCCGTCGATTGATTCTAAAGCTAGTATACCGAAAAAGCCATTTTTTTGCCATACCACAATTTCACAAACTTTTTATCAATGATTGTGAGAATTGCTTATAAAATACCTGCGCTTCTTCTTCCCTGGTCAATTTGTACAAATACACATAATAAACTTGAACAAATTAAACAATTGTCTTTTTTTCAGGCTTCTTCGGAGCCCTCCGTACTTTCCGCTGTATGCTGGGGAGCTTCCTTGGAACCCTCCGCGCTTCCACCAATGCGCCGGGGGAGGCTTTCCTCGTCCTCGACCTCTACGCCCCTGGATTCATCATTGAAAATGCGCTCATCCTCATCCGCGTCCTCACCGGCGGAAGCCTCTTTGTGCCCGCCAGCGGAAATCTGGTCCTCCAGCTTCTTAAAGAACTTGTTATACAGATGCGCCGAAGCGAAAGCCGGGGCGGCCAGCCCAAACAGGAACGCGATCGGGAAGATCCTCGGCTGCGCAAGGGCGACGATCGGCGGAATAAGGTACAGGACGACCATCAGCACCGTCTTCGGCAGCTGCAGCACGCTCATGAAAAATGAGTTGCGGATCGTGCGGAGCACTGGGTTGGAAAACTTCGCCTGGACAGGGAAGAGGAACATGGAGGTGCTGATCACCATCAACCCCACCAGGGTGACGACGCTCCTGACCAACAGCGGGAAGCCGCTGCCCATGGCGGCCATGATGATGTAGTCGCCAATCAGGACGACCACAGTGGCAAGCAGCATAAGCCAGATGATGGTCGCCTGCTTGAAATTCTCCTTGAACGACTTTAAAAAGCTCCGAAAGATGTAACACTCTTCATTCCTGGCCATTTTAAGGGTCACATAATTCATGGCCGTAAGGGCCGCCCCCGCCGTCACCACCGGTATGCAGAACAGCAACGTGATCACGTTCAAGATCATCAGGTCCGCTATCTTGCTGAGCGTCTGCATGAAAGGGCTGTCCAAGTTAAAAATACCCATTCTGATTACTTTCCTTTCCTCAATCTATAGCCGCCCAGGCAGCAGGCAAGGGAGGCGGCCAGAAGCCAGGCTTCCGTCATCGGGACGCCAGTCTTCGGCACATCGTCATATTCATCAGATGCAGGCGCTGACGGCGCAGGCGCGGGAGCCTGTTCCGGCGCAGGGGTTGACGGCGCGGGAGCCGGACCAGTGGCCGTCCCTTCCGCGGGGGTCGCGCTGTAATACTTCTCTTCCGTCTTAAGGGAACCTTTCGCATAGTGCATCGTATTCGCCTGGAAATTATACAAATGCAGGTCAAGCCCCTTATACAGGCAGACCTGGTGGAAATCCGCCACCGTGCCGGCGACGACGACTTCCGACTGGATATCCTGGTCGTCATTGACCTCCAAGTAATTTACATTATTATTGAAATTCGCCAACGCGTTGCGGTAAAGGTAAGCGTTCGTCACATCCCCGTTTGCCACGCAGACGGCATCGTTGGTCACATAGCAGTTGTCTATGCCCTTGGTCGTAATGACGGCTGTCCCGTTAAGCACCGTCAGGTTGCTTAAACGTACGCCCACGTCCAACGTCAGGGAGTTCCCGGCGCTGTCCACCACCAACAGGTCGCCATCCTTGATGTCCTGCTGCATATAATACAACTCCCTGTGGTAGCCATTGTCCTGCCAAGCGCTTCCCGTCTGGAAACGCCACTCGCCCTCCGATTCCACATATTTCAGGTAATATGTGGTCGGCTCCTGCGCATGCACGACCAGGACGTCCCGCGCCATGGGGGAGAGGCAGACCAGCAGGGCTGCCAACATCGCGATAAGCTTGTACCCTTTTCTCATTGTAACAACCTCCAATCCTTTGCGGCAAATCGCCGTTTTTTGCTTGTTATTCCCATTATACCCCACTCCTGTGCTTGATTGCAATAACTTTTCGCAAAACTTCTTGACAATGACGTATTCCGGTACTAAAATAGCACTATCAAACCGAAGAAGGAGAGCAAGTAACCTTTGGCCGGGCATTCAGAGAGCTGCCGGGCGGTGCGAGGCAGCCAAGGGACATGGGTGAATGGACTCCTGAGGGCAATCCGAAGCTTCCTCGCCTGATGAGGCGGCGTAGGTGCGCCGGAGCGGATACTCCGTTAAGAACGTTGGCATATGTCAGTATGCATGAGAGGGCGTAGCGATACGTCAAGCTGGGTGGCACCGCAGGAGTAAAGGATGGCTCTTGTCCCCGCAAGGATTTTGCCGGGATGAGGGTCTTTTTGTATGGACAAGGCGCCGGGGCGCGTCCCATGCGATCGGCCGGTCAGACCGGATGATGCCGCGGCGGCGTAAATCAAGCCGCGCAAAGAAATAGCGGCGAGGGCGTTTACGCGGGTCCAAGATGGAGACGCGGCGCAAGGGCAGCCGTGCAAAGAAGTAACGGCGCAGGCGCTTACGCGGGTCCAAGAGACACGGCGCAAATCAGACCGCGAAAAAGAAAGGAGATTGCACGATGGCAAACCAAAAGGAAATTCCCTACAAGATTTACCTGGAAGAGAAGGAGATGCCCACGCAATGGTATAATGTGCGCGCGGACATGAAGAACAAGCCGGCCCCCTTGATCAACCCGGGGACCCACGAACCGATGACCGCCGAGGAACTGGGCGCGGTCTTCTGCGACGACCTGGTCCGCCAGGAGCTGGACAACGATACCCGCCTCATCGACATCCCGCAGGAAATCCTCGATTTCTACAAGATGTACCGCCCGTCCCCCTTGGTGCGCGCCTACTGCCTGGAGAAGAAGCTGGGGACGCCCGCCAAGATCTATTACAAGTTCGAGGGCAACAACACCAGCGGCAGCCACAAGCTCAACTCCGCCATCGCCCAGGCTTATTACGCGAAGAAGCAGGG
>CANPWC010000102.1 GCA_947581905.1 uncultured Acetatifactor sp.
GGTGAATTTAGGGTGGTAACACGAAGCGTTTGCTCTCGTCCCTGAAAAAGAAATTTTTCAGAGAGGAGGGCTTTTTTATTGCAGAAAATGGAATGACCCGTAAGGTCGTAAAAAGCTAAGTTATCACTATAAATGAAGAAATGAGGCATGTAAAATGAGAAATATTTTAATTGGCGGCGCATGGCCGTATGCAAATGGTTCATTGCATATAGGTCACATAGCGGCATTATTACCCGGAGATGTACTGGCCAGGTATCACAGGGCTATTGGGGATTATGTATATTTCGTATCAGGAAGTGATTGCCACGGAACCCCGGTAGCGCTCCGGGCAAAACAAGAGAAAAAAAGTCCGCAGGAAATCAGTGATTTTTATCATGAAGAATTTGTAGATTGCTTTAACAGGCTGGGTTTTAGTTATGATGTGTATACAAAGACATCCTCGGATGAGCATAAAGAATTTGTAAGGAAATTTCACAATCTGCGCAGTATGTGGAAAGCCTATAAGCTTTAAAAATTCAAAGCATTTATATATCGCTATTACAAAATTACAGGATGAACTACGGGCACTGGTCGATCATCACCCAGAATGGCGGAAAAACGCCATTGCCTTTACAACGAAATATATCGAGGATGGCTTAAGAGACCGTGCCCTGACAAGAGATTTAGAATGGGGAATAAAGGTTCCCAAAGATGGTTACGAAAACAAAACCATTTATATATGGGCAGAAAATGTGTTGGGATATTTATCCGCGAGTAAAGCAGCTGCTGAATTAAGGGGTACTGATTTTCAAGGACTCTGGGGGAAAGAAGCGAAACATTATTATGTGCATGGCAAAGATAATATTCCATTTCACACCATTATTTTACCGTCGCTTTTGCTGGCGAATGGTGAAAACTGGCATTTGCCGGACCAGATTGTGTCAAGCGAATATCTGACCTTAGAAGGGAGGAAAATATCCACCAGTCAAAATTATGCGATCTGGGTAAAGGACCTGTTGGAACATTATGAAGCAGATTCCATTCGTTACTTTTTTCTGGCAAACGGCCCGGAAAAGAAAGATGCGGATTTTTCATGGAGAGAATTTGTTCATAGTCATAATGGGGAACTGCTTGGGGCATACGGAAATTTTGTGAATCGTTCGTTAGCGTTTATCGTAAAATATTTTGACAGGATTGTACCGCAGGGAATCGATAATCCGTCTATAAACAAGCGGATAGAGGAATTGTTTGTTTCCGTTGGCAGGCAGATCGAGGACGGCGCTTTCAAGGATGCAATTTCGGAAATATTTCAATTTATTAGAAACGCAAATAAATTTTTTGATACCGAACAGCCCTGGGTTACCAGAACCACTGATAAGAAGCTCTGTGAAAATACACTTTATCAGTGTGTTCAGATCATTGCCAATCTGGCGGTCCTGCTATCTCCTTTTTTGCCATTTTCATCAGAGAAGGTGTGTAAATGGCTGGGGATCAATAATAAATGGGAAAAGCATTCTGTTTCAGCCGGGTACTTGCTTCCTGAAGTGGAGCTTTTATTTCAAAGAATTGATAAAAAGGTTATAGAAATTGAAACAGAAAAATTAAAGGCTGTTTTGCAGAGCCAAAAAATGACGTAGTCGTTAAAAAAATGCGGATATCCGCATTTTTTTAATGTGAAGTGTGACTATGTGTCCTTCCGCAGGATGTCCAGTTATTCCTGATAGGCAAACACCCGGTTCCTGCCGGCGTTATTTGTCTGAACGAGGATTCCTTTTTCCGCCAGCCGCTTTACTGCGCCGGATACTGTGCTGAATGACAATTCCAGCGCTTCTGCAGTCTTTCCGATATCAATGATCGGATTCTGTTCCAGATAAGCAAACAGTGCCTTTGCCGTCTTTGCAGCCCGCCCCATTCTTATTTTGACTTTTCAATCAAAATCAAAATATAAGATATCGCTATTAGTATTTCAATCTTTCAAAAATATACTGATTTTGCCTTCCGTTTTATTTCGACCTGCTATTCTCCGGGGCAGGGATACCCCCTACAACGCCATCCCCGGCCAAGCGTTTCTTTTGAATATATATCATGCAGCCGAAACAGAGCAATATCTGAACAACGGTGGAGCACGGCGTAGCCAGTCCGACGTGGAACAGGGATACCGGCCTGATCCTGCTCATGAAAAATGAAACCGGAACTCTCACGCAAAACGCGCCGATGATGCCCTGCGCCATGACAAAAGCGGTAAGCTCCATACCGTTGAAGAACCCGATAAAGCAAAACAGGAAACAGGTCAGCAGGCAGTCAATCGCATAGGCTTTCAGATACTGTGCCGACGCCGCGATGATATCAGAATCCCTTGCAAAAATCTGCGAAAGCAGGTCGCCGTGAAAGAACGAAAGGTAAAACATCGTCACCGCGAAAGCCAGCGATACGCCTATGGAATATTTCAACGCCTTTACTGCCCGCTCCGGCTTTCCCGCGCCGCGGTTCTGGGCGACAAACGCGGACATGGCCTGCATAAAAGCAGACGGAACCAGCATGATGAACGCGCAGACCTTTTCCGCGACACCGACCCCCGCAGACTCCGTAAGACCAAGGGAATTGACGATGGCGAGGATCACGAGAAAGGATATCCCGACCAGAAAATCCTGCACCGCAATCGGCGCCCCCAGGCGGAAGATCTTCCTGATGATATCTCCATCCCACCGTATCGTGCCCTTGTCCATCAAAAATGGCAACTCCCTGCGCCGGATCAGAAGGAAAGAAATCACAACGCTGACCATCTGCGCAAAGACGGTGGCAATCGCCGCTCCCGCCGCCCCAAGATGAAAGACGGCTACCAGCAAAAGATCCCCCACGATATTGCAAACGCAGGCAACCGCAACGGTAAACAGCGGCGTTCCGGAATCTCCTAAGCCCCGGAAGATGCTGCCGATCAGATTGTAGACGACGATCACAACAAAACCAACTCCGCATATACGGATGTACGCGGTTGTAAGAGACAGCGCCTCTTTCGGAGCGTGCATGATAAGCGCCAAAGGTCTCGCCCCTGCCGGGATCAGCGCTGTCAGGGCCATGCCGACTGCAAGGAAGAACAGGATCCCGCTTCCAACAATCTGTCCCGCCTCTCTCGGTTTTTTTGCCCCGATCTTCTGCCCGATAAAAATGGTAGTTCCCATCGCGAAACTGCTCACAAGGCCCGTCAGGGTCATCATGATCTGCGACCCGGTAGAGACAGCCGATACGTCTGCCGCATCTGCAAATTTTCCAACTACCAGCAGATCTACCGCGCCGTATAATGATTGCAGAAAAAGCGCAAATAGAACCGGTATTGCGAAACGAAGCAGCGGCGAAAGAATTTTCCCCTGCGTAAAATCCTGATTATTTTTCATGTATATACCTCCAGCGTGCTTTGGCACGAGTACCAAGTTTACTTTCAAACTTCTTTATTTTCTGATGCCGGAGTGCCTGTCGCATCACGTGAACCTCAAAGGCAGCTCCCACAGCAAAAACAAGCTGGACAAGATAACAGGTATTTCAACCTGACATCTTATCCAGCTCGTCATTTCATGAACGACTTACCCTCCGATGTTATGTCAATTTTTCTGTGATTCTATTGTCATTAATGATTCTGTTATCATTAACGAATGGCAATCCGGCTCACGGTCTGCGGGGAATGCGGACTGTGACTGTTTTGCCCGACAGATATTTTACGGCAAAACATTCCAAAATGCAAGCCTGATTTTTAGATACCTGATTTAGCATCTTTGTCCGTCAAGGATAGATATATTTGCCCGAAACATAAAATACGCCATCCGTTAAAGGCCGATCCGGCGACGGCTTTTTCAAAGCGCCTCTTTGCATCAGCTCATCCGTTACATAACCGACGATTTCAAACAGATACGAGGAAACCCATTGGTTAATCTGGGATTCCAACCGTTTCGGCACAAATTTTGAAAAGCTGTTTCGTACCGAAAGGATCCATTCCGACAGCACATTTTCAAGCTCTTCATCCTCTATGTGAAACAGGGAAATGAATCCGGCAAATTCATCTTCGGATAAGCATGCGAAATTCAACCGGTAGTTGGATCCATCTTTCACAATAAGACCTTTTTGGATCAGGCTTGCCGCCTCTTCCTCAGATAAAAATGCGGTTTTTACGATGCCGTCAGGATTCTCCGGGAAAATATCTTTCGCACACAGCCAGCGCGTTCCACCATTATGATAAATATCCTTGTCAAAATATTTAGCAATCCAATAATAATAGATATGTCCTGGGATTTTTCCTTTGCTTCCGTCATCGCCTCCCGCCACGTTGCAGCCTGTACCATATTCCGCAGGGTTTTCATTTTTGTCGGCGGTTTCTTCTACGTTAAACCAACCGTATCCACCGTCTTTGCGGGGTGGGAACGCACCGTTTTGCAATTGCAGCCGATCCTCTTTCAGGGTTCCAATCTTTTTCCTTAAAACATAAGGCACAATAAAATGCCCCAGGCGCTCCATGCCAAAATCGTGCCCGTAGAAGTCCAAATGGGCTACGGCGTCCGCTGCGTCCCTGAACGATCGCTCGAAATGATCCGCAATCCCTTTTATCACCTGTTCCGAAGCGCCCTCCACCATTTTTCTGTCTTCCAACCGGAAGATGATAAAATTCGTCGCATACTTATTCCCGATTTTGCACACGGCATCCCCATATTCCAAACGGGGGATTTCATCCTCGATATACATGACGGGAATTCCGGTCCGAACGCTGATTTCCTCCAGGGTTTGCGGCGTTTCGTATGCCGCCTTGCAGATCGCGCGGGCAAGCTGCGTATGCAGGTAGCGGTCTGAGTCCATAGCGCCGTTGCAGGTAACGGTATTCCAATTGATTCTCCCATAAATTTTTTCCATTTGTTCCGTTCCTATCCTTTCTTTGATTTTTTGACGCCCTACGTTCAGGCGCCATTTGACAGTCGTTTCCGTGAGCGCATATTTCTCGGCAAGCGCCCTGACAGACATTTCTCCGATGTAATAATCGACAAAAATATCCCGGTACATCTCGGAAAGCGTATGCAGATATCGGAAAACCGTTTCAAAACTGCGTTCCGTATTTTCCCCCTCAATCCTTGTGTAGTCGTCATACACCGGATTCAGATCAGCGTACTCTTCCGATAGAACCATACGCTCCTTCCTTTGCTTCTCAACAAATCTCGCATAGCGATTATGCGCAATTCGCCAAACCCATGCGTCAAGGGATTTTATTTCGTATTTTCGCATACCGACAAGAATATACATAAGGATTTCGCTTGCCAAATCCTCCGCATCATAGCGATTGCCCAGTCTGTTACGGCAGAAACGAAAGATCGGCTCTACATAGGGGATAATTTTGTCCTGATCCAAGAGGGCGCTCCTCCTTTCAAAATGTCTGTAATCATGATTACGCTTATTTAGTGCCTGGAAATTAAATCGGATAGGGATTTTCAAGGATTCCTTAGATTGATAAACAAATTTTAAGATTTTTCGGGATAAAATCCTTTCTCAAAGATCCGGGATAACTACGAGAAATCGCACTGACAATTTGTCTTCGTCAGTGCGATTCTGCCATTTTCTCCTTGCCCGGAAATTAAAAGACGTCCATCCGCCTCACCAAGAGACGGCATATTTCCAGTAGGCTGCCGCAATGCCAATACAGGCAAGCAGCATCCCAACCGCGATATAACCTGTGTTCAGCACTCCATCGGCAATGAGGCTCGCGCCCTCGCAGTAACCGAACGGAGTGATGAACTTTAAAAATTTTGCGTGTTCCGTCATATTGGCGATCAAATTCAGGAAGTACATCATCACCGCCAGCCCCAGCCCAATGCCAGCGCTGCCGCGATGCAGGAATGCCGATATGCCGAAGCAGATGCCCATGAGTTCAAGCTGCAGCAGGAAATATGCCCCATGCACCAGCAGGACTTCTTTCCAGGGAATGCCCTCTCCGATCAGCCGCATCGACAATAGGGAAAGCGCGAGGATCACCAGGTTCATCGCCGTGACCTCGGCCAGGATTGCCGCCAGCTTCTCAGTGACGATACGCGTCCTGGAAACGGGATGGGTCAGAAGGAACTCCGCGGTCTTATCCTTTTCCTCTTTTGAAAGGATGGAAATACCGGCAAGGGAAGCGAAAAGGGCTCCTCCCAGCCCCAGGATGTTGCCGCACTCAATGGCATAAAAGCCGGGCAGCGTCCCAATATTCAGCCGGTCCATGCCGAACGCCGCCGTAAAGCTGCCCATGGAAGCGAATATTTCTCCAATCGCATCCATGTCGCCTTTCATTTCAGGGAAGATGAAGATGCAGATCATGAGTAATAGCGCAATTGCCGCCGTCCAGACCAGGAAAGCCGTTTTCCCCTGACGCAGCTCATGTTTCAAGATCGTCATAGCTCGCCGCCTTTCTCATAATAATGGAGGAAGACCTCCTCCAGATCCGGCTCAGTGACCGTGAAGTCCAAAACCTCACCCACAGAAAGCGTCCGCAGCAGGGCGTTCCCATCCCCGCTGTACAGGAAATCCACATGCCCCGGCGTACTATGTAAGTCTTTTACGCCAGTTAAAGAACTGCAGTCAACGGATCCGCGGATGCTGACCCGTTTGGTCCCCGTACCCGCCAGCTCCGCCACGCTGCCCTTAGTGATGATCGCCCCATCCTTGATCATGGCGGCATCGGTGCAGTTTAGCTGGACCTCTGACAAGACATGGCTTGACAAAAAGAGGGTCGCCCCCTCTTTGTTCCTCTCTTTCAGTATCTCAAAAAACTCTCTTTGCATCAGCGGGTCAAGTCCGCTTGTAGGCTCGTCAAAAATAAGCAGCTCGGGTTCATGCTGCAGGGCGCAGACTATGGCGGTCTTTTTGCGGTTTCCAAAGGATAGCTCTTCTACCTTTCGCGTCATGTCGAGCTTAAGCCGCTCGCATAATCGCACGCTCGTCTTCCTGCAATCGCGCCGGCGCAGGTCGGCGGACAGCTTCAACACATCCTTTACCCGCATTCCCGGATAAAAGGAAACCTCTGAGGGCAGGTATCCCACCCTGGCCAGAACTTTCTCCCGATCCTTTACCGTATCCAGCCCGAAAATCTGCGCTTTGCCCCCGTTTGGATGAAGCAGGCCAAGCAACGTGCGGATCGTAGTGGACTTCCCCGCGCCGTTGGGGCCGATGAAGCCGTAGGAAGCGCCCTGCCGGACCGTCAGGTTGATATGCTCAATGCCTCGGACTTTCCCATAATACTTTGTCAGATCATCGATTTGAATGGCATTCATGGACATTTTCTTTCCACCCCCGCGATCCGCCCATACCGGCGCAGATTATCAAGTCCCAGATTTTGCGCCAGATAAGGGTCCTCCAGGCCATCGTATTCCAGGGAATAAAAGCCATCGTAACCTACAGATTGTAAGACCTGGCACACCCGCACGAAATTGACTGTGCCGTGGCCGATCACCGTGCCGCGCAGGTATCCCCCATCCTGAGATTCATACCAACCATTGCCGGGATGGGGCCAGCGGCAATCCTTGTACAGGTAATCCTTCGCATGGACATGGCAGACCATGGGCGCAAAGCGTGACACGAACTGCTCAGGGGATTCGCCGACAAAAAGGATGTTCCCCAAATCGGCCAGCACGCCTACCGGACGATTGACCGCTCCCAGGAAATCATCAAAGCGGCCCACGCCGTTAAAGGCAAAGCCCTGTTCTTCATAAATGCAGCGTACGCCCAGCTGCTCCGCATAATCATATACCTCGCGTACGCCGCGCACCGCACGTTCCAGGTAAACAGAAAATGGAAACCTTTGCGACGCGAAATCCAAAGCCGGAGCCAACGTGTGGTGCAGGTAGGGCGACCCCAAGGCCGCGGCGACATCCGCATAACGCTTCAGGCGGGCTACTTCATCCTCGATATCGCTTCCTAGGAAATCTGCTCCCAGGGAAAAGCAACAGATGCCCACATTTTTTCCACCTGCATAATCAGCCAGGCGGCGGGCCGCCTCTACATCCGGCTCGATGAACTCCGCGTGTGGATATGGCTCAATGGCATCCACTCCAAGCTCCAGGGCATAATCCACGGCCATCTGAAACGTCATAGCGCTGCTCGGAAGGGAAAAGATTCCTGTCTTCATCTTAGGTCAAGCTCCTTTGAGATGTTTATTTCTATTATAGTAACAGAGCAAAAGACTTCCGTCAACGCGAAAAATCCACACAACAATTCCTCACTGCTTCGCCAGCATCATCTTAATGATTTCCTTGTCCGTCTGCTTCATTCCTACCTTGCCGATGTAACCCACGCAGCTGATGGTCTCTCCCGCTTCCTCCCGCAGGATGCCGGTATAAGCTTCATAGGCCTGCCCATTCATGGCCAGGTAATGGGCCATCATGGCGGCGTCCAGGCTGGTCGCGATCCTGGCGGCGCAGGATACTTTCGCGCCATCACAGATGATGCCGGGTATATTGGCCAGGGTGTTGTCGATGGTATCCTTGATCTGCTTCGCGGTCCCTCCCACCATATATGTGATCGCCACGCCGCTGGCGCAGGAAGCGGACACCGCCCCGCAGAAAGCGGACAATTTTCCAATGAATTCTTTCTGATAAATCGTAAGCAGGCTGGAAAACGTAACTATTCAGCCGCGCCATTCGCAAAGTCGCGCTTACGCGCTTTTACGTCGCTGCGCGACTCCCTTTGCTCA
>CANPWC010000103.1 GCA_947581905.1 uncultured Acetatifactor sp.
CCTCAGCATGTTGAAGCCCTCCGGGCCGCCGATTCCGCGGCCGCCGGAAACAAGGACTTTGGCTTCGGTTATGTCCACGGCCTTCTTCGTCTCCTTGACCTCCTCGAGTATCTCCACGTTCATGTCCGCGGGTGTGAAGTCCACTTTGATTTCAATAACGTCGCCCGTGGCGTCCGTCTTCTCAAGGGCCTTCATAACGCCGGGACGGACCGTAGCCATCTGGGGACGGAAGTCCGGGCAGGCGATGGTGGCGATGGTGTTGCCGCCGAACGCGGGACGGGTCATGAGCAGCTGGTTATGCTTCTGCTCCTTGCCGGGAATCGGGGTAAGCGGGAAATCTCCGATGTCCAGCTGGGTGCAGTCCGCGGTCAGTCCGGTATGGATCCTGGCGGATACGCGGGGGCCTAAGTCACGTCCGATGGCGGTAGCGCCTACCAGGAAGATCTCGGGCTTATACTTTTTGATGACGCTGGCCAACGCATGGGCGTAAGGCTCCGTCCGATACTCTTTACATTCAGGGTCGTCTACCACGATGACGCGGTCGGCGCCGTACTCGGCAAGCTGGTCCGCAAGCCCTTTCACGCCGCTTCCTACCAGGACGGCGGTCACATCGGTCCCTAAGGCGTCGGCAAGGTCTTTGCCCTTGCCGATCAGCTCGAAGGCGATACTGTTGATCTCATTGTCAACCTGCTGGGCGAAGACATATACGCCCTTATATTCCTCTAAATTCATCGTTATCCTCATTTCTGCGCCGCTTTTTTAAGCATTGCTCGGCTCACGGGCGCGACGCGGACGTAAAGCCTCTTGCTGCCGCTCCTTAGGACGCGGCAGGCATCCTTGTCCCTTAGATGACGTGCTTTTCTTTGAGCTTGCCGACGATGTAATCAACAGACTCTACAGGATCTAAGTTGACCTTTTCGCCTTTGCCCTTGCGTACCTTGTCGGAAGCCTTGGCGATCTGGGTCGGGGAACCCTTAAGGCCCAGATTGGAATCCTCGGTGTCCACCAGGTTCGCCCTGCCCCATACGGTGATGTCCGCCTTGCAGGCGTCGAAGATCCCGCCGGGGGTCATGTAACGGGGCTCATTGAGTTCGGCGAGGGCCGTGATCAGGCAAGGCATCTTCGCCTTTAACACATGGTATCTGTCATCGAACTGGCGCTCAACGATCACGCTGTCGCCATCGATCTTGATATTCTGCGCATAAGAGATAACAGGAATATTCAGGTGCTCGGAAAGCTGGGGGCCGACCTGGGCGGTATCGCCGTCGATCGCCTGCCTGCCGGTGATGATCAGGTCATATTCCAGGTTGCGGATCGCGCCGGCCAACGTCTGGGAGGTCGCCCAGGTATCCGCGCCGCCCAACACCCTGTCCGTTACCAGGACCGCCTTGTCCGCGCCCATGGCTAAGGCTTCACGCAGCACGTCCTCCGCCTTGGGAAGGCCCATGGTGATGACCGTGACTTCCGCGCCGTACTGGTCCTTTAAGCGCAACGCCGCTTCCAGGCCGGACTTGTCGTCTGGGTTCATGATGGTCAACATAGCCGCTCTATTCAGGGTTCCGTCGGGATTGAACTGCACGCCGCCCTTCGTATCAGGAACCTGCTTGATGCAAACAACGATTTTCATTGTATTCTCACTCCTTATGTTCTAGTTTGTTACCTTTACTTCAACAGCGCCGCGCTGATGACCATACGCTGCACTTCGCTGGTGCCCTCATAGATCTCGGTGATCTTGGCGTCACGCATCATGCGCTCCACTTCATATTCCCTGGTGTAGCCATAACCGCCATGGAGCTGGACGGCCTTGGTGGTGACTTCCATCGCCACTTCCGCCGCGTACAATTTCGCCTGCGCGGCCTCGAAGCCGTACTCCTTCTGGGTGGCTTTCGCCATGGCCGCCTTATAGACCAAAAGCTTCGCCGCTTCTACCTTGGTCGCCATGTCAGCCAACTGGAACTGGGTGTTCTGCTGGGCCGCGATGGTCTTGCCGAACTGCTTCCTCTCCTTGGTGTAAGCGATGGTCCTCTCCAGGGCGCCCTCCGCGATGCCCAGCGCCTGGGAAGCGATGCCGATACGGCCGCCGTCCAGGGTGTGCATGGCGATCTTGAAGCCCTGTCCCGGCTTGCCCAGCATATTCTCCTTGGGGACGCGGCAATCCGTGAAGATCAGCTCATAAGTGGATGAACCGCGGATGCCCATTTTCTTCTCCTTGGTGCCGAACGAAAAGCCCGGGGTGCCTTTTTCCACGATGAAGGCGGTGATCTCCTTGATCATCCTGCCGCGCTTCTCGATCATGCCCGTCACAGCGAAGATCACGTATACGTCCGCTTCCTTACCGTTGGTGATGAAAATTTTGGAACCGTTGATGACATACTCGTCGCCGTCAAGGACAGCCTTGGTCTGCTGCCCCTGGGCATCCGTGCCGGCACCGGGCTCCGTCAAGCCGAACGCGCCAAGCTTCTCGCCCTTAGCCAGGGGAACCAGGTATTTCTGCTTCTGCTCTTCCGTGCCGAACGTCTGGATGGGGTCGCAGCACAGGGAGGTATGTGCGGACACGATGACGCCTGTGGTGCCGCACACCTTGGAAAGCTCTTCCACGCACATCACATAGGTCAAAGGATCGCAGCCCTGCCCGCCGTACTCCTTGGGGACGGGGATGCCTAAGAAGCCGTATTTCGCCATTTTCTCAACGGTGGACCTGGGGAACTCTTCCGTCTCATCTACCTCCACCGCCAGAGGCTTTACTTCTTTTTCGGCGAACTCCTTGAAAAGGGAACGCGCCATCTCATGCTGTTTGCTCAAAGTAAAATCCATGATCTTCATTTCCTCCATTTATACTAATTTACCGCTTACCGCAAAGGGCCGCCTTGCTGCCGGCGGCTTTCCTTTGCGATCGCGGATGCTTATTTACGATAATCGTAGAAGCCTACGCCGGTCTTGCGGCCAAGCTTGCCCGCGCGCACCATTTTGCGAAGCAGGGGATGGGGACGATACTTGGGGTCGCCCGTCTCATGCTGCAACACTTCCATGATGGCAAGGACGATGTCCAGGCCTACCAGGTCGCCGAGGGCAAGGGGTCCCATGGGATGGGAAGCGCCCAGCTTCATCGCCTCGTCGATGTCGGCCACGCTGGCGATGCCGTCCGCGTAGATGCCGATCGCCTCGTTGATCATCGGGATGAGGATCCTGTTGACCACGAAGCCCGGGGCCTCTTTGACTTCCACCGGGGTCTTGCCGATGGACGTCGCGATGTTCTTGATGGTCTCTACCAGTTCGGCGGGCGTATTCTCGCCGGCGATGACTTCCACCAGCTTCATCCTGTCCGCGGGGTTGAAGAAGTGCATGCCGATCATGGGACGATCCAGCCCAGCGCCGATCTCCGTGATGGACAGGGAAGAAGTATTGGTGGCGAAAATGCACTCGGGCTTCACGATTTCCTGAAGCTCCTTAAAGGTGGTCTTCTTCAGCTGCATGTTCTCGGGCGCGACCTCGATCACCAGGTCGCAATCCGTGCAGATGTCCTTAAGGCCGGTCACGATCTTGTCCGCCATCGCCTGGGCGGCCTGCGCCTCCAGCTTTCCCTTGTTCACCAGGAAGTTAAAGTTCTTCAGGATCCTGGCCTTGCCGCCATCCGCAAATTCCTGCGTGATGTCGCACAGGCAAACCTCATAGCCATCCGTCATGGCAAAAGCCTGGGCAATCCCAGCCCCCATCGTTCCAGCGCCGATAATTCCAACTTTCATGATATTTTCCTCCTTAAATGATGATTGCCAAACTTGTGGGACAAATGCTTAACAGTTCTTGAACGGCTCTTTTACCTTTTCTTTGTTCTTGTCCAGGAAAAAGGCCATGCCGTACCTCTGGTCCTCGGTCTCAAAGCAAGCCCCGAAGAGCTTCTCCTCGATCACGATCGCCTCGTCCATATCCACTTCCAGGCCCTCGTTGATCGCCTTCTTGCAGTTACGCACCGCGATAGGGGCGTTCTTCGCGATAGCGGACGCCAGCTTCTGCGCAGCCGCAAGCAGCTCTTCCTGCGGGTACACGGCGTTCACCAGGCCGATGCGCAGCGCCTCGTCCGCCTTGATGTTGCGGGCGGTATAGATCATCTGCTTCGCCATGCCGGGACCCACCAGGCGGGCAAGCCGCTGGGTGCCGCCGAAGCCGGGCGTGATGCCCAACCCTACCTCGGGCTGGCCGAAAACCGCGTTCGCAGAACAGATCCTAATGTCGCAGCTCATGGCGATCTCGCAGCCGCCGCCTAAGGCGAAGCCGTTCACCGCCGCGATGACGGGGATGGGGAACGTCTCCAGCCTGCGGAAGATGTCATTTCCTTTCTTGCCGAAAGCCTCCCCCTGCTCCTTGGTCAGGGTGCTCATCTCACCGATGTCGGCGCCGGCCACGAAGGACTTCTGCCCTGCGCCGGTCAAGATCAGGCAGCGGACTGTATCCAGGTCCACCTGGTCCAAGGTCTGCCCAAGCTCCGTCAAAACGGTGGAATTCAAAGCGTTCAGGGCCTTCTCACGGCTGATGGTGATGGTTCCCACGTTCCCAGTCTGCTCATATACGATGTATTCCATCTTGACTCCTTTCCTCACGATGCAAGCTTTGCCATGTCCGGGACGCCCATACCCACGGGCATCCGGGGCGAAAGCCCATCTTACGAGATTCATGGAGAGCGCCCGATAGGCCCTCTCCATGGATTCGTCCTCTATCTTTCCTTAGTCTTCGATCTTCACGATCGTGGCGCAGCCCATGCCGCCGCCGATGCACAGGGTGGCAAGGCCGGTCTTGGCCCCCCTCGCCTGCATCTCGTATAACAAGGTGACAAGGATGCGGCAGCCGCTGGCTCCTACCGGATGGCCCAGGGCGATCGCGCCGCCGTTGGGGTTGAGCTGTTTGTCCACATCGATGCCAAGCTCCTTGCCAACCGCTACGGACTGGGCGGCAAAAGCCTCGTTCGCCTCGATGATGTCGAAATCTTCAATCTTCATGCCGGTCTTGGCCATGACCTTCTTGGTCGCCGCCACAGGGCCGATGCCCATGACTTCAGGACGCACGCCTGCAAGGGCGCCTGCCACATAAGTGGCCATCGGCTTCACGCCCAGCTCTTTCGCTTTCTCCTCGCTCATCACGACGATGGCGGCAGCGCCGTCATTGATGCCGGAAGCGTTGCCCGCGGTCACGAATCCGCCAGGGTTGATGGGACGCAGCTTGGCAAGCCCCGCCATCGTGGAACCATGCCTGGGGCCCTCATCTGTATCGAAGATGATGGTCTCTTTCTTCTTCTTCACTTCGACAGGGACGATCTCCGCCTTGAAAGCGCCCGTCTTCTGGGCCTCTTCCGTCTTGAGCTGGCTCTTCAACGCGAACTCGTCGATCTCTTCACGGGTCAAGCCCCACTCCTCGCAGATATTGTCCGCGGTCTTGATCATATGGTAATCATTGAAAGCATCCCACAACGCGTCCTTGATCATGGTGTCGACCAATACGCCGTTGTTCATGCGGTAGCCGTAACGCCCCTGGGGAATCGCGTAAGGAGCCATGGACATGTTCTCCATGCCGCCTGCCACTACGACGTCCGCTTCGCCTGCCAGGATCATCTGGGCAGCCTGGTTGACGCAGTTAAGGCCGGAACCGCACACTACGTTCATGGTAACGGCGGGCACTTCAATAGGAAGCCCTGCCTTGATGGATGCCTGACGGGCGACATTCTGTCCCTGTCCGGCCTGGATGACGCAGCCCATGTAAACCTGGTCTACATCAGCGGGGGCGATGCCAGCCCTCTTGACAGCCTCCCGAATCACGATCGCGCCTAAGTCAACGACCGGAGTAGTGCTCAAGGAACCACCCATGGTCCCGATCGCGGTACGACAAGCACCTGCTAATACTACTTTCCTAGCCATTCTCTTTTCCTCCATTTCCAAATTGAGAAATTCAACAAGTTTCCCTTATCCAGGGCGGTCAGGAATGATTGTTATTTTTTTATCATTCCACTGTCAACCATTTTATCATAGCCGGAAGGCTTTTGCAATCACTTTTCTTATAAAATTAGCATTCCAGGCTTTTTTTTGCATGGAAAAGGGGCGTATGGCCAAGCATACGCCCCTGGGGGACCAAATCCGTCATGCTTCCGGCTCAATCAGGCCGTAAGTGTCTCCTTTCCTCTTGTAGACCACGTTCACCTGGTCCGTCTCCGCATTGGTGAACACGAAGAAGCTATGCCCCAGAAGCTCCATCTGGATGCAGGCGTCTTCCGGGTACATGGGCTTGATGTCGAACTTCTTCGTCCGGACGATCTTCACATCCTCGTCCTCCACGTAATCGTTCTCCACGAAAAGCTTGCTGAACGAGCCGCCGCTCTGCTTCTTGTCCACAATCTTGTTCTTATATTTCTTAAGCTGCCTCTCTATGATCTCCTCTACCAGGTCGATGGACACGTACATATCGTTGCTGACCTGTTCAGAACGGATGATGCGCCCTTTCACGGGAATCGTCACCTCGATCTTCTGACGCTCTTTCTCCACGCTTAAGGTGACATTTACCTCCGTATCAGGGTTAAAATATCTGTCCAGCTTGCCGATCTTGTCTTCGATCGCTTCCCTCAACGCAGAGGTAACTTCCATATTCCTGCCAACAATATTCACTCTCATGCTGTTCATCCCTTTCTGTGGTTTTTTGTATAAGCATTATATCATAGAATTGGTATATTTTGCAACAATTTAAGTGATTATTTTGTTCTTTTTGAATTCAACGGGCCATTGGCGGAAATCGACAATTTCCATAAAAAAAGGACTTTTATCACAACTTCACAAAACAGACGTTCCTAAGGATCGGGAAAACATTTCCCTCCCCTGACCCGAAAAAGCCTGTGGATAATGTGGATAAATCAGTGCATAACTGTCTTTTGTCTTATTTTCAGCCTTTTTGCCTGTGGATAACTTGTGTTTGTATTTTCATGCCTTAATTTACGGTTTGTTGATAGTGCAAGGTTTTTTGGTAAAATTGCACAAGAACCGGACTTTTGGGACGCCTTGCGGGAAATCCCAATATTTTGACAAATTCCGCAAATCGTCTCACTTCATCCCCAACCCCCGCGGCCTGGCGGCCGCGCCCTTTGGAACGCATGAAAAAAGGACCGTGTGAAAACACGGTCCCCATCCTTTACCAAGTTTAGAAGATACGCCTTACCGCAAGCACCTTCTTATAATCCGCCCGAGAGACGATGATGCCGGTCTTGGACGTGGAGGCATGCACGATCTGGTTGTTGCCCGCATAAAGGGCCACATGGCCGGAATAGCAGACCAGGTCGCCGGGCTGCGCGTTCGCAAGCCCATCCACCGCATAACCCTGGCTGCGGTCCGAAGAAGAGCTATGGGGGAGGGAAACCCCAAAGTTCGCATATACGCTCATTACGAAGCCGGAGCAGTCCGCGCCGTTGGTCAGGCTGGTGCCGCCGTACACATAAGGGTTGCCGACGAACTGCATGGCGAAGTCGATGACTGCCTGTCCCATCTCGCTGCTGGTGCCCTCCGTGATGGCAGGGGGCTGATAGCTGGACGCGCCGGAAGACGACTGGCTGTTCTTCTTGCTGGACTTGGCGGCTTCACGCGCTTTGCGGCGCTCCTCCTCTTCCTTTGCAAGCCTCGCCTCTTCCTCCGCCTTGGACTCCGCTTCCACGAACTCGCGGCTTAAGATGCAATAATCGGTGGAAATCCAGCCTAAGCCGTCCTCGGTATCCACCTTGACCCATCCGTCCACTTCCTCGGAAACCACCAGCTGGTCCTTGTAAGGCACCAGGGTCAGGACGCCCGCCTCCAGGCTGGGCTCCATGCGGACCTTAAGCGTCTCGGTATCCACGGTGGCGATCCGGGTGGAAACGCTCTTCGCCAAGTCGATGGCGGGATCGCCCGTCACGCAATATTCCGCTTTCACATACCCGGTCACGGTGCCGGAAGTGATCTGGTACCAACCATTCTCTTCCGAAAGGAACGTCCCTACGGAATTGTTATAAAGCTTGCCAAGGATCTCGCCGTCTTCGCCAGGCAGGCTCCTGACATTCACATAATCATTGACTTGGGCGATGACCAGGCTCTTAAGCGCATCATCCTCGCTGGGCTCGGACACGATGCCGGCCTCCTTGCGCGCCGCCTCGATCTCCGCGCGGTCCAGGATGGATTCAATGGTCGCCGTCTGCGTCCCCATCTGCTGCTGCAGGTCCTCCAGCGTGGTCCCCTGCGCGAACGCCACATCAATGCCGCCGCTGGGTAACGCGGAAGAAGCGTCCGTCGCCTGGGCGGTAAGCCCCGTCCCGGCGAACGTGAGAATGCCAGCCAACATATATGTAACAATTTTGAAAGACCTGCGAACCATGACGTCCTCCTGTACCCCTCATTTGCAATGGATTTCTCGGACTTTTTTAAAATTATTGCAAAATTATGGAATAAATTTCGGTTAAAATATTACGACTTTGTTACACCCGTTAATAAATATATCACCGGGACGCCTTTTTGTCAACCATTATCTTTTTCTGTTCAGGATAAACTTATAAACCGTTATTCCAAGCAAACATCAAATGATGTTGTTTTTCGCAATGGGAAAATGCTTTAT
>CANPWC010000104.1 GCA_947581905.1 uncultured Acetatifactor sp.
GTCCGTGGTATGCTCCGCCAAGGTCACGCCGGAAGCGGAAGCCTGCGCGTTATTGATCAGCACATCGATCCTGCCGAACTCTTCGATCGTCTTCTTCACCACATCGCCTACGACCGCCTCATTATCAGCGCCCGCGTTCACATCCGCCTGCAGGATCAGGACCTTGATCCCATAGAGGCGCTCCAACTCCTCTTTCGCATCCTCTAACTTCTTCACGTTACGTCCGGTTATGACCAGGTTCGCGCCCTCTTTCGCATAAGCGGTCGCAATGCCGTAACCAATGGAACCGCACCTGCCGTCCTTTAATACGGCACGGCCCGCTCCGGTGATGATCGCCGTTTTTCCTGTTAAAAAGCCCATTTAAAACACCCATCCTTTCTTTGTCATGATGTAACGCCTTTTTCAAAAGAGCTAATCCTATTTTATTGCATTTTCCCTCTTTTGGCAAGTAAAATCGGAAGAAATCGATCTAACGGGGCAAATCAACCATTGGTTGATTTTGTGGCAAAAGACGGGATTCAACAAATAATTGATAGCTTTTTGCCGCGATTTCCGCTATACTTGACTTACATAAGACATCGGCGCCGTTGTCCAAAACACAACAACCACGGAAAGGAAGCGCTGTCTGATGACACAAGCGCCCGCCTTTCCACCAAACAGGGAAGAAAGGATATTCTCATATGAAGCCTCTATTATTGAACAAAATAAAACCTCAATCCACATCGGATGCAAGCCCTGACGCCGCCAAGGTCATCCTGGCGTCCAGGCTGAAGGATTTACGGAAGCAACACAATATCAGCCAGGACCAGGTGGCGCAGGCCTGCCGCGTCAGCGTGCAGGCGGTCAGCAAATGGGAATGCGGCCAATCCTATCCGGATATCGAACTGCTCCCCGTCCTGGCGAACCTGTTCCATGCCACGATCGGCAGCCTTCTATGCGGAGAAGGGTCCGCCCCGTTTGAGACGGAAAGCGACGCCCATCCATCTGCGGCAGAAGCTGTTGCACCTGCCGCGGATGCCATCACAAACGTCACCGCGGCGGGACCAAACGCTTCAGGTCCTAACGCCGCGGCAGACGCTATCGCGGAGCCTGCCACAGCAGGGTGGCCGGATGACGACGTCCTGCGCATCGTGCAATTTAGGGGGCGCAAGCTCTTAGGAAGGGACGAATATGACCTGGAACAGCCCATCCCCCTCCTTTTCGATGACGAGGCCCTAAAGCAGCTTCCCGAGGATGCGCATTTCCATGTAGAAATCTGGGGCAGCGCCCAGATCGAGGGCGACATAAATGGCGACCTGGCCGCTGGAGGCGGCGTCAACTGTGACGACGTGGGCGGCAACATCGAAGCAGGCGGAACCGTCAATTGTGACAGCATAGGAGGCAACGTGGATGCGGGAGGCAGCGTCAATTGTGACAACGTGGACGGCAACTTAAGCGCAGGCGGATGCGTCAACTGTGACAACATCGAGGGCAACGTGGATGCGGGAGGCAGCATCAACTGTGACGACGTGGACGGCAACTTAAGCGCAGGCGGAACCGTCACCTGTGGCAACGTAGAAGGCAACGTCGCCTGCCAAGGGAACCTAACCTGCGACAACATCGGAGGCGGCGTCAGCTGCAACGCGGACATCATTAACTGCGGCGACATCGAGGGCGATGTCGATTGCCAAGGGGACCTAACCTGCGATAGCATTGAGGGCGATGCAAACAGCCGTGGGGACATTCACTGCGACAGCATAGGCGGCAATGTCAACTGCGATGGGAATGTAACCTGCGACAGCATAGGCGGCAACGTCAGCGCAGGCGGAGACGTCACCTGCGACAACGTAGGAGGCGATGTCAGCTGCAACGGATTCAAGGCAAACAACCAATAAAAGGGATAAAACACCAAAGGGGGACGGTTCACCGCCCCCTTTTTATCGGTCCATTCGTCCTTAAGCCCCATTTCTTCCCTCATCCTTTTCCTAGGCGTCCATCCCCAACTCCTTTCGCACCAGATCCATCCGCTCATAGAACTGCCCATAAAAATCCCGCCCTGCCTCATAAG
This sequence comes from uncultured Acetatifactor sp., assembly GCA_947581905.1. Taxonomy (GTDB): domain Bacteria; phylum Bacillota; class Clostridia; order Lachnospirales; family Lachnospiraceae; genus Acetatifactor. The sequence continues at coordinate 2,048 of CANPWC010000104.1, forward strand.
GAGCCAGATAGAAGCGCCTCAGCAGGTAAAGGTTCAGGTTCCTGCCCAAAGCATCGTCCCCCTGCCCCACCAGCTCCCGGCAATCCTCCAGGAAGTCATGCCAACATGTGACGAATGCCCGGTTCTTTGCCAGGTCCGGCGTATCGATCCACTTTCCCACCTTGACCTTGGTCCGGTTCGGCTTCTTACATTCCTTTACCTGTAAAAAGTAACGGAACGTCCCATTTTCATAATATCGGCCCAGCGGGAAGAGGCGGCAGAAGCCCGGGCGCAGGGGATGGATGCTGCAGCGTCCCTGTGGCGTAAGGTAGGCGCACTGCTCCTCCGCCCCGATCATTTTCAGGTGCGGCAGGACGAGCCCTTCCGCTACGCCCAATTCCACGCCCTCCGCCAGGCATTCCTCGAATGACTTGTCCCGAAGCGCGGCAAGCCGGTAAACGTCCAGCGGATCCAACAGGATGGAGTCCCCCATGCCGCGGCAGCAGGCGGAACATCCCGCGCAATCCCCGCAGCCGACCCTTGCCATGTCGCCCTCCCCATAAAGCCTTCCATCTGAAATTTCTCTTAAGTCTATCTGTCTTTTCAATTTCATCTCCTCAACAAAGGAAAAACGCGGCACAACCCTTTTGTGGCGTCCGCGTTTTCTGAAATGACTGGCTTGACCGGCTTATAAGGAATGTAAGAAGCGGTAAAGCCCCCTTCCAGCCGTATTGATGACCCATCTTTTCTGAGGTCCATGCCAGACAAGCATTAAGAAGCCGCTTCTTAGGAAATCCCAGGCCATGACCGCCATTAGGACGGTGGCCACGATCGTCAACGGCTTCTCATCCCATTTTAGGAAGAACCGGTACACGGGCTCATACAGCTTATCCATGACCAGGTAGATCAAGGATGCGAACCCCAAGCTGGTAGGAATGGATGTATAACGCGTAATGTGCAGCGGAATCCAGCTGTAATCCCACCAATAGAAATGGCAGGTCAGCTCCACGGTCTTGCCTAACACGATCTCTCCCAGGCTGACGCACAAAAATACTGCCAGGAAATAGAGGGCGGACCTTGCCTTAACGCTCATGGCGGGCAGCTCCCGCCCCAGGAACACCATCTTATCCGGCGTCCCAAAAAGCAGGTATATGGCGGCGATCGCCAACCCGTATCCCAACAGGAACGGGAACACCATGTTCCGATTATCCATATAGCCCTTCGTCGCCGACAGCCAAAGGTCTTCCACGCAAAAGCCTAAAAAGGAAAACAAAGCGATTACCATTGAAAACGCATATTTATTAATAGCCATCCCAACGATCTCCTTCCCCACTCTTTATCTTAATTTCATTATATCCGCCGTTTCTAAACTGAAACAAAACTTTTGGGGAAAATTTTCCGTGGATGACTTTCAGGTCTTTAATCCGTCTTGTGGCGGGGCAGCTTCACGGTGAAGGTCACGCCCTCCTTCCCGCTTTTCGCGTCCACCGTCCCTTGGTGGAGACGGACGATGCGGCGGACGATGGCGAGCCCAATCCCATTTCCCATGGTGGCATGCGACTCATCCGCCTGATAGAACTTATTGAAAACCTTTTCCAGGTCCTGGGGGGAGATCCAGCTTCCCGTATTGGACACGGACACCACGATCCATTTCTCTTCCTTACGGATCCGCAAGGACACGGTCCCGCCCTCCGGGCAGAACTTGATCGCATTGTCTAAAAGGTTGATCCAGACCTGTTTCAACTGTTCCTCGCAGGCCTCAATCTCGTATTCCTCAAAATCCAGATCCATCTCCTGGCGCTTGGCGGTCCATTTGCCCTCCAACAGCAGCACACAGCCGCGTAACTGCTCGGAAAGGTTATAGGTGGTCACATCCGTCAGGATAGACTGGCTCTCCACGCGGGTCAGTTCCAGGACGTTGGTGGCCATGGAGGCCAGGCGCAGGGACTCCTCTTCGATGATCCTGATATACTCCTTTTGCTCCTCTTCGGTCAGCCCCCCATCCTGAAGCAGCTTGGCAAAACCCGCGATGGAAACGATGGGAGTCTTGAACTCATGGGAAAAATCATTGATGAAGCCGGACCGTAAAAGTTCCGTCCCTTCCAGCTGCTGCGCCATCAGGTTAAAGCTGTCCACGATTTCCGCCAGGGGCGGGTAGGAACGGATCAGCCTTCCGAAAGACAGCCGGACCGTAAAATCCCCTCCCGCCAGCCGGTTCATCTGGTTGATGATCCGATTGATGGGCTTTAACGGGTAAGTGCTGACCGCCAAGGCCACGCCAAAGCCGACGATCAGGCTGACTGCCGACATTAAGAGCAACAGCGGCATCGGATGCAGCAGCCCGTCCTCGCTTGTTGGAAAATTTGCATAAGTGGCCAGGATATACAGCAAAAGGACGGCGACCCCCAAAGAGACCAGCAAGATCAGGAACACGATGCCGGAAAACAACAAGGTCAGCGAACGGCGCGCCTTTTTCATTTCCTTTGAAATATTCTTTGAAATCCCGTTTGAGGCCTGTTTCCTCATCCTTTTTTCACCGCCTTATAGCCTAAGCCCCGCACAGATTCGATGGAGAATTCATCCCAACCTTCAAAACGCTTGCGAAGCCTCCCTACATGGGTTGTCAAGGTCTCCCATCCCGTCTCGCTGTCCGACCCCCAGATTTCGTCCATGAGCTGGATCCTGGTGAAGATCTTGCCCGGGTACGACAAAAGCTTATAAAGGAGCAGGAACTCCTTCTGCGGCAGCTCCTGGACCTCCCCGCGCCTGGACACCGTCAGGGAATCATAATCCAGGGTCACGTCCCCAATGACGATCTTGCGCTCGCTGGCGATCTTGGCGCGCCGCAGCAAGGCCCTGATGCGCAAAAGCATTTCCTCCACGTCGATGGGCTTGGTCATATAATCGTCCGTCCCCGCCAGGAAGCCTTTTTTCTTGTCCGTCGGCTGCTGCTTGGCCGACACCATGAGGATTGGGAGGTCGTTGTCGTTCTCCCGCAACAGCCTGGTAAATTCATAGCCATCCATCTTAGGCATCATGATGTCCAGCACCACCAAGTCGATATGCTCCTTATCCAACAGCTCCAAAGCCTGTTCCCCGTTGGAAGTCGTGGACACGCGGTAGTTCTCCTTTTCCAATACCGTCTTGAGAAGCAGGCGGATGTTCTTGTCGTCATCCGCCACCAGAATATGGAACATCTTTCCCTCCTCTTTGCCTGGAACCGCTTTACCGGATCCGCAGGCTCACAACCGAACAAGGAGGCATGGTAAAGGACATTTCCTTGCCCGAGCAGGATATTGCGTCAAATGCCGCCTCCTTTACAGTCTCCGGCTCCTGGAACGTATTGTGGGCCGTCATGTCTCCTGTTAAAATGCTGGCTTCCACCTGGGTCGGGACCATCTCCGCCAGGGCGGCCGTCACGGGATATTCTTCCTCCATGGACAAGTTCGCCAGCGTGACGGTGATCACGCCATCCTTCCTGGATGCGGATTCCTGCAAGGACGGCACCTTATGTTCAGGCGTGCCCGTCTGTCCCGCGCCGACCAGGCAGCTATCCAGCAGGTCGCCGCCCTGATGGCCGCGATACATGTGGAACACATGGTAGGTCGGGGTTAAGAGCATCCTATCCCCTTCCGTCAGGATGACGGACTGCAGCACGTTCACCATCTGGGCGATACAGGCCATCTTCACGCGGTCGCTGTGCTTATTGAAAGTATTCAGGGTCACGGCGGCCACCAGGGCGTCCCTCATGCTGTTCTGCTGGTACAAAAAGCCAGGATTCGTGCCGGGCTCCACATCGAACCAGTTGCCCCACTCGTCCACGATCAGCCCTACTTTCTTTTCCGGGTCGTACCTGTCCATAATGGCGCTGTGCCTGCGAAGCAGCTCTTCCATGAACAGGGCGGCATCCAAGGTCTTATACCAGGCGTCCTTATCAAACTCGGTGGCGCTCCCCTTATGGTTCCATCCGTTCGGGCAGACGTAATAATGTAACGACAAGCCGTCCATATAGTTATGGCAGGATGCCATCAGGCTCTCGCACCAGCCATAATCATCGCCATTCGGTCCGCAGGCGATCTTAAAGATCGGTTCCTGGTCATTATAATTGCGCACATAGGTCTGGTACCTGCGATACAGGTTCCCATAATATTCCGGCGTCATATTGCCGCCGCAGCCCCAGTTCTCGTTGCCTACGCCAAAATAATCCACCCTCCAGGGGTCCTCCCTGCCGTTTCGGCGGCGCAGGTCGGCCATGGGAGACGTGCCGGCAAAGGTCATATACTCCACCCATTCGCTCATTTCCCGCACAGTCCCGCTTCCCACGTTCCCGTTGATATAAGGCTTGCAGCCAAGCTGGGCGCACAGTTCCATAAATTCATGCGTCCCAAAGCTGTTATCCTCCAAGACGCCGCCCCAATGGGTGTTGATCATCTTTTTCCTGCCCTCTTTCGGGCCGATGCCGTCCATCCAATGGTATTCATCCGCGAAACAACCGCCCGGCCACCTTAAGACCGGAACCTTTATCTTCTTCAAGGCTTCCACCACATCGGTACGCATTCCGTTGACATTGGGGATGTCGGAATCCTCTCCCACATAGATTCCTCCATAAATCCCCCGTCCCAGATGCTCCGAGAAATGTCCATAGACCTCCGGGTTAATGTGGCTTAGTTTCTTTCCCTCATTGATATACAGCTTTGGCATATAAACCTCCTCCTTGTGATATGGTGATGAAACCAACGCAGCTTCCAACGTAGCCTCCTACTCCCACCATGGTAGGATATCCCAAACCTTTTGTCAATAGCTTTTCGGATATCAGGATGGGGCGGCTGGGCGTGGCTGAGCGTAGCTGTCTGCAGCCGTGGCGCACCAGCGTCAGGCATGCAGTAGGTCCGCGTATTCCGCCCCTGACGCGCGCAGGAAGTCCGAGGGCGCGAGCTCAACCTGGAAGCCGATGCGACCGCCGCTCACCACCAGGGCGGGCAGCCTGGAAGCGCCCTCGTCCAGCCGTGTGACATACTGCTTCTTCATTCCAATGGCAGTGCAGCCTCCGCGGATATATCCCGTTACGGCGTTGATCTCCTTGACCGGGATCATCTCGACGCTCTTTTCCCCTACGGACTTTGCAGCCTTTTTCAAGTCCAATTCACCCTCGATCGGGATCACGAACACATAATAGCCTCCCGTGCCCCCTTTCGTCACTAGGGTCTTATACATCTTCTCATGGGGCATTCCCAACAGGTCCGCCACCTGCAGCCCGTCCACGAATTCCTCACATTCATAACGATATTGCTGATACGGGATCCGCAGCGATTCCAGGATCCGCATCACATTGGTCTTAACTTCTTTCTGTTTTGACATTGCAACCTCTTCTCCCTGCATGGCAGGATTCCATATGGCTCAAACTCCACGGCATAAATCCCGTGGCACAAACCCCGTAGCACAAACTCCACGGCGCTAACCCCATGCCATGGTGCCGAAGCCAAATGATGCCATAAACCCTATGACGCAAAAGGGCTTTCCGATCACTCGGAAAGCCCTATACGATCTAGCTTATAGTCGATTACTCGATGATGCTCGTTACACGTCCGGAACCAACGGTCCTGCCGCCCTCACGGATAGCGAACGTAAGACCCTGCTCCATAGCGATGGGATGGATCAGCTCGATGGTCATCTCAATGTTGTCGCCAGGCATGCACATCTCGGTACCAGCGGGCAGGTTGCAGACGCCGGTAACGTCGGTCGTCCTGAAATAGAACTGAGGACGATAGTTGTTGAAGAACGGGGTATGACGGCCGCCCTCATCCTTGGTCAGGACGTATACCTGGGCATTGAATTTCTTGTGGCAGGTAACGGTCTTAGGTTTTGCAAGGACCTGTCCTCTTTCAATCTCGTTCCTCTGGATGCCACGAAGCAGAGCGCCGATGTTGTCGCCAGCCTGGGCCTCGTCCAGCATCTTACGGAACATTTCGATACCGGTTACAACGGTCTTCTTGGTCTCTTCCTTGATACCAACGATTTCAACTTCCTCATTCAGATGAAGGGTACCACGCTCCACACGGCCAGTAGCAACAGTACCACGGCCAGTGATGGTGAATACGTCCTCGACAGGCATCAGGAAAGGCTTGTCTGTATCACGCTGAGGATCAGGGATATAATCGTCAACGGTGTGCATCAGCTCCATGATCTTGTCGCCCCAAATGCCGGTGGGATCTTCCAGAGCCTTCAAAGCGGAACCCTGGATGATCGGGCAATCCTTAAAGCCGTACTCTTCCAACTGCTCGGTGATCTCCATCTCAACCAGCTCCAGCAGCTCAGGATCGTCGACGGCATCACACTTGTTCATGAATACGACGATATAAGGAACGCCTACCTGACGGGACAGAAGGATGTGCTCCTTGGTCTGTGCCATAACGCCGTCGGTAGCAGCCACAACCAGGATGGCGCCATCCATCTGGGCAGCACCGGTGATCATGTTCTTAACGTAGTCAGCATGGCCCGGGCAGTCAACGTGTGCATAGTGCCTCTTCTCGGTCTCATA
>CANPWC010000105.1 GCA_947581905.1 uncultured Acetatifactor sp.
CTTTTACGTCGCTTCGCGACTATCTTTGCTCATAAGATGGCGCTCCCTCAGCCGCCAGACGTGATGGAAAATTCGTGCAAGCACGATTTTCCATCAAATCAGGCGGCTGGCTGAACTGTTACAAAATTTCGCAACAATCGCTGATTTCATCAAGAAACGGTGATGTCAAGCGCGGTTCATCTTGGTATAATGGCTGTAAAAGGAAAAATGGGCGCATCCCCATCTTTTCCAGGAAACGGAGGTAGGAAGATGAAGTATCGGAAAATCATAGGGGCTTTGTCCGCCGCCTGCCTGCTTGCCATGACGCTCGCCGCCTGTCAGGACAAAGGGGACGCGCAAGGCGGCGCGCAGGAGGAAAGCGAATCCTCCACACAAGAGGAGGACCCTGCATCTGATTCCGAGGCTGGCGACTATCCCGACGGCCAGGATGCGCAAGAAACGGAGGCAATTATGATTCCAGATGTAACAATGGAACCGAGGGAGGTTCCGGATACGGAAGCCCTGCAGTTCACCAAAGGCTTAAAGATTGGTTGGAACCTGGGCAATACGTTTGACGCCACCAAGGAGGGCGGTTACGTGGAGAACGACCTGGCGATCGAATATGCCTGGGTCGGCGTAAAGACCACGGAGGATATGATCGAGAGTTTGAAGTCCGCTGGATTTAAGACCCTGCGCATCCCCGTATCATGGCATAACCACCTGACGGACGAGGACTTCACCATCAGCGCGGACTGGCTTGCGCGCGTGAAAGAGGTGGTGGATTATGCCATCGAAAGGGATCTGTACGTGATCCTGAATACCCATCATGACGTGGATGCCGCCTATTATTACCCTACTTATGAATACCTGGACAGCTCCAAGAAGTACATCACCGCCATTTGGTCCCAGCTTAGCGCTTATTTCGGGGATTATGACGAGCACCTGATCTTCGAGTCCATGAACGAGCCCCGCCTGGTAGGCACGGACAATGAATGGTGGCTTGACATGGGGAAAGATATCTGCAAGGAAGCCGTGGACTGCATCAACCAGTTAAACCAGGCTTTCGTCGATACCGTCCGCTCTTCGGGCGGCAACAACGCCACCCGCTATCTGATGGTCCCTCCTTACAGCGCGGCGACGGAGAACGCGGCGAACGAGGCGTTCCTCCTGCCCGAGGATACCGTACAGGGACGGCTGATCGTATCGGTGCACGCGTACAAACCTTATAACTTCGCCCTGCAAGGCCCTACGGAATCAGGAAGCGTCAACACGTTCGACATCTCCTCCTCCAAGAGCACCCGGGAGATTGATGACGCGCTGGACCTGGTCTATGAACGGTTCATCAAAAACGGGATCCCCGTCGTGATGGGCGAATTCGGCGCCCGGGATAAGGACAAGAACCTCCAGGCGCGCGTGGATATGTCAGCTTACTATATCGCGGCCGCCACCGCCCGCGGAATCCCGTGCCTGTGGTGGGACAACAACGCGTTCATCGGCGGAGGCGAGAACTTCGGCCTGTTGAACCGCCAGCGCAACACCTGGGCCTATCCGGAAATCGTGGAAGCGCTGATGAAATACGCCCCACAATAAAATCTGGCGACAATAATCATGCCAGCATGATCCGGCGGTCACGCAAACGGCCAGCCTGCAGGACATCTCCCGCAGGCTGGCCATTTTGCTGCACGTTCATCGAACATTTATTCATCCAGAATCAAGCTTTCGCGATGAAATCCACCAGCTCCTCGTCCAATAATACCAAGGTGTCCTTGCCGCAGGCCTCCATCCTGGTCCCTTCCACGGCCTGTAGGGCGAGGTTTACGAAGCGCATCCGACAGCCGCCTGCCCCCTCGATATGGCCGTGGATGGAACCATCTTCCTCTTTCCTGACGCTTCCTTTCACCAGGACCTGGCCATCCTGCCAGACCTCGATGTCCGCCGCGGCGGTCAGGGCATAGACCTGCAGCTCCAGGTTCCCCTGGAAGCGATATTCCACGTTTTCAAAAGAAAGCCCTTTGGGGATCACGCTGTTTTCCCGCACCCACAGGGGGATGGACAGGTAATCCAGCTTCTCCCGCCTCCAATGGCCTCCCGCCACCTCTTCCTGCGTCAGGTAGTTGGTCCAGACGCCGTCCGGCAGATAGTAATGGGCTCCCCCCTCTTCGTTGAAAATAGGGGCCACCAGGAGGCTGTCTCCTAACAGATATTGCTTATCCAGGTAACGGCAGTTCTCATCTTTTTCAAATTCCAGGGCCATGCTGCGCATCATGGGCACGCCGCTATGGTTGGTGCGGACCGCCCCGCTGTACAAATAGGGCACCAGGCTAAGCTTCAGCTTCGTGAAGAAGCGCAACACATCCACCGCCTCGTCATCGTACACCCAAGGCACGCGATAAGAGGAGCTGCCGTGCAGCCGGCTGTGGGTGGACAACAGCCCGAACGCCGCCCACCTCTTATAGACGTCCGGCGTGGAGGTGCTCTCGAAGCCGCCGATGTCATGGCTCCAGAACCCGAAGCCGCTTGAAGTCAAGGACAGGCCGCCATGCAGGCTCTCCTCCATGGACTTATATTCGGACCAGCAATCGCCGCCCCAATGCACCGGGAACTTCTGGCCCCCTGCCGTGGCGGAACGGGCGAAGACCACCGCATCCTGTTCCCCCCTTTTACGTTGGATTGCCTCGAATACCGCCTGATTATACAGATAGGAATAGAAATTGTGCATCTTGAGCGGGTCCGAACCATCATGATAAACAGCGTCCACCGGGATGCGTTCGCCAAAATCCGTCTTAAAGCAATCCACCCCCATATCCATCAATTCGTCCAGCTTCCCCTGGTACCAGGCTTTCGCCTCCGGATTGGTGAAATCCACGATAGCCAGGCCGGGCTGCCACATATCCCACTGCCAGACGCTTCCATCCGTCCTTTTCAGGAAATAGCCTTTCTCCATGCCCTCCGCAAACAGGACGGATTCCTGTCCCACGTAAGGGTTGATCCACACGCAGACTTTCACGCCTTTTGCCTTGATGCGCCGAAGCATCCCCTCCGGATCCGGGAACACCCGCTCATCCCACAAGAAATCCGTCCAATGGAACTCCCGCATCCAACAGCAGTCAAAATGGAAGACGGACAGGGGGATGCCCCGGTCGAACATGCCGTCAATGAAGCCCATCACCGTCTTCTCATCATAATCCGTGGTAAAGGAGGTGGACAGCCACAGGCCGAACGTCCACTGGGGCGGCAGGGCCGGCTTGCCCGTCAGGTCCGTATAACGCATAAGCGCTTCCTTCATGGTAGGGCCGTTCAGGAAGAAATAATCCAGGCTTTCGCCTTCGACGGAAAAAGCCACCTTGCTGACCTGTTCCGTGGCGACCTCGAACTCCACCCGCTCGGGATGGTTGACGAAAATGCCGTAGCCTAAGTTGGATAAATAGAACGGGATGTTCTTATAGGACTGCTCCGTGCTGGTGCCGCCGTCCTCGTTCCAGATGGAGATGGACTGGCCGTTCTTGACCAACGGACCGAAACGCTCCCCCAGGCCATAAATCAGCTCGTCTATCGACAGGGACAGCTGCTGGCGCATATAAGCGCCCTCCCCCTTGTCATAAGCGAAGCCTTTCCAGTCCTCTTTCAGGTAAGCTAAGTCATTGCCCGTGCTCTTCGTCAGCACCTTGCCGTCCCGCTCATAGCGCATGGACCAGTTTTGCTTGTCAATGACAAGGGACAGGCTCCCGCTTTTTACGCATAGCTCCCTGTCCGTTTCCTCGACCTCCAGGGGCCTGTCCTCTTTCGGCAGACCTAAGTCAAACCGGGGTCCTTTTTGTAAAACGCCCTTAAAATGGCACACCTGCACCCGGATGACCTCCGGCATGGGCGCCGTAATGCGGACGGACAGGTTAATGCCGCCTAAAGTGTCGCCCGCGCCCCGGATATAGGCGGTCGGCGCGCACAACTCCACTTCCCCTTCCTTTTTATGGACCTCATAAACATGCTTCGGGGAAAAACATCCCCACCCCTCTTTTAAAAGCCAACATCCGTTGTAAAATTTCATGTGCAGCCTCCTCAACTATCTTTCCACCGCCTAAGCGGCTTTCTGTAGACCCATCACGCGCCCTTTCCACCGCGCTTAAGCCAGGTTCTCCCCGTTCTGGCGGATGACCTCGCGATACCAGTACGCGGAATCCTTCCAAATCCTTTCCTGGGTGTTGAAATCCACGAAGACCAGCCCGAACCGCTCCGAATACCCGCAGGCCCACTCAAAATTATCCATCAGGGACCATTGGAAATACCCCCTCACGTCCACGCCGTCCGCGGCGGCCCGCTTAAGCTCTCCCAGGTAACGGGCCAGGAAATCAATCCTGGAGGGATCATGCACCTTGCCGTCCAGGGATACGCTGTCATGGGCTGACATCCCGTTTTCCGTAATGTACAAGGGCTTTCCATAACGCTCATATAAGAACTTGGGACCCCAATAAAGGCACTGGGGCGTCACCGGCCACTGGATGGCCGTCTTCGGGAAGCCCGCATAACGCCCTACTACAAGAGGACGCCCGTCCTCACCCATACGGACCGCCTTGCCGTTGTAGATATTTTGCCCATAGATGTCGATGGGCTCGGAGATCAGCTTCATATCCTCATCCGTGATCTTCGGCAGGTACGCTTCATACTTCTGCAGCCCCTCTTCCGGATAATGCCCAAGCAGCACAGGATCGGACCACCAGGCCACGTTCCAGGTCCAGTTGCCCAAATCCTCCATGGAAAAAAGCTGCTGCCTCGCCGCTTCCACATCCTTAGGGTCATCCGTCGCCGGATAACACATGGTGCAGGTGGGGGCGAATCCCACTTCGATGGGCTTCCTCGCATACAGGCGCAGCATCTGCACCGCCCGCCCGTGGGCTTTCAGGACGTTGTGCGCCATTTGGAACGTGTCACGGAGCGGAGCCTTAAGCCCCGGCGCATGCTCCCCGTTCAAGAAGCCCAGCCCTACGAAGCATTGGGGCTCATTCAGGGTAAAGAAATGGGTCACGCGGTCGCTGAACCGCTCCGAAACCAGGGCGGCATAAGCGCCGAACCATTCCACGATCTTCTCATTCATCCAGCCGCCCTTTAAGTACAGCGCATAGGGCAGTTCCCAGTGGTAAAGGGTGATATAAGGCTCGATCCCGGCTTCCAGCAAAGCATCCACCAAATGGTCATAGAACGCCAAGCCGGCTTCATTGGGCTTTCCTTTCCCCTCCGGCAGGACCCTGGACCAGTCGATGGAGAAGCGGTATGCCTTAAGCCCCATCTCCTTCATGATCGCGACGTCCTCCCGGAACCTGTGATAATGGTCACAGGCCACGTCCCCGGTATGTCCCTCGTAAACTTTCCCCGGCTCCTTGGTATACACATCCCAGATGTGCATACCCTTGCCGTCCTCTCCTGCAGCCCCTTCGATCTGGTAGGCGCTGGTCGCGGCGCCCCACGCAAAATCTTTCCGAAATCCCATTTGGCAGATGCCTCCTTTCTTTCTCTGGATGGATCTTCCATCCTTATGGCTTATTGTGCCTGCATTCCTTCATAGGTCTTCAAATCCGGCAGTTCGTCCAGGGTGATGACCCTCTCGTGGGTATAAACCTTTTCCACCATGTACTCTTCCGTATATTCCTCGGAGAGGATGTTATAGCCGCCCTGCACCACAAATTCCCCGCTCCAGGTGCAGAACCACGCCCAAGGAGCCTGGTCGCGGAAAGCCAGGTCCGGATCGAAAAGGCAGCCGTTCTCCGTCATCGCCACGATCTTCGAAGTCTCCGGATATTCCACCGCTTCGCAGAACTTGCCGCTCTGGGAAGAATAGACATGGTTCCCGGGATACAGGTCCTCCCCGATGATGTCCACATATTCATCCCCCGGATACCAGTCCGCCGACTGTCCGTTCCAGACCCAGATAAGGTTGTTGAGCCCATGGTAATTGGTCAGCCTGTCGTACAGAAGCTTCCACAGGCGTTTACAGCATTCCGGGCCATAAGCGCCCCACCAGAACCAGCCGCCGGAAGCCTCATGCAAAGGACGGAACAGGATGGGCACATCCGCCTCCTGCAGGACGGCGATCTGCTCCGCGATGGCGTCAATGTCCCGCAGGATCAGTTCATAGCCTTCCTCATCTTCCCCGTCCAGGATGGCCTCCAGGTCCATGTCCACCTGGTCCGCGTAAAACGTGCGGTACCAGGTCGCCCCTTCCTTATGGTATTTCTCCGGCGCGCCCCAGTGCCAGCAGAACGTGACGATGCCTCCTAAGGCGTCATATTCAATGGCGCGATCCACGGAATCGGCCGTAGCCCCATGCTCCGCGAAAGTAGGGGAATAGTTCATGAAATCAAGCCCCAAGATGGCCGGCAGCCGATCCCCCGTCACCTTCTGGATGGCGATGATCTCCGGGCTGTATAACCCTTTATCGGCAAACTGGCCGGACAGCACATAGCTGCCATACATATCTTTCAAATAGTGCATCAGGCGCTGCGCACGGTCGGTGGCATTCGGATTGATCAGTTCCCCTTCCACCTGGAACGTGCTTCCCGGAAGCTGTTTGGAAGAAGAGATCGCCAGGCTGTCCAGGGCGATCCAGCCCCAGCTCTTCTGGATGCTTATGGTATGCTCCCCTGCTTCCATATAAATCCTTTGCAGCACGCTTTCGCTGAATTCCTCCGCGGGCGTGGTAAAGCTGCCCACGATATTGCCGTCCAGGCCCACGTTGTTGATCTTCTCACCGCCTAACCCCGCGCTGACGATATGGATGTCGAAGCTGCCCTCTTGGGGGACCTCCACGGTAAAGGAGCAGGAATCCTGTTCCTCTTCGAAGCCCGTCAGGTACCCTTCCCCCGTATAGCCCTTCATCTTGGTCTCCAGCCTCACATTGCCCGTGGTCTGGGCTTCGGATGCGTCAAACATATCCGTATATTCCTCCGTTCCCATATCTGCATCCCAGTCAATCGGCTCATAAACGAACGGCTCCATCGGAGCAGCCTGGCCGGCTTCCTGGCCGGCCTCCTGTCCAGCTTGCGGGTCCTCCGCCGCCTGGCCGGCCTCCTGTCCAGCTTGCGGGTCCTCCGCCGCCTGGCCGGTCTCCTGGCCGGCTTGCGGGTCCTCCGCCGCCTGGCCGGCCTCCTGTCCAGCTTGCGGGTCCTCCGCCGCCTGGCCGGCCTCCTGACCGGCTTGCGGGTCCCCCGCCGCCTCCTGTCCGCTTGTTCCAGGCGCTTGCGCGCCATCCTGCCCGGAGCAGCCTGCCATCCCTGCTGCCAACAGGCTTATGGACAAAGCCACCGCCAGAATGCGATTCCATTTTCTGATCTTCATTTTAATCTCCATTCCGAAGCGTTTACGCGATCAAGGTAAAATCGCGAATGTTTCTAACCTGCCACCAGCGCTATTTGTGACGCTCCGGCACAAATAGCTGATTGAGACGTGCTTTGGCGCTTAAACCGCCCTAAGGTACAGCAGCCTCCCCTGGAAATCCCCCCAGGGATTACACAGGGGCAGCCCGGCGTTCATCAAGAGGTCCCCGCCGAAGACCGGCCCTTCCCCTTGTCCGCAGGCTAAGACGTCTTCCGCCTTGCCCCCAACTACCTCCACGCTGTACGATGCGGCCGGATCCAGCCCGCTTAAACGGATCAGGCGGCTGCGGTAATTGGGACGGTTCAGGACCTGGACGAACGTGACCAGGGCCTGCTTTTGATCCTTGGAGACCACCATATAACAATCATACTCCCGATTCTGCGCATAGGAGGCGAGACGGTAATAATCCCCCTCCCGCACCAGGGAATGAAAGCGGTGATACAGCTTCACCTGTTCTTTCACTTCTTCTTTCTCCTGCTCCGACAGCTTGGTCACATCCAATTCATAGCCAAACGTCCCGGCCAAGGCCACGTATCCCCTGGTTTCAAAAGGCGTATTCCTCCCCACCGTATGGTTCGGGCACACCGAAACATGGGCGCCCATGGTGGACAAAGGATAGGCTAATGCGGTCCCCTCCTGTATCTTGAGGCGCTCGATGGCGTCCGTATCATCCGAGCACCAGATCTGGGGGCTGTAATACAGCATGCCGGCATCATAGCGTGCGCCGCCGCCGGAACAGTTTTCCAGAAGCAGGTTCGGAAATTCCCGAAGCAGCCTTTCCTGTAACTCATAGACCCCCAGCACATAACGGTGGAACAGCTCGCCCGCCCTTTGCGGCTCCAGGCAAGCGCTGCCCAGGTCAGACAGCTGACGGTTCATATCCCATTTCACATATTCGATATTGGCGCTGCGAAGCACGGCGGAGACGCTTTCATACACATGGTCCAACACGTCCCTGCGGCTTAAATCCAGCACGTACTGGTTCCTGCAGCGGGCCGGCTCCCTCCCCGCGATCTGGATCGCCCAATCCGGATGGGCACGGTATAGGTCGGAATCCGGGGAGATC
>CANPWC010000106.1 GCA_947581905.1 uncultured Acetatifactor sp.
GGGGAGAAAATGCCCGGCAGCCAGATGGCCCAGTTGGTATCCAGGATGTTCATCCAATCGCTCACCAGGTAGTTCGGCACCAGCGTCACCTGATAAGGCATCAGCATCAGGATGATATAGGCGAAAAAGATGATCTCCCGCAGCCTGCCCCGGTACCTTGTAAAGCCATAGGAGGCAAGGGACGCCACGATCAGCTGGAAAAGCACGATCGGGCCGACCAATATGACGGAATTCCAAAACTTGAACAGGTACTCGGGGCTCTTAAAGAGCACCGTGGCATACTGGCTAAACGACACCATGTCGGGAATGAACTTCAGGTTCACCTTTTCCGCCACGAAGACCTTGCCTCCCGTGGAAGAGCTGGCAAAGATGGAGCCATAGTTCGCTGATATTTCCGACGAGGACATGAAAGAGTTGGTAATGGTCAAAACGATGGGAAGCAGGAACAAGACGGCGAAGCCGGCGGCAAACAACGTCGCGGCCAAACGCTTCGTCCCTTTCCAAGCCTTCCTGCCCCTGATCCGCCCCTTGGAATACCTGCGGTCAAGCAGATCCTTTTTCTTCATCCCTCCACATCCTTTCCAAACCGGTCCTCCACAAGGAACAGAAGACCAATGATCACGATCATCGCCGCGCTCATCAGGATGGCCGCGGCCGACAGCCTCTGATAGTCCAGGGAGGCGAACGCGTTGTTCATCATGTGCTGCAGCATATAAATGGTTGCGTAGGGATGGTCGCCCGTCAACAGGTAAATCTCCCGGAACACCTTGAACGAGCTGATCAAGGACATGATCGTCACGAACAGGAACGTAGAGGACAGATACCTGGTCTTAATATAGAAGAACGTCTGAAACGAGGAGGCGCTTTCCAGCCTTGCCACCTCCAGGATATCCTTCGGGATGCTGGACAGGGCCGCCATGAACAGGATCATGTTATAGCCCAGGTTCTTCCACAAAAACAAGATCACGATGACGATTTGGGAATATTCAGACTTAAGCCAGTCGATCTTCCCTCCGCCCAGGGCCATGAGCAAGTCGTTCACCGCGCCGTTATAATCAAACATGACGCGCCAAATCAGCACGATGGAAGCCACAGGCACCATCAAAGGGCTTAAGAAGAACGTACGGAACTGGCTGCGGAACGGGATCTTAGAATCCAAAAGCAGCGCCAAAAGCAAAGACAGCACCACCGCTAAGGGGACCGCCACCAGGGAAAAGCCCAGCGTATTGGAGACCGCCGTTTTAAAGGAAAGGTTATTGATCAGGTTCTTATAATTGTCAAGCCCCACGAAGTTGGCGCTGATCGGGTTGTCCAGCAGGGAATAATAGATCACGACGCAAAACGGCAAGACGAAGAAAGCCAGCACGCCAAGGAGGCTGGGAGCCAGGTACAAGCCGGATACGCGCTTTACCTTGCGCCGCGTCTTCGTCATCCTGCCGCGATGACGCTTCCCCTCCCGCAGGGCCATCTTCTGCGCATGAAGCTGCTCTTTCTGCTGTGCGCGCAAAAGCTTTGCCTGCGCCTTCTGTTCCTTCTCCAAGGCCAACACCCCTCTTTCCGCAATTCTTTCGTAAATGGACAAGTAATCCACGACACAATAACATTATATACTACTTCCCCTGAAAATGCACCTTAAGAATTTATGAAGAAATGGACAAGATTAAGGCGGTCCGCCCGACATTGCCTAGCATGCCGCACGGTCCGCCTTTTACGCGTCCGTCATTCGCCTTCACTCAGATACAGGCCCACCCTGCTTTGGATGATCCCGGTCACTTCTTCCACGGATTTCTGTCCCTGGAAATAAGGGGCGGCCTCTTCCAGGATGATCTTCTCAATCTCTTCATCCGTCCCTCCCCTGGGAGTCGCCGTATCGATCAGCTCCCGCAGCAGCTCGACCTCCTCCGGCAACGGCACATAGTCATAAATCCGGAAGCCGTCGCCGCCCTCGCTCCAGCCATGCGACGCCCTGACCGGGTTCCCGTCCTCATCCAGGACAAGCTCGCCATTTTCATCTTTTTGATAAGGCTCTTCGTCAAGGTCGTCTTTGATCCGTTCCTCAAAACGGTTCTTATTGGAAGCGAACCCCCAATAGTGAACCGTATTTCTCCCTTTGGCATCCTCTTCCAGGATATGCTCGATGAACGCCCACGCGCCTTCTTTATGCTTGGAATTCGCCAGGATGGCGTATTCGCCTCCCTGTCCGTGTAAGGCGCAGCCCACGCTCCCATCCGAAGTAGGGAAGCCGATATAGGTGACTTCTTCCCCACCGAAGATCTGAGGTATGTGGCTGATGCTGGAGGCGTCATAAATATTGGGGGCGTAGAATAAAATCTTGCCGTCCGCGATCTTGGATTCCGTGGAGGCCTCGGGGTCCCACTCATACTCATCCGGGAACTCATTCACGAACTCCAAAACGGTCCGAAACGCTTCTGAATCCAGGCTGCAGGTCTTTTGCTCCCAGTCGATGAAGTCATCCTTGCCATACATTAAGCACATGCTTAAGATCTCGGACTTATTCACGTCGCCAAAAGGAAGGACGTCCGGGTTGGCCCTAACCACTTCCATCATGTCGTCCATCGTCCACCCCATCTTGGTCCCTACCTGGGAGGCGCGCCCCACTACGGTATTGATCTCAAAGGCGGTGGGGATGCACACCAGGGTCCCGTCGAAGGTATAGGCATCCAGGACGGATTCAAAATAATCCTCCCGGTGCACCGTCTCGCTGGCATCCAGGTACGGGGACAAGTCCTCGATCGCGCCTTTGGCGGTATAATTGCTGATATTGTCCAGGTAACTGACATTGACCATGTCCGGGCCGCTGGAAGAAAGGATATCGTTGTTAAACGCGGTCATGGCCTCATTATAAGCCGTTTCATAATCCTGCGCGTTCATCGCGTCGCTATCCATGTAAACCTTCATATCGATCCGGTACTGCCCGCTTCCCTTATTGAAATCCACCGCCATCTGCAACAGTTCGCTGTCCATGTAGATGGTTCCGATGGTGATGATCTCCTTGTCCAAAAGCACGGATTTCTCCTGCTTGGTCAAGACGGCAAATTCCGTCCCCCTCCCATTTTCCCCATAATCATACGTGACCGCCAGAAGCTTCCCCTCCCCTAAGGGCACGACTTCCTCCACCTGATCCCCATAGATGTCGCTTTCCAGCCATTTTAAGACGGGCTTCTTCGTCTGGGTCTCCAGGTCATATTCAAACACGCCTTCCTCGTCATAGGCCATGAAATCTTCGGTCATCCCCGGGCCTATGGAGCCATAGGTGTCCGGGAAGCCCTGGTAAGGCTCCCCCAGCTTCTTCGCGGCGAAATCCACTTCCCGAAGCTCCATGCCGTTATCCCCATACAAGGTGCAATAAACCTTTCCCTGGGCGTCCTTGCCCATGTTGTTCAGGTAATTATCCGATTCCACCTTGCCTATGACCTCGCCCTGTCCATCCATCAGGTAAATGCCGGAGTCAAGCAGGACGTAGACATGGTCCTGCGCGTCTATGGCCACATTGCTGATATAGACATAGGATTCCCCTTCAAAATAACTGCTGATGTCCTTGGTGAAGAGCTCCTTGCCGTCCGGGCCATACTTGGCCACATAGATATCAGCGATGCTGTAGCCCTCATCCGACATGCGGTTCTGGGAATAATCGCGGAGGAACAAGAGCAGGTTCCCCTCGTTGTCCGGCAGGAAGGTCATAAGGTCCCAGCTGTCCTGCGCATCCCCATATTCCATGGGAAGCTCTTTCGCCGTAAGGGGCTCCTGCAACAGGTCGATGGAATAAAACTTCTCTTTGCCCTCCCCGGTCTGTTCATCCCACTGATAGGTGGTATAATAGAGCGTGGTCCCAACGACCCTCATGTTGTTCATGTATTCGTCCATGTCAAAATCAAGGTATTCCGGTACGTAGACATAACCATCTATGCCGATTTCGGGTTCCTGCGCCTCTTCCTCCTTAGATGTGCCGCAGCCGGCAAGCACGCACGCCAACAGGAGCAGGATGCCGCCCATCAGGACGAAACGCCTCTTTCCTTTTGCAAACAATCGTTCTGCTTTCATCTTAAAGCCCATTCCTTTCCATAGAGTGACTGTGTCGATTGACAAGGTCATTCTACACCCATTCGGCCAAAATGTCATCTTAAGAATTTATTACAAAATCAATCCACAGACTTTAAAGACTCCGTCATGCTGACCGCGTCCAGCTTCTTCTCCATGACCTTGTTCACGATCCAGGAGAACACGAAGGTGAGGACCAGGCTGATAGCAAAGCTGGACGCCTTGACATGGACCTGGAAGCTGACCATGTCCACATTGATCTGGCTCATGACGAAGCGATGGAGGAAATGCCCCAGCACAAGCCCCGCCAACGCGCCGACCAGGGTCAAGGCCACGTTTTCCCGGAACACATAGGCGCTCGTTTCGTTCGGATAGAAGCCTAAGACCTTGATGGTCGCGATCTCGCGGACGCGCTCCGTGATGTTGATGTTGGTCAGGTTGTACAGGACGATGAACGCCAGTCCCGCCGCACAGAGGATGACCACCAGCACGATCAGGTCCAGGCTGCGCATCATGTTGCTGAACCTCTCTTCCGTGTCCGCGTTCACGGTGACGTTCGCCACGCCGTCCAGCCGCATTAAGGAGGCCGACAGCAGATGGACGTCCGCTTCCGGCGCCAGGTTCACATAAGCCGTCTTACACTCCGCTGGCTCCCCCATCAGGTCCTCATAGGTCGAAATCGTCATATAGACGTAATTGTAAATGAAGTTCTCGTTGATGCCTGCCACTTTCAGGCTTACCGATTCCTTTCCCTCTTCCTTCAGTTCAATGGAATCCCCCACCTCGATGTGGTAATCCCTGGCTAACTTCTGGTTCAGGATGCACTCCCCGTCGCCAGGCAGCCCGAGCGGCTCCCCATCGGCAGTATGCAGGTCAAGGAACGGGGACGGATCGATCGTCCCATCCATGGCCAACAGGTTGATGGACTTGACCCGATCGGACGCATACAGGTCCACGGACTTCTCCAGGACGACCGTATAGCCGTCGCCGCGCCCGCCCAGGGCTTCCACCAGCTTCTTTTCTTCCAGCTCATCCACAGGGTCCTGGAACGTCACCCCGATATCATATACCTGGATGCGATGGAACTGGTCGTAAGCCACGTTCGCGATGGAATCCTTGATGCCGAAGCCCGTGACCAGAAGGGCCGTACAGCCGCTGATGCCGATAACCATCATGAAAAACCGCTTCTTATAACGGAAAATGTTACGATAGGACACCTTATAAAGGAACTTCATCCGGTTCCAGATGAAGCCCACCCGCTCAAGCAGGACGCGCTTTCCTGCCTTAGGGGCCTTAGGGCGCATCAGCTCCGCCGCCACTTCAGACAGTTCATAACGGCAGGACAGCCAGGTCGTGCCGATGGAGCAGGCACAGGAGACCGCTAAGGAGATCAGCGCCAGCTTCCAGTCGAACACATAAAGCAGGGTATCGACACGATACATCAGCCCATAAGCCGTCCAGATGACCCGCGGGAACAGCCAGGTCCCGCCAAAGAAGCCGATCAGGCAGCCCAGGACGGCGGCCGAACCGGAATAGAACAGGTACTTGCCCATGATCCTGCCTTCCCCGTAGCCCAAAGCCTTCAGCACGCCGATCTGGGTGCGCTGCTCCTCCACCATGCGGTTCATAGTGGTAATGCAGACCAGGGCGGCTACCGCGAAGAAAAACAAGGGGAAAATGTTCGCGATGCCGTCCACGATGCCGGAATCGCTTTCAAAACAGGCATAACCGATATTGGTGAAACGGTCTAAAAGATATCCGTCAGCCTGCTCCATCGTAGACAGCTCCTCCTCGGAATCCGCGATTCTTTTTTCCGCGTCGGCGATCTCGTTTTGGAATTCTTCCAGGCCGTCCCGATACTCCTGCAGGCCCTTGGCGTATTCCAGCTTGGCGTCCGCGAGCTCGCGCTCCCCCTCATCTATCTCGATCTGGGCCTCTTCCAGCTCCTTACGTCCATCCGCAAGCTGCCCCTTGCCCTCCAGCAGGTCCGCTTTCGCGCGGCCAATCTGTATCTTCCCATCCGTAAGGGTCTTCTGGGCCTCCTCAATCTGCGCCCAGCCCTCCGTAAGGGCGGCGGAGGCATCATCCAACTGCTTCCTGCCGTCGTCGATCTGCTTCTGGTAAGACGCGATCGTGGCAAGTCCGTCCGTAAGCTGCTTCATGCCGTCTTCCAGCTGGGCCTTATTGTCAGACAGCTTCTTGCGCTCCTGGGATAGCGCTTCCCGCTCTTTCGCGATCTGTTCCCGGCTAAGGCGGATCTCCTCACGGCTGGCTTGGACGTCCTCTTCCGTCTGCCCGCTTGAAGCCATGATCTGCTCCAGCGCGGCCCTGCTTCCCGTTATGATGGAGGCGTAAGGCTCCGGGACCGTCCCGCCGTTCTGGTCCTTAAGGGACTGTTCCCAGTCTTCCAGGGCCTGCAGCTGGGACTGGTAGGCCTGGGTCCTTGCGTCCTCCTGCGCCTCTTGGCCGTCCAGGCTTTCTTCCTGCCCATCCAGGCCCAGTTCCCGGATATCCAGGAGCCTTTCCTGCTGGTCCAGGCTTTGCGCCTGGGAGGAAAGCTGGGACTGGGACGCCGCCAACAGCATCTGCTGCGTCTGCAGGGGAGCCTTCTGGGCATCCAGCTGGGCCTGCCTGGCCTCCAGTTCGCCTATGGCTTCTTGAAGCTCCTCATTCTTCTCATTCCATTCGGCAATATTTCGCTCCAGCTCATCCTCCCCGTCGCGGATGCGCTGTTCTTCTTCCTCGATCTCTTCTTCCCCGTCATTCAGTTCCTTTTGCTTCTCTTCCAGGGTCGCCCGGCCGTCCGCCAGCTCTTTGCGGCCGTCCGTAAGCTCCTGTTCCCCATTTAAGATCTGGAGCTTTCCCTCTTCCAGCTCCCTCCAGGCATCTTCAAGCTCCCGCTTCCCATCCTCCTCAGCGTCCGCAAGCTCCTTTCGCGCATCCTCAAGCTTTCCCTGGTACAGCTCCTGCACCTTTCCATATCTTCCCAGGGCGATCTGGTCCAGCAATTCCTCAAAGGCAGGCTCCTTTTCTTCCAGGAAAGCGTCATATTCCTCGCTGTAAAGGTCGAAATCCCTGTCGAACTTCACATAGGCTTCCGTATAATAATCCGAATCAAAGCCTTCCGGCAGCAAATAAAGGAAGCTTGTGACCCTTCCGTTCCCCAAAGAGGTGTTGCCGCGCTCGAACTGGATATAATAAGACGACTGTACCACGCCTACAATCTTATATTCCTCATAAGCGAAAGCCTCCTTGTCCGCTTCTTCGTTATCCTGCGACAGCCGGACCATCTGTCCGATCTGGGAGGCCCCATAAGAATTGGAGTCCACCACGCATTCATCCGCCTCTTGCGGCATCCTGCCCGCCACAAGCTTCACGCCATTTATCTTCTCCAAAAGGCTATGGGCGCGCAGCACCACTTCGCTGGAGCCGCCCACGGTGCAAAGGATGTCATAGGTATATGCGCCCTCCGCGTAGCGTACCCCGTCCATAGAGCGCAAAAGCCCCACTTCCTCCTCGTCCAGCCCCAGCGTGGTTAGGATGCGGTAGTCATAGAGCTGCATCTGTTCCAAATATTTCTGCGTAGTCTTCACCATAGAGGCTTTCGTCACCTTAAGCCCGGCGAAGAAACCCACCCCCAGGGCCACTATGGCAAAGATCGCCAAGAAACGCCCCAGGCTCTGTTTTATTTCCCGAAATGTGGATTTCCACAACATCGACCTCATCGGCTGACCTCCAACGAATACATGATTGCCCAAACGTCCTGACAGGCAAGGATATGCCTTACCATTCGATATCCGCCACATCCACGATCCGATCGTTCTTGCGCATGCTCGTGATCGTGCCGCTCTTAACGGTGATGATCCGGTCCGCCATGGCGGTAAGCGCCTGGTTATGGGTGATGACGATCACCGTCTTGCCCTTATCCCGGCAGGTATCCTGCAAAAGCTTAAGCACCGCCTTGCCCGTGTTATAGTCCAAAGCCCCCGTGGGCTCATCGCAGAGCAAGACCTTGGGGTTCTTCGCAAGCGCCCTGGCGATGGCCACGCGCTGCTGCTCCCCGCCGGACAACTGGGCCGGGAAATTACGCAGCCTCTCCCCCAGGCCGACCTCGCACAAGACCTGGGCGGCATCTAAGGGCTCCTTGCAGATCTGGGCCGCAAGCTCCACATTTTCCAAAGCCGTCAGGTTCTGCACCAGGTTATAGAACTGGAACACGAAGCCGATGTCATACC
>CANPWC010000107.1 GCA_947581905.1 uncultured Acetatifactor sp.
GGTACGGCCTGTGCCGCCGCCGGAAGCCACGGAGAAGTACTTCTTCCCAGCCTCGGTCCTCTCCTTCTTATAAGTGCCTGCTACAGGATGCTGGAACCTGGTAGGATTGGTGGAGTTGCCGGTGATGGATACGTCCACGTTCTCTTTCCACATGATCGCCACGCCTTCCGGAACGCTGTTCGCGCCGTAGCAGTTCACCTTGGAACGAAGCCCCTCGGAATAAGGGATTCTGTCAACTTCCTTGACGGTGTTGGTATAAGGGTCATACTCGGTCTCTACGAAAGTAAAGCCATTGATACGGGAAATGATCTTCGCCGCATCCTTGCCAAGCCCGTTTAAGATGACGCGTAACGGCTTCTGGCGGACCTTGTTGGCTTTCTCGGCGATGCCGATGGCGCCTTCCGCGGCTGCAAAGGACTCATGTCCTGCCAGGAAGCAGAAGCAATCCGTATCCTCCTCTAAGAGCATCTTGCCCAGGTTGCCATGGCCAAGGCCAACCTTACGGGTATCGGCTACGGAACCGGGAATGCAGAAAGCCTGCAGGCCTTCGCCGATTGCGGCGGCGGCGTCAGAAGCTTTGCGGCAGCCTTTCTTGATCGCGATGGCAGCGCCCACGGTATAAGCCCAGCAGGCGTTCTCAAAGCAGATCGGCTGAATCTTCTTGACCTGGTCATATACGTCCAGGCCGGCATCCTTGGTAATCTTCTCCGCTTCTTCGATAGAGGAGATACCATAGCTATTCAATACAGAATTAATCTTTCCAATACGTCTTTCATATGATTCGAATAAAGCCATCTTCCTTGTCCTCCTCTTATTCTTTCCTAGGGTCAATGATCTTCACGGCGTCAGCGACACGACCGTACTGGCCTTTCGCCTTCTCCCATGCGGTGTTCGGGTCATCACCCTTCTTGATAAAGTCAGTCATCTTTCCAAGGCTTACGAACTGATAGCCGATGATCTCATCATTCGCATCCAAAGCGATGCCGGTTACATAGCCTTCCGCCATTTCCAGATAACGAGGGCCTTTGGCAAGCGTGCCATACATCGTGCCTACCTGGCTCCTTAAGCCCTTGCCCAAATCCTCCAAGCCGGCTCCCACAGGCAGCCCGTCCTCAGAGAAAGCGCTCTGGCTGCGGCCGTACACGATCTGCAAAAACAGCTCTCTCATAGCGGTATTAATGGCGTCGCAGACCAGGTCAGTATTCAGGGCTTCCATGACGGTCAGTCCCGGAAGGATCTCAGCGGCCATGGCGGCGGAATGGGTCATGCCGGAGCAGCCGATGGTCTCCACCAAGGCTTCCTGGATGATGCCTTCCTTCACATTCAGGGAAAGCTTGCAGGCACCCTGCTGAGGAGCGCACCAGCCCACGCCATGTGTGAATCCGGAGATATCTTCTACTTTCTTCACCTGGACCCAATTCGCTTCTTCAGGGATGGGTGCGCAGCCATGATGTACGCCTTGTGCCACTGGGCACATTTCTTCAACTTCCTTTGAATAAATCATGTGAAATCTCCTTTCGAATCTCTAAGATTATAAATATAATCATCAAATCTATTCTCTCATATTCCGGGCAAAAAATCTAGTGCTTTTTACACATTTTTTGTCAAAGACATAAAAAACGTCACTTTCCAATTTATAATTTGGGGACGACGCTCCCGTCCTTTTTGAAGATGCAATCCGGCGGTACCACGCCCCGGACCATGGAGGTAGGATAGATATTGCTGTTCCTCCCAATGACCGTCCCCGGGTTCAACACGCTGTTGCAGCCGACCTCCACGCAGTCCCCCAACATGGCCCCGACTTTCTTAAGGCCGGTCGGGATCTCTTCCCCGCCTCCCTTGACGACCACCAGGGTCTTGTCGCTCTTTACGTTGGACGTGATGGAGCCCGCTCCCATGTGGGCCCGATATCCCAGGATGCTGTCGCCCACATAATTATAATGAGGGACCTGGACCTTATTGAACAGGATGACGTTCTTAAGCTCCGTGGAATTGCCTACCACGGCCCCCTTGCCGACTATGGCGCTGCTCCTGATAAACGCGCAGTGGCGGATTTCCGCCCCCTCATCCACGATCAAAGGGCCATTCAGGCAGGCCGTGGGGGCCACCTTGGCCGAACGGGAGATCCAGATTCCCTCGCCCCGACGTTCATAAGCCTCTTCCGGCAGAGACTTGCCCAACTCCAGGATGAAATCATGAATCTTCGGCAACAGCTCCCAGGGATAGGCCGCTGCCTCGAACAGGTCCTTGGCTATGGTCTCCCTCAAATCATACAGTTCCGCGATCGTCACATTCTTCATCATCGTTTCCCTCCCCTTTCAATCGTTTCCTTTTCAAGCATTTCCTTTCAGGCCTTTCCTTGTTTCCCATCCTTAGCCACTCCCACGTTTCGCTGCCGCCGCCTTACGGTAATTGGGCTGGGCGACCTGGAAACGTTGGTAAAGGGCGCCTTGATTATTCAACTGTTTCACGATATTGGTCCTTCTGGTGACGAAGCTGTCCAGCTTCTGCATATATTCCTCCGAAGTGATGCTTCCCTGCGCCACCAGGGTGAGCCCTTTCTCCCAACTGGCCGTCAGCGCCGGATCCAACAAAGGCTTTATGGAACTGTCCACCACGTCATAGATCATCTCGCCCATCTGGGTCGGGGACAAGACCTGGGACTTCCGGTTCAAGTCCAGGTACTCGATATGGACCAGCTTCTTCAGGATTTCCGCCCGAGTGGCGCTGGTGCCGATGCCGCTGCCCTTAATCTGGGCCCGCAGTTCTTCGTCTTCAATGAATTGACCGGCGTTCTCCATGGTCAGGATGATGCTGCCTGAGGTATAGCGCTTGGGCGGCGAAGTCTCCCCTTCCTTGATCTCATAGGATTCCGCCTCCAGCCTAGAGCCCTTGCGCAACCCTTTCAACAACTCCAACAAGGCCAGGTCGCAGCCAACCTCTTCTTCCCCGGACGCTTCCTCTTCTTTCGCGCCCTCGTCCCTCTTTTTCCCAAAAGGCAGGGAGGCCGCTTTCAAAAAGCCCTCTTCCAACAGCACTTTAAAGCTTGTGAAAAAACGTTCCTGCCCCACCCCGATGCACAGGGCGATCTTCTGGTATATGGCAGGGGGATAGAAGATGCCAAGGAAACGACGCGCGATCACCTCATAAATCTTCCTGTCCAATTCCGGCAGGGCGCCAAGCTGTCCAAGCCCCTGCCCGGTCGGTATGATTGCATAATGGTCCGTAATCTGCTTATCATTCACATAGCGGGTCTTGGCAAGTCCCTGGTAGGCCTTTGCCTCCAGCACCTGGTTCGCTTCAGCGGCCAGAGGGGCGTAGCTTCGCAGGCCGGAAAGGTTCTTGGCGATCTCCTTTGCCACGGCCGTGGACAAGACCCGGGCGTCCGTCCTGGGATAAGTGACCAGCTTCTTTTCATATAATTCCTGCACGACGCGAAGCGTCTCATCCGGGCTGATCTTAAAAAGCTTGGAGCAGGTATTCTGCAGCTCCGCCAGGTTATACAATAACGGAGCGTTTCGAACTTCTTTCTTGCGCTCTATGCTTTCCACCACGGCCTGGTCCTTAGGCAGGGCGGACAGGGCGTCGACCAGCTTCTGGGCATCCTCTTTCTTGCGAAAGCCGTTTTCCTTATATAATAAGGGGGACGTGAAATACTTAGAACCCTCCACCGCCCTCCATTCTGCGACGATCTTACGCCCTTTTAGGGCAAAGTTCCCCAGGACGCGGTAAAACGGGGTTTTCACGAAGTTCCGGATCTCCCGTTCCCGATTCACCACCATGCCCAACACGCAGGTCATGACCCTTCCCACGGAGATCACCGCCTTGTCACGATTCAGATATTCCCGCACGCTCCTGCCATATTTCAAGGTCAGCACCCGGGAAAAATTAATGCCCATAAGGTAATCTTCCTTCGCCCGCAGGTAGGCGGCGTCGCTTAAATGGTCATATTCCGACAAATCCTTGGCTTCACGGATGCCGCGCAGGATCTCTTCCTCCGTCTGCGAATCGATCCAGACCCTCTTGCGCGTCTTGCCCGTCACCCCAGCCATTTGTTCCACCAGGCGGTAGATGTACTCCCCCTCCCGCCCGGAGTCCGTGCAGACATAGATGGTGTCCACATCGGGACGGTTCAAAAGGCCGCTGACGATGGTAAATTGCTTCCTTGCGCTGCTAATGACCTCGTACTTAAATTCCCGGGGAATGAAAGGAATCGTATCGAAGCTCCACCGGCGGTACTTTTCATCGTAGGCTTCCGGGTAACTCATCGTCACCAAATGCCCTACGCACCAGGTCACGATGGATTCCGGGGATTCCAGGTAGCCGTCCCTTGAGCCGCTATTTAGTTTCAATGCCTTGGCAAACTCCTTTGCCACGCTTGGCTTCTCAGCGATATATAAATTTTTGCCCACGCGCTCCCTCTATTCTTAGGCTTCCATAAGCCATGCGCCCCAGCTGCCCCGGGCCTTATTTCGCGGTGATGTAACCCTGCGCGGTCAAAAGCTCCGCGCAAAGGATCGCGCCGCCGGCCGCCCCGCGGACCGTATTATGGGACAGCCCGACGAACTTCCAATCGAAGATGCTATCTTCCCGCAGCCGTCCTACGCTGATGCCCATGCCGTTCTCATAATCCACGTCCAGGCTAACCTGGGGGCGGTTCTCCTCTTCCATGTAACGGATGAACTGCTTCGGCGCGCTGGGAAGGTCCAACTCCTGGGGAAGCCCCCGGAACGTGCGCAGCTTCTCGATCAACTGCTCCTTCGTCGCCTTTTTGGCGAAACGCACGAAGACCGCCGCCGTATGCCCGTTCAGGACCGGCACCCGGATGCACTGGCAGGTAATCTGGGGGGATGTGGCAGGGACGATGACGCCTCCCTCGATCTTGCCCCAGATGCGCAGGGGCTCTTTCTCGCTCTTTTCCTCTTCGCCCCCGATATAGGGGATGATGTTCCCCAACATTTCCGGCCAATCCTGGAACGTCTTGCCGGCCCCGGAAATGGCCTGGTAGGTCGTCGCCACTACCTGTGTGGGCTCAAATTCCTTCCAGGCGGTAAGCACCGGCGCGTAGCTTTGGATGGAACAATTCGGCTTCACGGCAATGAAGCCCCTCTTGGTCCCCAGGCGCTTCCTCTGGAATTCGATGACCTGCATGTGTTCCGGGTTCAGTTCCGGCACTACCATGGGCACGTCCGGCGTCCAGCGATGGGACTTGTTGTTAGAGACCACGGGCACCTCCGCCCTGGCATATTCTTCCTCGATCGCCTTGATCTCCTCATTCGTCATCTCTACGGCGCTGAATACGAAATCCACCTGGGACGCGATCTGCTCCACCTCTTTCACATCCTGGACCACGATCTTGCGGACCGCCTCAGGGATGGGGGTGGTCATCTTCCAGCGCCCCTCCACGGCCTGTTCATAGGTAAGCCCGGCAGAACGGGGGCTTGCCGCGATCGTCGTCACCTCATACCAGGGATGGTCCTCTAAGAGCGCGATGAAGCGCTGTCCAACCATGCCGGTGCCGCCCAATATGCCAACTTTCAATTTCTGATCCATCCTCGATCTCCTCCTCTATTCTTCATTCAGGTATTTTCTGTACTTTTCCAGGACCTCTTCCATCGCCTTTCGTCCCGGCGCGCCTACGGTAAGGCGCCTTTCCACGCAGGCTTTCAAAGAAATCGCTTCATAGATGTCTTCCTCAAAGCGGCCACAGATGCCCTTAAGCTCGTCCAGGGACAGGTCGTCAATGGCACAGCCCTTCTTAACGCAATATAGGACAAGCCTGCCGATGATCCCATGCGCATCCCGGAAAGGCACCCCTTTCCCGACCAGGTAATCCGCCGCGTCCGTGGCATTGCCAAAGCCCATTAGGGCGCTCCTTTCCATGCGCTCCCGGTTAAACTTCATGGTACGGACCATCCCCGTAAAAAGCCGGATGCAGTCGCAGACGGTATCCATGGCGTCGAAAGACACCTCTTTGTCCTCCTGCATATCCTTATTATAAGCAAGCGGGATGCCTTTCATCATGGTAAGCAGCGACATAAGCGCCCCGTAGACACGGCCGGTCTTGCCGCGCACCAGTTCCGCGATGTCAGGGTTCTTCTTCTGGGGCATGATGCTGCTTCCCGTGGAAAAGGCGTCGTCCAGTTCCACGAACTGATATTCGTTGGAATTCCAAAGGATGATTTCCTCGCAGAAGCGGCTTAAGTGCATCATGATTAAGGACAGGGCGGACAAAAACTCGATCAAATAATCCCGGTCCGCCACCGAATCCATGCTGTTTTGCGTCACGCCGTCAAAGCTAAGCAAGTTTGCCACATACTCCCGGTCCAAAGGATAGGTGGTGCCGGCTAAGGCCCCAGCCCCCAAAGGACAGACGTTCATCCTCCGGTAAAGGTCCCATAGCCGCCCCCTGTCGCGTCGGAAGCACTCAAAATAAGCGCCGAAGTGGTGTGCCAAAGTGACCGGCTGGGCCTTTTGCAGGTGGGTGAAGCCGGGCATATAGGTATCCAGGTTCTTTTCCATCACGCTAAGCAAAACTTCCAGGAGCTCTTTCAATAAGCCATCCGTCACCAGCACCCTCTCCCTAGTGTATAGCCTCATATCCAAGGCCACCTGGTCATTCCGGCTGCGTCCGGTATGCAGCTTCTTGCCGGTCTCGCCGATCCGCTGGATCAGGGCCGCCTCCACGAAGCTGTGGACGTCCTCCTGCCCCTTGTCGATCGGAAGCTTTCCATCCCCCACATCCTTAAGGATGCCGGAGAGCCCGTCCACGATCGCGCACTTCTCCTCCTCGGTCAGGATCCCCTGCTTCGCCAGCATGGTCGCATGGGCTATGCTGCCCTGGATATCCTGCGTCAGGAGCCTGCTATCAAATCGAAGCGACGCGTTGAAATCAAACACCATCTGGTCCGTCGCCTTTGTAAATCGTCCTCCCCACAACTGTGCCATTCCTATTCTCCATTTCCTTCCTAGTCATGCCCTGTATGCCATCCGCCCCAAGGCTGAAATAGATGATATCACACTTCCCGCCTTATTGCAAGACAGGTAATTGTGAAACCTCCCATGCGCCCGGGAAGAACACCCTTTGACAAAAATCGCATATGTTAATGGTATACCAAACCAAGAAAGGAAGGATCGCATCGTGGCTCATCCTATCATAGAGCTAAAAGGAATCCACTATTCCTACCACAGCATGCACGGGGAAACGAAAGCGCTGAAAGATGTCTCCTTCGGGGTTAAGGAAGGGGAATTCGTGGCCATCGTGGGTCCCAGCGGCTGCGGCAAATCCACCCTCCTGTCCATCATCGCCGGCCTGCTTAGACCGGAAGAGGGCACCATCGTGGTAAACAACCCCGACGGCTCCCTTCGTTATCCCCGGGTAGGCTATATGCTGCAGCGTGACCATTTGTTTGAATGGCGGACCGTCTATCAAAATGTCACGCTGGGCCTGGAGATCAACCACATGATGACAAAGGAACGGCTTTCCTATGTGGACCAGCTCTTACATGACTATGGCCTGGAACAGTTTCGCGACAAGCGTCCCAGCGAGTTATCCGGCGGGATGAAGCAAAGGGCCGCCCTGATCCGCACCCTTGCCCTGGGCCCCCAACTGCTTCTGCTGGACGAACCCTTCAGCGCCCTGGACTACCAGACAAGGCTTTTGGTTTCCGCGGATATCTGCCGCCTGATCCGACAGACCAAGAAGACCATGATCATCATTACCCATGACCTGTCCGAAGCCATCAGCCTGGCGGACCGGGTCATCATCCTCTCCGCACGCCCTGCCACGGTCAAAAAAGAGCTCCCCATCCGGCTAACCCTTCCGGATGATTCCCTGTTGGCGGCACGGCATGCGCCGGAATTTCAAGACTATTTTTCACAGCTTTGGGAGGTGTTGACCGATGAAGCCGATCAAATATGAAAAAAAAGAATGCGGCGCACCGCTCACGCCCCAGGAAAGGTTCGTCCAGGACCACCGCAAGCACCACAGGCAAATAGGGTTCCTGCGCCTGGCCTGCTTCTTCGGCTTCTTAGGCTTATGGGAGGCAAGCGCGGACTTGGGGTGGATCGACAGCTTTTTCTTCTCCAGCCCCTCCAGGGTGGTAAAATGCCTGGGCTCGCTCCTTAAGGACGGGTCCCTGTTCCTTCATGTGGGGGTCACGCTGTACGAAACGGT
>CANPWC010000108.1 GCA_947581905.1 uncultured Acetatifactor sp.
TCACATCCTTGCCCTGCCCCCGCAGGTCACAGAGCTCCCGCACCAATTTTTCCAGCTTGATATAATCCAAATCCCCGGTTTGGACATGCTGCAGGGAAGAAGAGCCGATCTTCACCACGATCCTCTTCTTCCTGCCCAACGCTTGCCGATATTGATTCAAATCCGTAAAACCTCCTCTTCCACAGGCGCTTAAGCTTCCATGCCCTGCGTCCCCTGTAGGATTCCAAATGCGATAAAGATAGGGAACAGGTAACTCGCCCCAAACGTCTTCAGCTTCTTAGGACCGGTGACAGGCTCCCCGCTTCGCCGCAGTTCCAAGGCAGTATGGAAAGCCAACAAGACCGTCGCCTTGGTCAAAGACTTATCCTTGCGGTCCACGAACATTTCATAACCTTTTAAATAATAAGAATACCGAAGACCCTTAAGCGTCTGGAACTCCATATCCTGGCATAAGTCCAAAACCTCCCATAAAAGGGCGTCCAGCTTCGGACATGCGTCCCCATATTCCTTGGGCGGAAGCGTAAGGGCCCGCTCCACCTGTCCAGAAAGCAATTTTATCTTTAGCGTCTGCTGCGTCGTCATGGGTTCTCCTCATCCGCCACGGCACGTGTCAGCGCCTGGACAAACCATCCGGCGCGGTCCGCCCGCGGCTTCACCTTAATTGCATCCGAACGGAAATTTCATTGCCTTTTACGCTCACTTTTCCAACGCTTCCCACGATCAACGGCATCATCGGCGGAAGATGCCCCAAATCCACATCCAGGATGACCGGCACATTCTTACGCGCCGCCACCTCCAGGACGGCCCCATAAGCATCCAAGCCCATCAGCTCCTGCCCGAAGCATAATGGCCTGCCGATCAGGAATCCCTTGACATACCGAAACCACCCCGCGTGCTCCATCTGCCACATCGCCCGGCGGATCCCGAACACGTTCAGGTCACAGGACTCCAAAAACCAGATGATCCCATCCCTTCGATATTTCTCTAAGAACCGGGTCGTGCGGTCATAACGGGTCCCCAACAGGTTTACCAGGCAATCCATGCAGCCGCCCAGAAGCCTGCCCTGGAAGCTGACTTCCCCAATCTCTTCCCCGGATAAAAGGTCCCCGTCCAGGCCATCCTGCCCGCCGGGATAACATCGTAACACCCTTTTCTCCGTCACATGGTAAGGCGCCAATGGATTTTCCTCATCTTTTAAGGACTCCCTTTCCCATTTCGGATATCCATGCACCGTCAGATGCTTCCCGGTAAGCAGGTCCATGGCGTCCCGAAGGGAAGCGTGCCAGGGCTCCATGCCATAGGCGGCCGCGCAGGGCGCATAGATCGCCGCCGTGTCGCACAGGGTCGCCAACAGGTAGGTCATGTTAGTATTGTCTGAAAAGCCCATGAACCACTTCGGGCGGGCGTAAGCGATGGTCGAGAAATCCACATGGTCAAGGATCTCACACATCAATTCCCCGCCGCCGCAGGAGATCAGGCAGTCGTTTCGGTCGGAAAGGTAATAGTCCGTCAGCTCTTCCCCGCAGGCGCTGGGCGTATTGCTGATCCCGATGCCGCTGCCCGCATAACAGTTAGGGCCTAAGTCCACCTGGTATCCATAAGCCTTCCATTTCTTTTGGGCGTTCTCAAACGCCGCCCGGTAAGGCTGTGTATTACATCCGAAAGAAGGGGCCACACAGCCGATGGTCCCTCCTTTTTGCAGGAAATCGGCGTATTTCACTTTTCCTCATTTCCGCGCCGGCATGCGGCGCTCACAAGTCCATGCCTCGCGCCAACGCAGGCGCTCACAGGTCCAAACTTTCCGCCAAAGCGGGCGCTCACAGGTCCAAACTTTCCGCCAAAGCAGGCGCTCACAAGTCCAAATTATGGTAAACATCCAGGCAGTCCAGGGTGGCGAAGTAATCCGCCGGGGTCTCCGCCCTGCGGATCAGCTCCACGCCGCCGTCCTCCTTTAGCAGAAGCTCCGCCGAACGCAGCTTCCCATTATAATTATAGCCCATGGAATGCCCATGCGCCCCGGTATCATGGATGACGATATAATCGCCCACCTCCACCTTGGGCAGCATCCTGTCGATGGCGAATTTGTCATTGTTCTCACATAAGGAGCCTGTCACGTCGTATTTATGGTCGCAGGGGGCATCCTCCTTGCCTAAGACCGTGATGTGGTGGTAAGCGCCGTACATGGCGGGACGCATCAGGTTCACCGCGCAGGCGTCCACCCCCAGGTACTCCTTATAGGTATGCTTCTCATGGATCACCTTAGTCACCAGATGCCCATAAGGCGCCAACATGTAACGTCCCAGCTCCGTATAGATCGCCACATCCCCCATGCCCGCGGGAACGAGCACCTCTTCATAGACTTTCCGCACTCCCTCGCCGATCTTTTGGATGTCGTTGGGCTCCTGGTCCGGACGATAAGGGATGCCGACGCCTCCCGACAGGTTGATGAAGCTGATATGGGCGCCCGTTTCTTCTTTCAGGCGCACCGCCACTTCAAACAAGGTCTTCGCCAGCATCGGATAATAATCATTGGTCACGGTGTTGCTGGCAAGGAACGCGTGCAGGCCGAAATGCTCCACTCCCTTGGATTTCAAGATGCGGAAGCCCTCAAACAACTGCTCCGTGGTGAAGCCATACTTGGCATCGCCGGGATTGTCCATGATATGGTTGCTGATGGAGAAATACCCGCCCGGATTGTAACGGCAGCTCATCGTCTTCGGCAGGCTTCCGATCGCCTTTTCCAGGAAGTCGATATGGGTGATGTCGTCCAAGTTGATGGTCGCCCCCATCTTCGCCGCGTAAACATATTCCTCCATCGGCGTATCGTTGGAAGAAAACATGACGTCCGTCCCGGGAATCCCCATCGCCTTGCTCAACATCAGCTCCGTCAGGGAGGAGCAGTCCGTGCCGCAGCCATATTCCCTTAAGATCCCGATCAGGCGGGGATTCGGCGTGGCCTTGACCGCGAAAAATTCCTTGTAACCTGGATTCCACGCGAAAGCTTCTTTCAGCGCTTTCGCGTTTTCCCGAATCCCTTTTTCATCATAAATATGGAAAGGCGTGGGATAATCCTTCACGATTTCCTCAATCTGCCCTTTTGTCACAAATGCCTTCTTTTCCATTGTCATTCTCCATTATGCTTTATCTGTTCTCGATCTGCCAGTCGATGGGCGTCTCGCCATGTTCGACCAGGAAGTTGTTCGTCTTACTGAAGGGCCGGCTCCCAAAGAAGCCCCGATAAGCGGATAAGGGGCTGGGATGGGGCGCTTCCAGGATCAGGTGCTTGGGATTGTCCAACATGGAGGCTTTAAGCTGTGCCGGCCTCCCCCACAGGATGAAGACGATGGGACGGTCCTGTTCATTCAGGACCCGGATCGCCGCATCCGTGAACTCCTCCCAACCCTTGCCCCGATGGGAATTCGCCATGTGGGCTCGCACGGTCAGGACCGTGTTCAAAAGCAAAACGCCCTGCTTGGCCCATTTCACCAGGTAGCCGTTGTTGGGGATGTAGCAGCCCAGGTCGTCGTGCAGCTCCTGATAAATGTTCACCAAAGAGGGAGGGATTTCCACCTGGGGCTGTACGGAAAAACAAAGCCCATGGGCCTGTCCCACATTATGGTAAGGGTCCTGCCCCAGGATCACCACCTTCACCTCGCTTAAAGGGGTCAGGTGGAACGCGTTGAAAATATCATCCGCCGGAGGGAAAACCTGCGTCGTGTTGTATTCTTTCTGTACGAAGCGAAACAGCTCCGCATAGTAGGGCTTCCGAAATTCCCCCTTAAGGGCGGGAAGCCAATCATTCGTGATCATCGCCATGCCGTCCATCTCCTCCTAAACCTGACGCACCGTCACGTCCCTTGCCGCCAGGTAATCCTTCACCTGCCGGATCGTCAGTTCTTTATAATGGAACAGGGAAGCCGCCAACGCGGCGTCCGCCCCTCCCGTCGTCAAAGCCTGGTAAAAGTCCCCGGGCGCTCCCGCCCCGCCGGAAGCGATGACCGGTATCGAGACCGCTTGGGAAACCGCCCTGGTCAGTTCAAGGTCATATCCCGCCTTGGTGCCGTCCGCATCCATGCTGGTCAACAGGATCTCCCCGGCCCCAAGCCGTTCCGCCGTCCGCGCCCATTCCACGGCGTCCAGACCCACGTCCACGCGTCCGCCGTTCTTATAAATGCTCCATCCTTCCCCATCCGTCCGCCGTTTGGCGTCTATGGCGACTACCACGCACTGGCTGCCGAACTTCAAAGCGGCCTGGGAAACCAGCGCAGGGTCCTGGATGGCGGCGGTATTGACGGAAACCTTGTCCGCCCCTTCCCGCAAAAGGATCCGAAAATCCTCCACCGTGCGGATGCCGCCCCCTACCGTAAACGGGATGAAGACCTGGCTGGCCACCTGCCGCACCCACTCCAGGCGGGTATTCCTTGCGTCTGCGGAAGCCGTAATGTCCAGGAAGACCAGCTCGTCCGCACCTTCTTTATCATAAGCGGCGGCCACAAGCGCCGGATCCCCGGCATCCCGCAGGTTTACAAAGTTCACGCCCTTCACTACCCTGCCGTCCTTTACGTCCAGGCAGGGAATGATCCTTTTGGTAAGCATCTATTGAGCCTCCTTAACCACAGAGATGAAATTCTCCAAAATCCGAAGCCCCACCGCGGAGCTTTTCTCCGGGTGGAACTGGCAGGCGAACACGTTCTTCCACTCCACGGACGCGTGGATGTCCACGCCGTAGCGCGTCGTGGCCGTCACAATGCCCTCATCCGATGCTTTCAGGTAATAAGAATGGACGAAATACACATAGGAGCCTTCCGGCACGCCATAAAAAAGCCTTCCTTCCCGGGGGAACGACAGACCGTTCCAGCCGATCTGGGGAACCTTGAGCCTTTCGCCGGATTTATCCTCTCCCTGGGGAATCCTGCAGATCTTTCCAGGCAGGATGCCCAACCCTCTGACGCCGGGGCTTTCCTCGCTTTCCTCAAACAATAGCTGCAGCCCCAGGCAGATGCCCAGGAATGGCACGCCCCTCTCCACCGTCCCGTAGATGGCTGGAAGCAGCCCATAGCCCCTAAGCCGCTCCATGGCGTCACCGAACGCCCCTACGCCCGGCAGGATCACCCCGTCCGCCTCCAGGATCCGGTCCGGGTCCCTGGTCAGGATGGGCTGCGTCCCCAAAGCCATCAAGGCCTTTTCCACGCTTCGAATATTGCCGGCATCATAGTCTATCATCGCGATCATCTTTTTTCTTTCCTATGTACATGCGTTATACATGCGCTTTTTGAATATTTTCCATAATTATACGTACGAGGAAGCGCCAATCCATCCTCCATCGCCGCATTTCAATAGTTTACCACAGGAACGCGCGAAAGGCAAGGGTGAAAACCATCGCCTGCCTGACAGGGAAGCATCACTGCCCGACAGGGAATCCAAACGCCTGCCTCCCAGGGCGCTTTACTTTAGCCCAACAGCCAGCTTACGGCGTCTTCCCCAATGGCGCTTCCCCGCCCGCCCAACCCCTGGGGCAGCTGCGGCAGGGTCGGATGCACGCGGATCAGGGAGGATTTCAGGTTATAGTAAGCCAACTTCTCGAACGGGAACCGGATGACGCTCGGGAATTGCAGGCCCACCCCCAATTCCAGGATGCAGAGCCTGCGGTTCATGGAGCCCTGCAGCCACTTGGTATACAACGACCAACGGTCCAAATAACCGCTTTCGTCATAGTTTTGGGCATAAATATTATTACAGGCCATGGGAGAGCCGCATACCGGACAAGGATCCAGCGAAAAATCTTCCCAGGCGTCTTGCCTGGCACAATCCTCCAGGCGCTTCCTTTCCTCTTCGCTTAAGGGCAGCACGCTCCCTTTCCCGCCATGCGCGTCAGGGTTTATGCACTGCTTAAAGCGGCTTCCTCCGCAGGGCGCCACGATCCGATCCTGCCTTATGCCGCTGTCCCATACCAGATCATTGGTGGAGACGCTTACCAGGAAGAAGTTCTTGCCCTCCAACAGGGCGCGCAGCCTCTCAAGCGCCGCAAGACGCCTGTCCAAGCCCGCTTCCTTTTCCAACAGGAAACGGTTCAGGGCTGGAAGCAGCCAGGGCTTCCCCGCCTCTTCCAAGCGCTTGCAAAGCGCCTCGTAATCGTCCCTTTCCCGCAGCGAACGCACCCCGTCGAAAGCTTCCCCGATCCCTACCAACACCATCTGGGCGTCTTGAAGCTGCTGTAAACATTTCTCATCCACCGCTTATTTTTCCTCCCGAAGCGCCCGGATGTCTTCCAAGGTACACTCCTCCTCAGAGTACCGGGCTTTCTCATAAAGGGTCCCTAACAAATCCTGGTCCAGCCTGTCCGTGCACTCCCTGGCGGTCAGCACCTCCAGGCGCGCGGATTTACGCCCCTGCAAGATCACATGCTTCCCGATAAGGACCTGTTTCCTGAAAATCCTGCGGATCCTCTCCCGGGGCGTCAACCGCTCCAACAAGGGCTTCCTATGCAGGCTCCAGTCAATCTGGCACTTTTCCCGGACATCCTCCATGTCCTGGACCTCCTTTTCCCGCCGCTTCCCCACCTGGCGAAACTTACCCATCAGGATGCGGGTCACGAAGATAAGCCCCATGATCGTGGCAGCCAACATGGCGACGCTTACGAAAAACACGAGGATCATCTCCAGGACTTTCCAGAACATGGAGGGTTCCGTGGGCTCCAGGGCCGGCATAGTGGATAAGTCCGGGGCCGCTATTTCTTCTGGGATCTCGGCCACTTCCTCATTTCCGCCCTCCCGGGCCAGCTTCCGGACCAGCCACACAAGGATCCCTTTCAGCCAGTCCGCGACCTGGGGCAGCCAGCCTAAGCCGGATACCAGAAGCAGGAAAAGGACGCCCAGGGCCGTGAATGCGCCAGTAATGCCAAAGCCGGAGCGGAACATGTCCTTTGCCGGGATCTTGCCTGCGCTGGAACTGTTCACTGACAGGAAACGCAGGTAACGCTCCATATAATGCTGCAGGAAATAGAACGCCACATAAACCACCAGGGGAAAGATGAAATACAAATCCCATCCATCCTCGCCCCTTTTCAGGGCGACCCCGTAGGAAATGGCAATGATGCCCGCTGCCAGGATCGGTAGGATGGCGATGTCCGACACGTCCTCTTTCCGCGACTTGATCCAAAGGGAATATGCCATGTAACAGACGGCCGTCACACGAAGCAAACCCGCCTGGAGGGGGTCCGGGCATGGCAGGACGCCCAAAAAGACCGCGAACAGCCCATGTAAAAACAGGTTGGAGAAGACGCCGCTTATGGAATCCCGGATGTGGTAATAGACATATGGCAGCAGGCTGCACAAAAGCCAGAGCCATAGGATGGGGCGCTGCGCCCTTCCAAGGACCATGACCGCGACGGCGACGGTAAAGACGACCCAATGGTTCATCTGCGATATGATAAATTCCTTCAATTGCCTTATTCCATCGTTCTTCATCCTGATCCATACTCCTTCGCCTTTACGCTCCGGCACAAATCAACACAAACCAAAAAAAGCCCTCATTCCCTGACATGCAGCACCTTGGCATGGGGCTTCGCCCAGTCCGGCACGGGCGGGTCCTTGGATTCCCATACGGGATAGAACCAAAGGTACGGATGCCCCATGCCATGGAACCTGGCTAACAGCCCTAGGAAGTCATCGTACGCGTTGGGAGAGACGAAGAACGTCTGGGTCCCCCTGCCTCCGCCAAGCAGTTCTTCCCGGAAGTCTTCGGTGAAATCCGTCGTCGGCCTTTCCACGTCCACCCTGGCCAACGCCTTGTAAATGCTGTCCAACTGGCCGCTCCCGGCCCCTGCCGGAATCTTCATGGGCAAATGGGAAAGCATGTCGACCCCATTGCCGAACACGGCCACCTTGACCCCAAGCTCCAGGAAGTATTTGGCGATGCCCGCCACCACCCTAAGGGAAGCCTCCACCG
Source organism: uncultured Acetatifactor sp. (assembly GCA_947581905.1). Taxonomy (GTDB): domain Bacteria; phylum Bacillota; class Clostridia; order Lachnospirales; family Lachnospiraceae; genus Acetatifactor. The sequence continues at coordinate 7,948 of CANPWC010000108.1, forward strand.
CGTCGGTCTTCTTCAGGATGCCGGTATCCTCGATATCAAAAAAAATCCGCACCGCCTCCTGGGTGGTATATCCCCTCTGGTTCACCATCAGGCCCTGCAGGCGGGCGGTCGCCTTCCAATTCACGCTGCGGATGTCGTCATAAGGCTGGTATTCCCGGATGCCCCTGAACTCGAAAGGGTCCTCTTGGATATTACGCTTGGTGACGATCTCCCCGAAGACCTGCCTTA
>CANPWC010000109.1 GCA_947581905.1 uncultured Acetatifactor sp.
GATGGATGAGGCGTAGGTTTGGACGGCAGAAAGGCTTGAAATACTTATGCGTCTGGTTCGGGATCTTGCTGTTGGCTGTGCTCTTGGCCTGGAACCTGGCGGCAGGATGGATAGAGGGGCGGATAGGCGAACACAATTACCGGACCGTCGCGTCCCTATTGGATCAGGCGTTGGAAACGGATCCTGGCTTTGACGTCGGACGCTTCCTGGATGGGTTGGAGGAAGCGGACGTAAGCGGGCAAAGCGGGAAATTGTTGGCGCAGTATGGCATTTTCCCAGGTGACATGGTTTCTGGCAGACAGGAAGCGTTGCTACATCGGATGATCCTGTTGGGGAACGGGCTGATCGTTTTTGTGGTGGCGGCTGGATTGGCAGGCTTATTATGGGAAGCGCGTCTTCGTCAGGCGAAGCTGGACGAGCTTACGAAACAGATCCGCCAGGTAGAACGCGGCGTTTATCAGTTGAAGCTTGAGGAGAACCAGGAAGATGAATTGAGCAGCCTTCAAAATGAGTTGTATAAAGTGACCGTCATGTTAAAGGAGGGCGCGGAGCTGTCCGGAAAGCAGAAGAGGGCCCTGGCGGATTCCGTTTCGGATATTTCCCATCAACTAAAGACGCCCTTGACCTCCGTCATGGTGCTGCTGGATAATCTTTCCGAGGATGGGGAAATGGAGGAGGCCACGCGCAAAAGGTTCCTGGCGGAAATCACGAGGCAGCTCGGCAGCATGAACTGGATGATCGCCACTTTGTTAAAGCTTTCCCGTTTGGACGCGGGCGTGGTGGAATTTGAACGTAAGGATGTTTCCCTGGATGAATTATTGGAAAAGGCTGTGGAAGATTTGGAATTACTGGCGGAATACCGGCAGGTGGAGATCGTCCTGCCCCCTCTCAAGGCCGGGAACATCCTGGGGGACGCGAGGTGGCTTAAAGAGGCTTTGTCCAATCTTTTGAAAAATGCGTTGGAGCACAGCCATCCAGGGGGCAAGGTCGAGATTGGGACGCAGGACAACGCGGTGTATCGCGCCCTGTCTATCCGCGACCATGGCGATGGCATTTCCCTTGAGGACCAGAAGCATATTTTTGAACGGTTCTATCAGGGCGGGCAGGCGGCGGAAAGCAGCACGGGCATCGGACTGTCCCTGGCATGGGAGATCATAGAGCGGCAGGACGGCATTTTGTCCGTAAGCTCCCATCCCGGGCAGGGGACGGAGTTTTTGGTGAAATTCAAGAAAGTTGGATAATGTCACGGAAATGTCATTTTCCGGAAGTATAGTGGAATTGCAAAACGGGAACAAAAGGGGTGCCTCCGTTTCGCATTACCGAATAAGGATACCCAGGAAAGGACATGGACGATGGAAATCTTACAGGCGAAAAATCTGACGAAGGTTTACGGGAAAGGGGAAAACAAGGTCGTAGCCGTAAACGACGTGGACCTGTCGGTCACGAAAGGGGAGTTTTTGGCGATCGTGGGAAGCTCCGGAAGCGGCAAGTCCACGCTGATGCACATGTTGGGCGGGGTAGACCGTCCCACGCGGGGAAAGGTGTTTGTCGAGGACCAGGACATTTATGGGCTGGACCAGGATAAGCTGGCTATTTTCAGAAGAAGGCAGATTGGGTTGGTCTATCAGTTCTACAACCTGATCCCGGTCTTGAATGTCAGGGAAAATATGGTCTTGCCGTGTGAATTGGATGGGAAAGAGCCGGATTGGGACTATGTGGAGGAGCTGGCGGCGACGCTTAAGCTGGACCGGCGGATGAACCATCTGCCCAATGAGCTGTCCGGAGGCCAACAGCAACGGGTGGCCATCGGCAGGGCGTTGATGAACCGACCTGCGATCTTGCTGGCCGATGAACCCACGGGCAACCTGGATTCCAAGGCGGGTGAGGAGATCGTGGAGCTTTTGCGGTATTCGAACCGCAGATATAAGCAGACGATCGTCATGATCACGCATGACCTGGAGATCGCGAAACAGGCGGACCGCGTCATCACCCTGGAAGACGGCTCGATCAGAGGGGATGTGCAGTCCCTGCAGGGAGCCAGGCGGGAAGAGCCGGATCATGCGCCCCAGAATGCACAGCCTTTACAGGGCGCTAAGAGGGAAGCGCAGGAAGGAGGGCGGCCATGAACGTGTTGAAGAGGCTGACCTACCATTCCATGAAGCTGAACCGGAAGCGCACCTTGGTGACGATCGTGGGCGTCATCTTAGCCACGTCCCTGATCACGGCGGTGGCCAACATGGCGGAAAGCCTGTACGCCACCTATATCGTATATGAGAAAAAAGGCAGCGGTGATTACCATTATCGTTTTGGCGGCGTAGACGCCCAAGACCTGAAATATTTCCGGGAAAACCGTCTGGTGGAAAAATATGGGATCCGGCAGATCTTGGGCCTGGCCCCCTGCAAGGAAAGTAAGAACGAAAGCAAGCCTTACTATGTGATTTATGCCATGAATGAAGAAGGCTTTACGGCCAACATGCAGGAAGTGGAGGCAGGGCGTTTCCCGCAGTCTGAGGATGAAATAGCCATTTCCAAAGAGGTCAAAAGGTTCGGCGGCGTAGATATAAAGCTGGGGGACCTTTTGGAACTGGACGTGGGGGACCGCTATTTTGAGGGGGAAAAATTAAGGGAGATCTCCAATTATGAGGAGGGGGAGGAATTTTGCCCGAGGCAGAAGAAGACCTATAAGGTCGTCGGCATCCTAAAGGAAACGGGAGCCCTGGAAATTGCCACTTCCCCTTGTTTTCCGGCGATCACTTATCTGCCGGAGGAAACGGCAAAAGGCAAGCTGGTGGTTTATGCCACCTATACGAAAGAAGGCTTAAAGGAGGTTTGCCAGACTACCGCAGGGTTGTTGGGTATTCCGCAGCAAGAGTATACCACGATGACGAACCTGGACGAGCAACAGCTGTCAAAGCTGGGGGCGATCGCCAGCAGCGTTTCCGTCCATAGGAAGCTGGTCCGGTTGGAGCGTTTTGCCCTGGAGGACGGGCTTGCCAGGATGCTGGTCTTATTATCCGCCTTTGCCATGGGCATCGTCATTGCGTCTTCCGTCTTTTGCATCCGCAACAGCTTTGCCATTTCCCTGACGGAAAAGCTGAAGCTTTACGGGATGCTCTCTTCCGTTGGGGCGACGAGGAAGCAGCTGCGCGGCATGGTGTTCCAGGAAGCCGTCTGCTTAGGCTGCATTGGGATCCCTTTGGGGCTTTTTTTTGGAATGGCGGCGACGCTTGCCATCGTCCTTATCATGAGCGGCTTAATGGAACAAGCCATGGGGGTGGCCCTGGTCTATCAGCCCTCTTATGGGGCTATGGCTTTGGGCGTGGCCTTATCCATCGTCATCCTGTACCTGTCCGCCCTCCAGGCCGCCATGAGGGCCGGAAGGATTTCCCCCATCATGGCCATTCGCGGCAATGAGTCCCTGTGCCTGGGCCGCAGGGAAAGGAAGCGCCTGGAGAAAGCGGACCGGAAGCTTGGCAAGCCGGACCTGATGGCAAGGTTTTATAAGAAGCTGTTCGGCGTCGGCGGCCTGGTAGCCTATCGGAACCTGAAACGTTCCCGTGGGAAGTATCGGACCACGGTCATTGCCATTGTGGTGAGCCTGTCCATGTTCATCTCTTTAAGCTCCTTGATCCATATGGGGCTGGAATCTTCCCGGCTGACCTTTCAAGACATCCCTTGGCAGGTCCGCGTGAGCCTGGATTGGTTTGGAGGGCAGGAACAGGAGGCCTATGAGGAGGCGGTCAAGCTTACAAAGCTGGACGGGGTGATTAAGGCGGAGGCTTGTAAGAGGCTGGGAGTGCTGTATGTTCCTTCCGAACAGGTCCCTTTTACGGAAAAATATGAGGAAGATCGGGAAGAAGCCGGAATTAGGGAAAGAACAGAGGAAATGTTTTACTTGTTATCCATGGAAGAGGAGGCTTATCGGGATTATTGCAGCCAGCTTCACCTTGATCTTAGGGAAGTGGAAGATCAGGCGATTTTGCTGGATGACTATGTTCTCTACGTCACCAGCGGGAGCGGTTCCGACAGGAAGGTTTATCAAGGGTATCGCTATCGTTATCAACAAGGCGATGTGATCAAGGGCTATTTTGACGAAGAAGGGGAAGAACCGATGGAAATCCAGATCGCGGCCGTGGCCTCCAAGCGTCCCATGTGCGTTTCTGACCAAACCCATATGGTCGTTTTATTGGTCAGTGATGAATGGGCAGAGCGGCATATGGACGATATCGGCGCGATCGAGGTCTATTTCCAATGTGAAGACGCCTATGCCTTGGAGGATGCGGTTGAAAGCCAGATCGGGCCCGTGGATTATTGGATCACGAATCGGGCCCGCACGTATGAGGAAAGCAGGGCCTTGCTCACGATCCTGGGGATTTTCCTGTATGGGTTCATCACAGTCGTCGCCATGATCGGTATAACGAATGTGTTTAACACCATTACCACCAACCTGGAGCTTCGCAGCCGGGAATTTGCCATGCTGGCATCCGTGGGGATGACACGTTCCCAGTTCCGCCGCATGATCAGCCTGGAGAACCTGATCTATGGGGGAAAGGCGCTGTTTTTCGCGGTGCCGGCAGGATGCCTGCTGTCCTATGGGTTATATTCGATTTTCAAGATTGAGTTTGACCTGCCTTATCGGGTGCCATGGGAATCCATCCTGATCAGCATACCGGCCCTTTATTTGGTCCTGGTCTGCATCCTGCGGTACTCCATGGGGAAGATGAAACGATGGAACCTGGCGGATATGATGCAGAATGAGAATATCTGAAAACGTTTGACGGCAGGCGCTCCTTACGTTCTAAGGGAATTGCCTGGCGTTATGGAAAATAGGTTGCGCCGCAGAGGAAAGCCGGCGGGAAGGAGGAAGATGAAGACATTATATTTGGATTGTGGAATGGGGGCGGCGGGGGACATGCTGACGGCGGCCCTTTTGGAGCTTTTCCCGGACCCTAAAGAATGGGTCGGGCGGCTGAACGGGCTGGGCATTCCCGGAGTGCGCTACGAAATGGCCCCTGCCTCAAAGTGCGGCATCATAGGCACCCATATGACGGTAAAGGTCCACGGGGAGGAAGAAGGGGAGCATGAGGAAAGCGGGCCGCACGACCACGACCATGGGCACGACCACGGGCATGAGCACGACCACGGGCATGAGCACGACCACGGGCATGAGCACGACCACGGGCATGAGCACGACCATGAGCATGAGCACGACCATGAGCACGATCACGAGCACGACTACAACCATAACCATGAGGCGCACCATCATCACAGCAGCATGGCGGATATTGAGCGGATCGTGTCAAACCTGCCGGTGTCCCCGGCGGTCCGCAGACACGTCCTGGCAGTCTACCAGTCCATTGCGGAGGCGGAAAGCCATGTCCATGGTTGTGCCGTGGAGGAGATTCATTTCCATGAAGTGGGAAGCATGGATGCCGTGGCGGATGTGACGGCGGTCTGCCTCATGATGGAAGCGTTGGACCCACAGGAAGTGGTGTGCTCGCCCATCCATGTAGGCAGCGGGCAAGTCCGCTGTGCCCACGGCATCCTGCCGGTGCCTGCCCCTGCGACCGCTTATTTGTTAAAAGGTCTGCCCATTTACGGGGGAGAAGTGAAAGGGGAATTGTGCACCCCTACCGGAGCCGCGCTTTTAAAGCATTTCGCCACTCGTTTTGGCAGCATGCCCGTAATGAGCATATCCGCCATCGGTTACGGCATGGGCAAGAAGGATTTCCCGATGGCGAACTGCCTGCGAGCCTTGTTGGGGGAAACACAGGACAAGACCGATGAGGTCGTCGAGCTTTCCTGCAATGTGGACGATATGACGGCGGAAGACTTGGGGTTTGCCATGGACCGGCTCCTGGAAGCCGGCGCCAGGGAGGTGTTCACGGTGCCGGTTGGAATGAAGAAATCTCGTCCGGGCACCCTGCTCACCGTCCTTTGCGAGGAATCCGCCAAGGAAAAGCTGGTTCCCATTTTATTTTCCCATACGACCACCCTCGGCATCCGGGAGACGCCCTGCCGGCGCTACGTGCTGGACAGGCGCATGGAGGAACTGGATACCCCGTTTGGGCCCGTGCGCCGCAAGGTTTCCCAGGGATATGGCGTGATCCGGCGCAAATACGAATATGACGACCTGGCGCGGATCGCGGTCGAAAAGGGGATGAGCCTGGAGGAAGTCCGCAAAATTTTGGAAATCTATTGACGAAACTCCTCTTCCCACGTAAAATACTTGTGGAATACCCTTAGCCTGGCCGTGACGGCAAGGCAAGGGAGGAAAAGGAGACATAGAGATAGAGATGGAGAAGAAGAACACCTGGGAAACCTATGACGACGGGCAGCTTGCCGAACTGGAGAAGCTGTGTGAGGAGTATCGCGTTTTCCTGGACAATGGGAAGACGGAACGGGAATGTATCGATGAGATCGTGAATGCGGCGGAACAAGCCGGATATCGGGAACTGGAGGCTTGCGTCGGGCAAGGCGGCCTGAAAGCGGGGGACAAGGTTTACAGCGTATGGATGAATAAGTCGATCGCCATGTTCCAAATTGGCAGGCGTCCCATGTCTGAGGGCATGAACATCCTGGGGGCGCACATTGACAGCCCGAGGCTCGATATCAAGCAGAACCCCTTGTATGAAGAGGGCGGTTTCGCCTATCTGGACACCCATTACTATGGCGGCGTGAAGAAGTATCAGTGGGTGACGCTGCCCTTAGCCTTGCACGGCGTAGTGGTGAAGAAGGATGGGACGACGATCGAGATCAATATCGGAGAGGATGAGGAGGATCCCGTGTTCTTCATTTCAGACCTTCTAGTCCATCTGTCCCAGGAACAGCTGAAGAAAGAGGCCGCCAAGGTCATCGAAGGCGAGGCGCTGGACATTATCATCGGCAACCGCCCCATCCGGTTGGGAGAGGGCGCGGAGGACGGCAAGGAAGCGGAGAGCGGCAAGAAAGCCAAAGATGCCGTGAAAAAGGGCATCCTGGATATCCTGAAGCGTCAATATGACATGGAAGAGGAAGATTTCATATCCGCTGAATTGGAAGTGGTTCCGGCAGGCAAGGCGAGGGAGGCCGGCCTTGACCGCAGCATGATCCTTTCTTATGGGCAGGACGATAGGGTCTGTGCCTTTACTTCCATGAAAGCGATGCTGGATACGCCTGTGACGGAGCGTACTTTGTGCTGCATCCTGGTCGATAAGGAGGAAATCGGTTCCGTTGGCGCGACGGGCATGCAGTCCCGTTTCTTTGAGAACGCGGTGGCGGAGCTGATGAACCTGTGCGGGGGATACAGCGAACTGAACCTGCGCAGATGCCTTGCAAAAAGCTGCATGCTGTCCTCTGACGTAAGCAGCGCCTTTGATCCTGCTTTCGCAGCCAGCTTTGATAAGAAGAACGTGGCTTATTTAGGCGGCGGCATGGTGTTGAACAAGTTCACCGGCTCCCGCGGCAAGTCTGGTTCCAATGACGCGAACGCGGAATACCTGGCACAGATCAGGCGGATTTATGAGAAACGCCAGGTGCGCTTCCAGACGGCGGAGCTGGGCAGGGTAGACTTAGGCGGCGGCGGGACCATCGCTTATATCCTGGCTTTGTATGGCATGAGCGTCATTGACAGCGGAGTGGCCGTACTGAGCATGCATGCGCCCTGGGAGGCGACCAGCAAGGCGGACGTCTATGAGACCTACCGCGGCTACCGTGCCTTCGTGGAAGAGGCGGATGCCTAAAGGCGGCATGGCCGGTTGGAACGAGATAAGCATCACAGATTTGGTTAGGAGCATGCCCGATGGAGCAACTGAAGAAATCGGATTTTTATTTTGAATTACCGCAGGAACTCATTGCGCAAGACCCCCTGGAGGACCGGGCGTCCTCCAGGCTTCTTGTGTTGGACAAAAATACGGGCGCGGTTTCCCACCATGTGTTCCGGGAAGTGGTAGATTATCTGAATCCAGGGGATTGCCTGGTCCTGAACAATACAAAGGTGATTCCCGCCAGGCTCATAGGGGAGCGGGAGGCAACGGGAGGCCATGTGGAGGTCTTATTGCTCAAGCGCAAAGAAG